>MEQK01000057.1:18331-21083 GCA_001770175.1 Bdellovibrionales bacterium RIFOXYD1_FULL_55_31 | reverse complement strand
ATCCTCTACCAGGCTCCGCGCCGCCAAATCGTGATGACTGAGATCGTCCGAAGTGTCTCCCGTATTATTGGGCTCAACAAGAACGTGGACCTTCCTGCTGCGATCCAAACCTTTCGGAACGAAAAGATAGTAGTGGTAAGCGAACCCCTTCGCATCGTCCTCTTGGACCCGAATCAACACGTTACCTGAGAGCTCAGCGATTTGCTGACCTCGCGCCAGCTCAACATACCGTATACTGTTTAAGCCTGGGCGTTGCGAGTTGCCAGTGTTCGGCTGACGACCAGCGCACGCGATTCCGATAGCGCATAGAGCAATGGCAAAGAAGTGAAAACTGAATTTTTTCATGGAAAGAGAATCTCAAGATAGGCGAGCGCCCGCAACCCTATATCACAGCATCATCAATTTCGGCACGTCCAGCTCGGCGAGGGGCGGCGCTGCTGCGCCGCCTACTCGGTTCTTCAAGAACAGCTTCCCCGGGTTTTCCATTTATTCGCCAGGAGCGAGACTTCGGCTTTCATCAGTTAAGACCAACAGTCGTTTTTCCTCGGTATCCCAAATGACCAGCGGAAAATCAACAGACGGATCAAACTGATCCACGCAAACAAAATGTGTTCCCTCGACCTGTGCTTCATGCGTTCGGTGAAAATGTCCGAAAGCCCAAGCCACCGGCCGGAACTTTAATGACCGCCAAAGTACGGTCAGCTCACCATCTCCGCAGTCATCTACGGGGCCGGGGTCGAATCCCGCTCCCCGCACAAAATCAAGGACACCTTGTCGAAACTCTGCCGAACCGCGAACGCCCACGCCTATTCCACTCGGACAGGTGTGGGTAACAATGAGATCCGGCTTTTCGTGATTGAATACTAAGCCCGCCTCTTCGCGTTGAATTTGCTGAATATGGTTAGAGACACCCGTCGCATAATTTATCATTTGAGGGCGATCGACGTGGAGCGCCCCACCCAAAAAACCGATGCACGAAGAACCGATCCTGAGAACCGAGCCTCGCGGCTGATAAAACAGATTGTGCGCTTCTTTCCAGGCTTCTACCCTTCCCGTGTCGGCTTGCCGCTCAAGCCAGTCGTGATCTTCATGATTTCCGTCCACCACATAAAACGGTACGGAAAAATACAGACTGGCAATTCTACCGGGTAAAAAAACACTTTCAAAAAAACCGAAATCGCCTACCTGAATCGCAGCGCCGATACGAAACATCGCTTTTGCTCGCGCAAGCAAACCTGATACTTTCTCAATCTTTCCGTGAACATCTCCAACCAACAAAATACGCACGAAATCTAACCTGTTCTGGCAAAATCTGCCCTGACCCTGGCTTGAAACACCAAGATGTCAGAAAATATTTTCTTCAGCATAGACTTTTCCAGCTGGGTCAAGCGTTGAAGCGGAATATTATTATCCGGCTTCTTGCCTGAGGTCACTTGTTTCGCCTGATGAGATAAGCGCATCTGCATGAGAAAAGAAAACGCCAGCACCAACTCATCATAACTCGACTCGACAAGCACACCCTTTTCGAGAAGTCCTCGAAGGCGAAGGCTTGTCCCGGTAGCCTCGAGTCCATTTTTAAGCGCGTAAATTCGGGCAAAATTTACAATCGGTATCATCGCACTCTTGATGTTGAAATAAGGAGACTCCGAATCCGTCTCCGGTGATTCAAACTGAATATTTCCGAAAAAACTCAACGGCGGCTTGTACTGCAAAGTGGCCTCCGCAAGGTAAAAGAAAAACGCTGGTTTGTTTTCGATCAATTGGGCAAGGTGCCTGCGCAGTACGATCGAAAAGTCCGCTTCGCTATATACGGCTCTAAAATCGAAAAAAACGTTCACATCAAACAGATCCTGTGAATCCGCGGCCGTCACACAGTCCGAAAAGTACTGTAACCACTGAGAAAGCGGCTGGCACCACTTCGGGTTCTTCGCCATGACCTCGCCCTTGCAGTAGCTGTAACCCGCGTCATTAAGCCAGGCGCAAACCAGGGCTCCAAGCTTTAAAAAATACTGATGAACATCCGCCGCCTGATCAGGATCGGGATCCGCATAGATGATCGCGTTGTCTTGATCCGTCCTAAGCGTTTGTTCCCCACGGGCCTCGCTGCCGAATGTCATGAAGGAAAACCTCACGGGCGGCGGTCCAAGCTGCTCAATCGCCAACTCGACGGACCGATTGATCACTGCATCAGAAACGGAAGAGAGAATTCTGGTAACGCTATCGACCTTCGCGCCGTTATCGAGCAACGCCTTCACCAAGGAAGGCAGATTGCGACGGCTTCTCGCGATCTCTTGATGCTGTTTAGCTTTTTGGATTTCGCGAATCAAAATGGAGGCTGGATGACTCTGCGTCTTGATCACCTCGCTGGTATTCAAAAGACCGACGATGCGCCCGTCCTCGTCAGTCACAGCCAAATGACGAATTCCCTTTTCCTGAAATATCAACGTCGCTTCGAACAGGAGTGTATTTCGGGAAACTTTGATCAAAGGCGCGGTCATGATACTGGAAACCGGACGGTCAAGATCCGCGGAACTCGTCATCGCCCGCCGCCGCAGATCCGCATCGGAGACAATTCCAACATGTTCGCCTTCGGGCCCCTTGATCAAAATAGCGCTTGAGTTCTCGGTCGACATGATGCTTGCGGCTTTTTTAACCGAAACTCCAAGCTCACATTCCACAAGCTTCGTCATTGACTGCCCGACGGGGGCATGAGGCATGAGAAGCGCGGTTTGCAGTTCCGAGAGCATCCGGG
>MEQK01000057.1:0-18308 GCA_001770175.1 Bdellovibrionales bacterium RIFOXYD1_FULL_55_31 | reverse complement strand
GACAGGCCCTCATCAGCCTTGTCATGTTGAGTAATGTCTTTAAAGGTGTGAATCTGAGCCATTTTCCCCTCAAAAATGACATCCGAAACCGTCGCGATGACGTCAACCAACTCCCCGCTCTTTGTTTTAAGATAGAGATGATCGGGAATCAAACTCGCTTGTAATCCATTTCCGCCGGTCCGCTCGTGAATACAGATCTCGCCAATGGTCTTGCGGGTCAACTCCGCCAACGAGTGCCCGAGCATCTGCAACAGGGTCGAATTGCCGTAGACAAGGCGCTCATCGACACTCAACGCCACACCCTCGGTCGTTGATTCCACCAGAAGTCGGTACTTCTCTTCCGAATCTCTCAGCGCCGTCTCGGCATCCATCCGGCTTCGTTCGGACTTAAGGCTCTCACGAGCGATATAAAGAAGGAGAAATGCGATGAGAATAGAAATAAAAATCGAAAGCTGAATGGTCCGTCTGGTGATCTGAGCGACCTCTTCTCTCACATCATCCAGGTAAATGCCCGTTCCAATAATCCAACCCCATGGCTCAAAGGCTCTCACGTAAGAAAGCTTCGGTACGATACGACTGGGATCGTCTTTCCACTGCCAGAGATAATCCACATAGCCTTCACCTTTGTCCCGAATGGCTTTTACGAATTCCGAAAAGAGCATCTTCCCGCTCGGATCGGAATACTTGGAAACATCCTGTCCATCGAGATCCTTACGATAGGGGTGCATGACCATGGTCGGGCGCATCGTTGTCACCCAAAAGTAGTCCTTACTCTCTTCCCCGTACCGGATTGTCTCGATTTGCTCGAGTGCACGTTTTTGCGCTTTTTGGGCGGTCAGGGCTCCACTTTTAACTTGTTGGTCAAGCGCCGAAAGTTCGCTAAGAATGGTGAGCGTCAGCTCCTTGATCGTCTCCTTTTTTCGCTCAATAATGGTGCTTTTCATGGACGGGATGATGACCATGAAGATCGAGATATTGAAGAAAACGATCGTTAAGACCGCGGGTGAGACGATATTAACGACAAACCGTTTCCAGCTCTTTTTTTGTTTTCTCGAGTGACCCATAAGACTCAGAAAGAACTACCATAACGAAAGTTGACCAACAACAGTCCCTTGACAATGGCCCGTCGCATGAGAAGGTCAAGGATCTGATCACAAGCGGACTGCTTAATTATAATTACCTGGAGGGGATGATGGCCGGACTGGATTTGGATTTTAAGATACCCGTTACCAAAGAACAGGAAGACGAAACTGTCGTAACCCACAATGCGCGTCTCGGAATCCTATTATTTGTCGTCTACGTGCATTTTTATGCAGGATTCATGATTCTAAGTGCCTTTAATCCGGCGATCATGAGCACCCCGGTACTGGGCGGACTGAACCTGGCAATCGTTTATGGTTTCTTACTGATTGCCGCAGCCCTCGTCTTAGCGCTGATCTACATGGTGCTTTGCAAAAAGAGCGGTTAAGGGAGCGAAAAATGATTCACAATTCATCAGCTATCGCGGTAGCGATTTTTTTGCTTTTTGTCGGAGCGGTTTTGGGGCTGAGCTTCTATTTGGGAGCCAAGGCCAAGTCGTCCAAGGACTATTTTACTGCAGGAGGTACAATCCACTGGGCGGTGAATGGCGTCGCCTTTGCCGGGGATTATCTCTCAGCGGCCTCGTTCCTTGGCATCTGCGGAATGATCGCCTTCTACGGCTATGACGGCTTTCTGTATTCGATCGGTTATCTGGCCGGCTGGATCGTGGCCCTATTCATCATCGCCGAGCCCCTGAAACGATTGGGACGTTTTACGTTTGCCGATGCGCTTGATAACAAATTCAACTCCCGAGGCATCAAACTCACGGCGGCCATCAGCACCTTGGTGGTGAGCATATTTTATCTCATCCCACAGATGGTCGGTGCAGGCGCCCTTGTGCAGCCGCTCCTTGGGTTTCCGCATTTCGTCGGCGTGATTACCGTCGGGCTTGTCGTGATTTTGATCGTAGTCTCGGCGGGAATGGTCTCGACGACGTGGGTACAGTTCATCAAAGGCTCCCTCCTCGTCGGTCTTTGCGCCGCAATCACGGTCATGATTCTGGCCCGTGGCATCTCGACGTCGCCGAAGGAAGCGGACGGCACCTCGGCGAAAGTGTTTGCTCGAGATGTTCAGCTTGCCGACCTAACAAAAGAACCGGCGAAAACGGTCATCCCTCCTTCTTCTGCGTGGACGAACAAGCCTTACGTTCGCATCCTCGACAAAGCTACGGGAAGCGTTTCCGTCTGGAAAACAGAAGCGAACGGAACTCTTTTTGAAACCCAGTCTATCACCGTTTTAAAGGACGGGAGAAAGCTCGTCAACGGCAAGCCCCAGGGCAAGAGCGAGGGACAAGAGGATCTTAAACCCGTTGGCTACGCTTATAGGCTTCCTGATGGCGCTTCAGAGACCGGTCCTCTCGGTCCTCTGTCATTTTTTCGAACAATGCAAAATACAGACGTGATTCTCTGGGGTTCAGACAAAATCACCGAAAAGGACGGCAGTGTCACGAACATCTACTATCAGAAGCCTACTCCAGGATCTGATTTCCTGACGCCGGGATCCAGTCCGACTTTTAAAAAGGTGAGAAGCAACAAGTTCTCTGACAAGTTGGACTTCTTGTCACTCATGCTCGCGCTGTTCTGCGGAACCGCCTCGCTTCCGCACATTCTGATCCGTTACTACACCGTCAAGGACCAGGCGAGTGCGCGCAAGAGCACCGTCGTAGGTATCGCGGCCATTGGCTTTTTTTACGTGCTGACCCTCTATCTCGGCCTTGGCGCCATGACCAGCGGTACGCTTGACGTCACGGACTCGAACATGGCAGCCCCTTTACTCGCAAAGAGCTTCAATGAAGTCCTTTTTGCGGTTATTTCGGCCGTGGCGTTCACAACCGTCTTAGGTACCGTCAGCGGTCTCATCATGGCCGCGAGCGGCGCTGTCGCGCACGACATCATCACGAACTACCTGAAGATGGACCTCGATGATTTCAAGAAAGTTCGCGCCGCAAAAATCGCGGCGATTTGCGTAGGACTCCTCGCGATCGTGCTGGGGATTCTTTTCTCCAAAATGAACGTGAACTTCTTGGTAGGCTGGGCCTTCAATATCGCGGCCTCAGCGAATTTGCCTGCTCTCGTGATGCTGCTCTTCTGGAAGAAAACAACTAAGCAGGGAATCACCGCGGCCATCACGGCCGGAATGATTTCTTCGCTGGGTTGGATTCTCCTCAGCGCGCAGGCTTACAAAGACGTTTACGGAATCGACCCGGAAAAAGCGATTGTGCCCTTCAGCCAGCCGGCGATCGTTTCCATTCCGCTTGGATTCATCGTCCTGGTGGTTGTGTCTTTGTTAACTGCAAATAAAGACGCGCAAAAGGCCGCAGCTTAGGAATCTAGAGAAGCGCCTCGAATTCGATGGAATCGAGGCGCTTCTCGTCAAAAGTGCGCTCGACGAATGGGCTAAGATTATAGAGGGCGTCTTCTAACCTCGAAAACCGTTTTTTCAGTAAACGTGGTCTCGTTCTTTGTATCCCTGTTCTCGTAGGACTTTCGTGCCAGAACGTTACCTGAACCGACGGCCTCCCATCCTTCAATAATCAGTGGACCACCGTTAGGACTCGTCATCTCCTGGATATGAAAGTTCATGAACACCGTTGCCCAAAACTGCGTGGCCGTCGCCTGTGCATAACCGTTGCATACGATGGTCAGAGTTTCGGAAGGATTTCCCGGCATGAACTGAAGTTCTGAAATCGAAAGACCATCGTGTTCCGGACCACTCGCCAGAATCAACGACATCACGAAGGCGGTTGAAGCGATCGTTGCGGTCGAGACCGTGCACTGCCCATTGGTGTCGGCATTGAATCTGAAACTTTCGTAAGTGATGGCCCCCTGCCCCTTTAGCCTCAGCGACGAACCAGGAGCCCCGGCACCCTCCAGCGGAATTTCGGCAACAACCCGGCCATCGGCCTGACTCGATTTTCCATCGATATGAAAGTCAGAGGAAATCCAGAGGAGATACCCGAGGCTAACGGTCCTGGTCAGGATGTCGCGGCCTTGGTGCGAAGCCGCCTCGATTGAGCAGGTCACTTCATCGGATGCGGAACCGCCTTTAAGTTCATAATCCACAGACGTGAACCTCGCGTATTTCGCGAATTCTGGCGTGATTGTGGAGCCCTTGGAAACCTCAGCCGAAAGTGCGGCTTCCGCAGAACTTCCGTTCAAGCGATCGACCACCTTTGCCGAGAAATGACTGATTAGGTTTTGGTCAAATGCAATCGCCTCCGGATTGATCTCAAGACCGATGCAGTAGCCGCTGGTCCATCGGTCATAAGCCCGAAGCAGCATTTCATCCGCTTTTTGCCAGGCGATTACCGCGTTCTTGGCGAGGCTTTCAACTGCCCCATCCGGACCGGTTCCAGTCGTGGTGCTCTGAAGGCTTCCAATCTTTTTCACAAAGTCCCCGCGGGTTGAAACGGAGGCAGTGGCTTGGAGACTCAGATTCGTTGTTTGGGCGGGATCATTCCCAACATTCACGATGTATCGAGCGGTAAACTCGACATTATAGTTCGGCATTTCCGCGCGATCGTCAGTTTGTCCCGTAACACTGCCTTCGACAACCATCGAGAAACTCGAGATCCCGTCGGAGGAATTGATGGAATAGGAAAACTGGCCCGCAACAGCGCCATCAGGCTTTGGACAAAGCTGTAGCGTGACATCCATCATCTTGTTCTTGGAAAGAGCTTTCCCTTGAGTCTCCGGGGTATTCCCCGTGAGCGTGCCCCCATAATGACTTGAAAAGGACCTCTTATTCAGCTCACGCTCTTCGCGATCGATCTGCTCGCCGCAAAGCCGGCCCGCATAGCCATCCTGGTTCACCTCAGTGCAGACGTCGGCTGCATATGCGTGCAGAGGAAGGGCTAAGAACGAGCCAAGCAGAACAATGCGAATTCGGTTCATGGAAATCCTCCCCGGGATGCGTGACCTGCGTCTATTACTTCAAGGCTTATAAGTCAACTTTTGGCAGATAACACACGCTGCAATTCAATGCGGAATAGCGGGGTCCCCACCCGTTCACAACTCGCGAGCGCCCGCAAGCTTCCTGGCGGACCGATGGCGCAGAATTATTTGCGATGGATCAACGTCGCGAGATCAAACCCGCGTTCCCGCAGCTTTTTTGTTATTGCATCGAAAACAGCGGATTCGAGCGCCGGTTTGCGGGCCAGTATCCACAGATGTCGGCGTTCGGGCTCGCTCACCACGACCCATTGGTATTCAGGAGAAAGATCGATGATCCAGTAATCGCCTTTTCCAATTCCGGTCCAGCGCAGCCAAGAGGGAACAAAGCTAACCGTTAGCCTGGCATTCGAGACAGGATCTTCAATCCAGGCGATCCCCTCGACCGACGCCTCTTTACCATCCTTCTTGCGACATGAGTTGACGACCTTGATCTTTCCCTTTTCGAGCGCTGTGTATTCGGCCCTGCTCTCCAAGCAACCTTCTTGGAACCAGTTTGGCAGCCGTGCAATCTCATACCAGAGCCCGACGTAACGGGCGATATCGACCTTCGGAACCGTTTCAAGAGGTGGTTTCTCATCGGCAAACGCCGACATGCAGAACCCCCCCACTAGCATCGCGATCAGCACCCTTCTCATGAATCTCTCCGTTCACCGCATTTCAAGCAGACGGTATCTCTGTTGTTTATGTTATATCGTGATCACCAGCTCTGAAAGGACTTCAGTCATGAAAAAAGGTACCGTTTCTGCCCTTGCCCTTATCACTGCATTATTGTCCTGTCCCGTCGAAGGGTCCGTCGTTCCCACTCCGCGTCAGCCAGGGCTGTCGCTCGAGATTGAAGGCCAAATCCTTTGGCAAGCGCGCAACGACGCCGCGATCCCGGGCGACACAGGCACGCGCTTCGACATGAAAAGTCTTCTCAGCTCGCCGGTACCGGCATACCGGTTTGAGGCGGGATTTTTGTTTGCGGAGCGGCACCAACTTCGAGCCGTTCTCGCTCCATTGACTCTCGAAGACCGGGGGGAGCTCACGGAACAGGTGAACTTTCAGGGTATGGTCTTCGGCGCGGGCGTGACCACCGAGGGCACCTTCAAGTTCAATTCTTATCGCGCGACATACCGTTATGGCTTCCTTCAAAATGACGATTGGTCGCTATGGGCGGGGGTCACCCTGAAAGTTCGCGACGCAATTATCCGTTTGCGCCAGGGTTCCATTGTACAGGAGAAAAAGAATATCGGCATCGTTCCGCTGATTCACGGCGCTGTCGCCTATCGTTTGATTCCAAGCTGGTACGCGGAACTGGAGTTCGACGCGCTGGCGGCACCACAAGGAAGAGCTGAGGACGTACGACTAGGCGTCCGCAGGAAATTTTCGACTCCAGGCTTCAGTGTGGCGGTTGGATACCGTATCCTCGAGGGCGGTGCGGACAATAAGACGGTTTACACCTTTTCATTGTTCCATTACGCGTTTGTTTCGGCCGGCTATGAGTTCTGATCAAAAGAGCCAGGAAGGAACACCGATCGGTCTTTTTCTTGAGAATTCTTTTTAGGCTCGTGACGGAAGCGTCGGGCCTCTATATATTTCAAAATCCCCCGACCCAGCCCCACTTTGATCGAGATCGCTACCCTGCTCGAGCAACTGGCAAGTCGCTCAGGACAAATGCGTAAGACGTCGCGTCACGATTGTATACGCCTTCATTGACAAAAAGCCTCATGCCTCTCCCCGCAGACACCGAATAGCACATAGCCCGGTAAACCATTCTGTTTGATTTTTTTCGAGAGGTATTTATTCTTATGCAGAAGCTCGCCAATTTATCTTTAAAGCAGAAACTCCTCGCATCGGTCGTTCCAGTGCTCCTTATTTCAATAGGCACGCTGGCCGTCATTTCCTATCGTTCGGCGGCCAAGGCAATTATCAGTCTCCAGGAAGCCGGACTGGAAATGGCGGTTAAAAAAACGATCACCGAACTCGATAACTGGCTTCGCGACCGGGAGCGGGATGCGCAGCTCTTGGCGCTCAGCACCGTCCTTCACGACGCCCTTCTGGGCAAGAACCTGAAAGAAGCGGAGGCGATGCTTCGTGAGTACCACCGGCTTTCACCGTTTTACGAAAACGTTTTTCTTGCCGACAGCAACGGGCGGCTGTTTCTCGATTCCATTGATGGAAAATCGATCGGCGTCGAGCTTCAGAAATTGTCGAACTTCAAACTCAGTTATGAAAAGGCCCGCAAAGGACTTACCTGGGTCGGAAGCGCGGAACCCTCCCCGGCAACCGGCCGGCCTGTTTCGCTCGTGACGGCCCCGATTATGTCACGGGGAAAACTCATCGGCATCATGGGCACCCCGATCGAGTTGAACGCCTTCTCAGCTGATTTCGTCGACCAGATGAAAATTGGCGGCAGCGGTTACGTGTTCATTCTCGATGCGACCGGCCTGGCCCTAGCTCATCCCAACAAGG
The DNA here is from genome assembly GCA_001770175.1 of Bdellovibrionales bacterium RIFOXYD1_FULL_55_31. GTDB lineage: Bacteria > Bdellovibrionota > UBA1018 > UBA1018 > UBA1018 > XYD1-FULL-55-31. The sequence continues at coordinate 10,821 of MEQK01000057.1, read as the reverse complement.
AAAACATCCTGAAGACGAACTTCGCCAAAACGGAATGGGGCAAGGTGTTCCTGGAAAAGCAGAGCGACTTTATCCGTTACACCTTCGACGGGATCGACAAGACCGGGTTTTTCGGCAAGTCGCAAAGAATGGGCTGGATCGTGGCATCAACGATGCCCACGGACGAACTCTACGCCCTCGTTCGAAACGTCCAATATATCTCGTTGGGCTTTGGCTTATTAATTGTGCTCTTTGTTTCCGCGATTATCGTGTTTCTTTCGAAAAGTGTCTTCAGCGTAGTCGACAGGGTCGCATCATCGCTCTCCGCCGGGGCCGACGAAGTCACGGTCGCTTCGCGGCAGGTATTTACCTCGGGCGAAGCTCTGGCTTCGAGTGTCTCAGAGCAAGCAGCCGCTCTTCAGGAGACTTCATCGGCCGTAGAGGAGCTGACTGCAACGGTTCAACGTAACGCGGATAACGCGGCAAAGGCTCAAGGCATCTCGACATCGAGCGCCGAGACGGCTGGCGCGGGCAAAACCGCCGTTCACGACACCATTGCCGCGATCGAGGAAATCAGCAAGAGCACGGACGAGCTGACGAACGAGATCGAGGCCAACAATAAGGAAATCTCGGGTATCGTGAAGGTGATCTCAAGCATTGCCGAGAAAACGAAAGTCATCAACGACATCGTTTTTCAGACGAAGCTTCTTTCATTCAATGCCTCGGTGGAAGCGGCTCGCGCGGGTGACAGCGGCAAAGGATTCGCCGTCGTGGCCGAGGAAGTCGGCAACCTAGCGCAAATGAGCGGCAGAGCCGCCGAAGAAATCGCCCAGATGCTCGATGAAAGCGTTAAAAAGGTTGAAAGCGTCGCCGGCAACACGAAAGCCAAGATCGACCGTATGGTCTTGCAAGGCAAGGCGAAGGTCGAAAAAGGTGTAAAAGTAGCTCAGCGCTGCGGCGAGGTCCTCGATCAGGTGGTGAAGGATGTCAGCGAAGTGGACCAACTGGTCCGCGAAGTCGCGACCGCTTCGAGCGAACAGGCCCGTGGAATTACCGAAATCGCCAAGGCGGTCACCGAAATGGAACACGCGAATCAGGACAATTCCGGCGCGGCTCAGAACACCTCATCAGCCGCGATGCACCTCGCGAATCAGGCGGAGATCCAGCGAAAAACAGCCAATGAGCTGCTCTGCCTCGTCAATGGAAACTGCCAGACAGCCGCTCAGGAACGAATGGACTTCAACAATGCGATCACGGTCCACACGGACTGGAAGATCAAACTTACCAAATACCTCGCCAAACCCGACGAAAGTCTCGACCCCGCCGCTATCGCAAAAGACACCGCCTGTTCACTCGGAAAGTGGCTCCGTGGCGATGGTATGCGGTTCCAGGGACTTCCAGAATTTCCCGCTCTTTGCGACAAGCACGCGCAGTTTCATCGCGCCGTCTCCGAGATTGTTCAACTCGCCAAGACGGGAAACCAGGAGCGCGCCCATGCATTAATGAAGCCCGGCTCGCCGTTCGTGGAGCTCTCACACGAAACGGTTGGACTCATCAAAACGCTTGCACAAAAAACGGCAGCTCACGGTTAAGCAAGAAATCTTGGGACATTCAGGCTAGACTGTCTCAATGAGACACTTCGAACTATTGGCCTTGGTTTGCATCGCCTTCGGACTTCACCTTTGCGAGACGGTTCACGCGATTGAAGTTCACGGGCATCGGGGCAGCCGCGGCCTGCGCCCCGAAAATACCCTGCCCTCGTTTCAATTGGCACTCGAAGCAGGGGCCGACATCCTCGAAATGGACTTGGCGGTCACGAAAGACAATGTTCTCGTCGTCAGTCACGATCCCCACATCAACAGCGCGATTTGCGTCGCCCTTGACGGCGCCCGCATCGGCGAGCCTCCGCTGATTCATTCCCTGACACTGACCCAGGTCATGCAGTACGATTGCGGAACACTGAAAAATCCGCGATTTCCGGAGCAGGCTCCCTGCCCTGGAACGCGAATTCCAACCTTGGACGAGGTTTTCGCTCTCGTGCGAAACTCAAAACATCCGAACGCGCGCCGGATCGGTTTCAATGTGGAGACGAAAATTTCCAGCGAGCACCCGGAGCACACGGTCGATCCAGCGAAATTCGCGCGGCTCGTGGTGAACGCGATAAAGAAGAACCGGCTTCTCAATCGCACCATTTTGCAGTCGTTTGACCCGCGAACGCTGATCGAAGCGCATAAGCTCGCTCCGGGGCTGCGACTCGCCTTCCTTGTGGAAGACCCGAAAATCGACATCCTCGCCGAAGCAAAACGCATCGGTGTTCAGATCATCTCCCCGAAATACAATCTCCTCACGCGGGAACGTGTAGCAAACTTTCAAAAGAACGGCTTCAAGGTCATTCCTTGGACGGTGAACCAACCCGAGGATTGGGATGCGATGATCGCGATGGGCGTCGACGGTATCATTACGGATTTCCCCTCGAGACTGATTGCTCACCTGAAAAAGTGAGCGCCTGACGTTACAGGCGGCGTCCCCCGTCTTCCTTCGCGTCGCCACAGGGGGTTTTCTTCAGGAGCCGGAAATCCCGGACAGAATTCTCCGATTTCGAAACACTTCGGACCATGACAAATGGCCGCTGGGTGCTCTTAATCGGCTGGGGTACGGATACTTCCAGAACGACCAGAGAGCCAAGGTGATCCAACTTGTCCGAAAAATCGCCTCCCAGCAGGATCAGCTCAAAAGGCGAAGCGGATCCCTTCCGCATCGAAAGCACCAAATCGCCACGCGCATTCTTGTTAAGAACCCCCCGGACCAGATAAGTACCACATTCAAATTGCGGCACGACGTGCCAGACTTCCGCGCCACCTCCCAAATCCGGCAGTGCGAACACGCTAATTAAGAACAGAATTTTCGCAGTCCTGGATATTTTCATACACCTTCTTGGTTTTGGCGAACTCAGGGTCTGAAAAGAGCACATGAAGAAGTTTGGTTCGTTCCTTTTGATGAACAAGGTTGAGCGTTCGGCGCTTCTGCTGGGCCTCCTCAAAAAACTTGCTCAGCCAGTCGCCGAGGCGCCATAACTTAAATCGGGCGTTATTTTTCTGAAAATAGTAGTCGACGAACTCAGGGTAGTGCTCCTTGTTTTTGCGCAGCCACTCGCGGTCACAATTTTTCTCGAAATAATCCACAAATTCACGACTATTCCCGCGAGCCAAGGTGGCGACTGCCCGATCATAACGGGCGGAATATCGCTCCCTGAGTTCGAAGTATTCCTTCCAGAGCCGGTCCTCGGATCTCTTTCCCTTCGAAATAAGCGCTTGCGCCCGAAGCTGGTCGACTTTTTCGGAATACTTTCTATAATTCGCGAGCACTTCTGGACTTTTCTTTTCAATGTACCGATTGATCCAATAGCGTTTGATCGCCTGCAATTGTGAGCTGGTGCGGGCAAATCTCTCCAGGTTTTCGGATTCTTCTTGAATCGCAGCAGAGAGATCGTCTTTTTCGCAAAGAATCCGCTTCAGGGATTCACCGGAAGGAATCGAAACAGGCAGCGAAAGCTCCCCGCAAACCGTGGACGTCCGGATCCGCCGCCCCATTTTTTCCCGCTTGCACATGAAACGAAAGATATCGTTCGCCAGATAGTCGGAAGTCAAAACCGGTGTGGGTTTGAGCGGTGAAGTAGTCGTGAATTCCGACTTCAGCCCCGCCAAGGATGGCTGCGGATGCTTTTTAAAGAATTTGGTCCAGGCGCTGCCAACCCAATCCGATGACCATGCAACGTACTGAGCCCGCTCATCTTCGCTTGCAAGCGCGAAGGCGCATCGATTTTTGGGATAGTTTGCCGCGACGAAACTGTCGAATTTTTGTATTTCCGAAGGCACGACCCGCTCCGGATCCACGATCGCGGCCCCTCCGAAGCAATGAATGTGAATCGAACGAATCAGCGGGTCTCCCGGCAATCGATCATAGTTCTGATGAATCGCCTTTGGTCCCAGCCTTGTTCCGTCCCAAAGCGCCGCACCGGCGGGCTCGCCGTGATCCGCATAAACCGCCGTTACACGGCGGGGGTTCTCTTTCGACAACTTTCGAAACACTTCCGTAACATGGTTCTGAGTAGCCGGACCCGTGGCAAACGGAATTCGCGACGGCCTGGTTGTAATCCAGCCCATTTGATCCCGCTCGAAACTGCCGTCTCGAGATATCGGGACCACGGCTGATCCCGGCCCTCCGGCGTTCAGAAAGATCGCGCCGTCGGAGGCACTGGGCGAACTATTGGGCGAGGCTTTGGGTCTGAATAACCCCCCCTTGAAGGCCAGGAGATCTTCTTCATGTACGGAGTAATTTGTGGCCTCGTCGTATCCACCGTTGACATAAATGAATTGGGTCGCCCCTCCGGCGCCAGCACCCCAGCTCGAAACCAGAGCCCCGCAGATTCCGATGAACGTGGCGAGCACCCAAGCCGCCCTACGCTGCTCGTTCCCCATACCTTAATTTTGCCACGTAAAGTCATCTGATGACACTGGGCCGTTCATCTGGGGCGATACACGCGAAACTAGCGGGTAACTCATTACATACACAGGACTTTATTAAAAACTTGAAAAACGACTGCAACCGGCGTATTAAATACGACGTCAAGTGTCGTATATGACTTTCCCCTTAGCGCCTGACACTGGCCCTGAAACTGGCCCCTGAAACTGGCCTATGACCAGCGCCAGAAAGCGCTCTTCTGAAAGCGGCGGGATTTCCCCCCACATCACATCCCGCCGCTTTCAATCCATCCCTCAAGCACCCAATTGCCGAATCGCCTCATAAACTGCGATGCTCACTGAATTCGACAGGTTCAACGATCGCACGCGCGCATCATACATCGGGATGCGAACCGTTTCGGTCGGATAAGCGTTAATCACCCAGTCAGGCAATCCCATCGTCTCCTTGCCGAAAAAGATATAACTTCCCGGCCTGAAAACATGCTCAAAGATCGTATGGCCGGCCTTCTTCGAGAAGAACACTCTCGGTGCATCCGGCGGAATCGTTTTCAGAAACTCCTCGAGTCCGGGATGCCGCAGCACCTTGAGGTGCTCCCAGTAATCGAGCCCGGCGCGTCTCAGCTTCGCATGATCGATTTCAAACCCAAGCGGCTCGACCAAATGCAATGTCGTTCCGGTCGCAAGGCAAAGTCGCCCAATAGACCCGGTATTTTGTGGGATCTCAGGCTCTACTAAAACGACATGCAAATCATAAGGCATAAACGTCCCGGGTCCGAGCCCTCCGGCAACTTACGGCCTCAGCGTGTTCAACATGCGTGGGAACGGAATCGTCTCGCGAACATGCTCGACACCGGTCATCCACGCGACCGTGCGCTCGATTCCGAGGCCGAAGCCCGAATGCGGAACAGATCCGAAGCGGCGCAAATCCAGATACCAGGAATAGTCGCTTTCGCAGAGTCCATGCTCCGCGATGCGCTGCTTAAGGACTTCCGCGCTCTCTTCGCGCTGCCCGCCGCCGATCACCTCGCCGTAACCATCCGGAGCGATGAGATCACAACCGAGAGCGTACTTTCCCGTACCCGTGACGGCCGGACCACCGACGGTATCAGATTGCTTGAAGTAGAACGCCTTGATCTGCGAGGGCATGTGGTGAATAAAAACCGGCTTTCCAAATTCCTCGCCGAGGGCGGTCTCATGAGGGGCCCCAAAATCCTCGCCCCAAGGGATTCCAACACCCTTTTTCTCGAGAATTTTCACGGCCTCGTCGTAGGAAATGCGTGGGAACGGCCCTTTGATCGCCTCCAATTTCGAAAGATCCCGCTCGAGGATCTTCAGCTCGGCCGCGCGCCGCGACAACACACTCTGGACGATATGCTCGATGAACTTTTCGCCAAGTTCCATATTGTCGTTGAGATCGGCGTACGCGACCTCGGGTTCCACCATCCAGAATTCCGTGAGGTGCTTGCGGGTCTTTGATTTTTCAGCACGAAAAGTCGGGCCGAAAACATAGATCTTGCCGAAAGCCATCGCACCCACTTCACCATAGAGCTGGCCCGACTGAGTCAGATAGGCCTTTTCGTCGAAATAGTTGGTCCCGAACAACGTCGAGGTTCCCTCGCACGCGCTCGGAGTCAGAATCGGGGCATCGAATCGGATGAACCCGCGTGAATCGAAAAACTCATTGATCGAACGCATGATCTCCGCCCGAACGCGAAGCGCGGCCCATTGACGGTTACTCCGCACCCAAAGATGGCGGTTTTCCATCAGGAACTCCACCCCGTGTTCCTTCGGCGAAATCGGATAAGGTTCCGCGACTTGAACGATGCGCATCGACTGAACGCCCAGTTCGAAGCCGCCCGGCGAACGAGGCTCCTTGCGGAGCTTGCCCGTAACCTCGACGGAGGACTCCTGGGTGAGCTTTTCGAAAAGCTCGAATGCCTCCTCGTTGCACTCACCTTTAAACAGCACGGACTGCATCAGCCCGGTTCCATCCCGTAGAATCAGAAACTTGATTTTGCCCGAACTCCGCTTGTTATAAACCCATCCCTTAACGGTCACGGATTGGCCGTCGTACCGGGCGGCATCTTCGATGTAGAAACGATCAGCAGAAGAGGTCATATGGCAAACTCCTTCGAATCCGCCCACTATCGCACAAATGCGGGCGCCTGGGAAAGAGGGTTCTCCCTAGGCCGGCCGTGCTTCCGGTAAAAGGACGCATTCAGTTTTCGGGCATTTTCGAGATGAACGGCGATCGGTCCATTCGGGTAGAGATAGGGGCAATTCCCGGAACCGCCGTTCAGGTAATAATCCCTCAAACACTGCGTTCCGGCCACATGCTCCCGTGACTTGTTCCGGTAAACCTTGAACTTCCACAGGTCCGCGAACGGGAAAAAGCAAAAAACCCAAAGTGTCACGAGCAGAACTTTCAACTCCCGGGCGCGCGCTCCGAGAAAGTTCGCCCAGGCCATGACCGCAAACGGGATCAGAAAAATTGAAAGTTCCGAGTAGCGGGACGCCTTCGGCGCATTGAAAACTTCCGCGATATAACGGGCGCGGCCCAGCGCGATCAGCGCGGAACACGCGAGGAGCCCCCCCGTCAGAACCAGCAGCGCCCAGTCGGTCGCGGTCGGCGCGGTTCTCTTCCGAACAGCGCGCACGAAGGGGCCGACGACCGGCACAAGGACAACCGACAGGCAAATCACTCCCCAGACAAGTGACATCGAGCCAAAAGCAAACCCGGAAGAAACATGGTTCAGAAAAAAATTCCAGAACTCCGGCCGCCAGGGAGGGGTCATCAGCGAATGATCTTTCGGCGGGAGACTCAGGTACCAATACAGAACGGACGCCGCGATGGGCAGCACGACAATCGCACTTCGAAGAAAACGGCTATCGATAAACCGCGCCGACGCCCCACTCGTTCCCCGCGTCTCGCGCGCGATCCAGAGTCGCACGAGATAAATCGGCAGAAGCACCCCCATCATTCCCGGTCCGACTGACATGGAGAAGACGCAGAAAACGCCGCTCAGCGCGCCGAAAGCGGTTCGGGTAAGCGTGGCCGGTCCGAAGAAAAGCAGCTCAACCGTCAGAAAAAAGGACAAAAGGACGAAGTGAAAGCAGGTCTGAAAAGCGAAAAAGTGGTTTTCCTGGGGCAAAGTGGAAAGAAGAAAGACCACGAACCAAGCCAGAGTCGGCAAAGCGAGCTTCGGCGTCGCCATCTTCGCGAACCGGAACAGCCAGACCAGAATGGCGCTATAAATAAGAAAATTCAGAATGATGTGAAACGCCACGTTCCAGCCGTTCAGGTGGTAGAGAAGCCAGACAAGAAACTTCGAGGTCGCGATCAGATGTTCATTATGCCTCGCAACCAACCAGTTCCAGCTCAAGCCCGCCGGAAGCGCCCCGGGAGTGAACATCTCCCATTCATCCCACCATGGCACATCGACCGCGTAGTAACCGATCAGCGCGATATTCACGAAGAAGAGAAGACCAAGCAGGAAAAACGGGATCTTCTTCATGTCCGCTCGTATCACCGCGACCGGTTGCCAGGCAGCGCATAGTTGTCGGAGAAAATTTCCTTATGAACCTTGAACATGTCACTCAAGGTCGCGAAAATATTCCGCCCTGTCACCGAATTTCCTCGCCCGAACTCCCTCGGAAACGTCTGAATACCGACCTCTCCGACGCGAAATCCCTTGAACTGACTTTTGATCGCGATCTCCGCCCCTATGAAGGGCGAATCCGATTGCAGCGCAAGCTCCGAAGCAAGCGTTTTATTGATGGCCCGCAACCCGGTCGAGATATCCCGATAACGGGTCCTGAAGATCCGCCTTAAGATCCAGTTATAAACGTATGAAATGAAAATTCGCTTCGAGGAATAAAGCTTCTTATAACGGAACGTGATGATCAGATCGTAAAAGTCCTTCAGCTTGTATAAATGAAGAAATTCGTAAACATCGTATTCATCATCGCCGTCCGTGAAACAGATCCATTTGCCGCGTGCCTCTGAGAGACCTCGTCTGATCGCCACCCCGTAACCCAGGTTTTTCGGATGGTGAATCACCCGAACATTCGGATTTTCTTTCGCCAGCCCGTCCGCGATAGCCCCCGAGCGATCCGGCGAACCGTCGTTGATGATGATCAATTCCCAGCTCTGCGACAACTTCGAAAGAACATCGATGCTTTTTCTCGCGACACGCTCGACGGTGTTTTCGTCTTTGTAGACCGGAAAAAACAGGGAAATCTCGGGCTCAGCCATGTCGACCTCAAAATCTCAATCTTCTGTAAAGGAACCAGGGGATACTTTGCAACACGGCGCAAATCAACCACCAATATCCGGGGTAATAGAACACCCCTTCCTTGGTATCGCGAATCCGCCAAAGATACCGGGCAACCTCCGCCGCCTGAGCAACTGGGAAGCGGAGATTCAGACCACGGGTAAAGATACTATCCATGTACCCCAACCGAAGAATCTGAATTTTCGTGTTCATCTTGCGAACGGCAATGAAATGTCTCAGGGACTGGGCATAGGTATCAAGTGCGGTTTTCGCGGCGGTATAGGCCAGGTTCGCGCCTCTGGGTGCCGTGACCGCGATACTTGAAACGACCAGAATGGTCTCCGGAAAGGAAGACGAAACCAGGCCGTTCATCAACGAAACAATCGCGAAGTAATTCAGATCCATGCTTTTTTGGATCGCGCCCTCATCCGGAATATTTCCCGGACCCTCAAACGTTCCGCCGGCCACCAGGCATGCGTAACGAACCGAGCCCAACGATTTGAGCCACTCCCTCAGCGCGGGCTGCCTGGATCTGTCGGTTATATCGCAGGCGTAATCGCGAACGTCGACGCGAAAACGCCACGACAGGTCCGCGCGGATTGCCGCCAGATCACGAGCGTCCCGCGAAACCAGGGCGAGATCGCAGTTCTTTCCGGCATATTGTTCGGCCAGTGCCCTCCCGAGCCCCGAAGAGGCGCCGACGATCAAAACACGTTGTCTTGCCATGGGATCCATCAGAGGTCCAACCTTTCACTCACGGCGGATTGGCAAAGCCGTTTCGGATCGTATTTAAAAAGAGCGGTCTTGAAATCGTCGTACCGCGCGGCATAGGTTGCGCGAACCGTCTCGACAGAAAGGCGGCTGTCTTTCGAGATGTTCTGGATGCCTCCGCATGCCATGCTGAGACGATCGAGAAACTCGAAGAATGCGTGCTCGTTGGGGTGATTCGGGACATCCATGGCGAAGCAGATCCCCGAGCGGGAAAAATTGAGATACTTTCCTTCGCCCTGAAATACTTTCAGCGAACACAGACTCACCCGCGGACCATGTTCCAGGACATGATCTTCAAGTTCCGCGATGAACGACGCGACGTTCTGGTGTGGAATAATCACCTGATACTCAAGCAATCCATCGTTGAAGAAACGGTGGTAAATCTCCTTTCCGTAAATCGGAAAAGTACCCCGCAGGAGATCAAAGACTTCCGTTTCGGGCTTAAGCCGCTCCGACATCTGGTAAACGAAAGGTATTTGGTTTCGCAACAGCCCGATCCCCCGGTCGACAAGCGACGTTCTGGGAGGGAAAACGAGCGTATCCGGCGCGAGAGCCTTGAGCCCGAAGTATTTTCCTTGAACGACGTCCTCCTGGTAAATGTAACCCGGCGCAAACGCGCCGTTCGCCGCGCCTCCCAACTTATGCCACGAAAAGACCTGTTCATGTTTCTCGGCTGAGGACAGCAGAGTTTCGATCGCCTGCTCCATGCTCTCGACGGGTACGCGCGTCCGCTGAATCGCGTTTCCGGTCAGGGGGACGAGCCTGAGCGTGACCTGCGTGATGAAACCCGTCAGCCCCATTCCGCCGATCGTGAGGTCAAAGAGTTTTGGATTCTGGCGCGTAGAACAGCACTGTTCTCCGTAGGTGGGATGAAAGACCACGAGCTCATCGACATAATCACCAAAATATCCGGTCCGAAACTGCCCTTTCCCGTGGACGTTGAATGCGACGCAGCCCCCGACACTGATCGACGGGTGCCCGGGCACGGCAGGCAGCCAGAGCTTCATGGAAGCGAGAAATCGAAGCAGTGAGCCGAGTTGAATTCCCGGCTCGACGGTGATCTTCCGGTTTTTCGCGTCGACATGCAGAATTCTGTCGAAGAACCGGCTCGAGACCGAACACGACGACTCGTGCGCGCTCGCGAGAACGTAGCTCGATCCCGTCCCGCGCGCGATGAACCGGCCGCCCGAAAGCGCTTTGATGAGGTGAGAATAGCGATCGGGAGTTTCCAGTTCCGCGTTCACCCTCTCGGTCCCATCGAAGGAGTAAATCTCTTGTAATGAAGGCATAGCGAATATATACAACTCCTTTTCAAG
>MEQK01000056.1 GCA_001770175.1 Bdellovibrionales bacterium RIFOXYD1_FULL_55_31 | reverse complement strand
TGCGCCTCGGCACGACTCTCGCAATTATACAGGGTGTAGGGACACGGCAATGTGCCGACATTCGCTGATCGCGAGATCAGCTTTTTTGAAAAGGTTTTGGAGCAGTTCACTGAGAGAGTAACTGGAAAATTTTAAATTAAAAACGGGCCAATGGCCCACGGGAGTAGTTCGATAGCTTTCTACTAGACCTGCGCGCGAAGTTCGCGCGAATTCGTACTGGACTGTGCTGGGGCAAAACACCTCAAGGCGATGGTGTGCCGAGCCGGGCAAGCAAATGGGGATGCTACGGGCGAATCCAGGGAAAAACCGAAACTGTAATATCGAACACTTCGCCCTTCCTCGTGAAGGGAAACGGAGAATTTTATGTTTGAGGAAATCAGGTTCCGAATCTTCGGGACTATCGCAATCGTCATTGGAGGCATCAACCTGGTGGCCGCCGGGATGCGATTCAACGGATCTGACAACCACAAAAATCCTGCATGGGGCTGGCTCCAGCCGTACTTGCAGTTGCAGGATCTAGTCCTTCGCCTGCTGTATTACGCAGCGGTAATCGCGGCAACCGCAGGCGCTGTATGGTTCGTGGTTTGGTTTGTCGGCGTTATCCGGGGAGAGATCGAGTCGAGACGTGATGCGACCCGAAGAAAGGCATACGAAGTCCAGCGAGATGCCGAGCGGGAGATCGAAATAGCGAGAGAGGCGATGTGCCGAGTACGCGAAGCGGAGGAAAGACGACAAGCAGAGCGGGAACGAGAGAGGGCTGAGGCAGCACAGCGGGAGGCGTGGATCAAGGCCGAGGAAGCGGCCAAGTCTGACCCGGAATTGGTAAGGAAGCGTGCCATTGAACAAATTACGAGGGGGTTTTGATCGATGAGATTACAACCACGGGACAAGGATATCTTGTCCAAGTTAGATCGCTACGGTGTGCTTTCGACACGGCAGATCAAGGAAATCTTTTTTACGAATATCGCCAGCAGCACTGTGCTGAGGCGACTGCGAAAGCTTGAGAAATTGAATCTGATCGGAAGAGTTCACGGCCTTGATGAAGGGCTTTGCGCCTGGACTCTTGCTGCCAAAGGGACTTCGACCATTGGGGCACGCGACACGTTCCGTTACTCAAATCGCAACGCCATCGAACATGAGGTGACACTATCGGCGCTTCGGATGTCCTTGGAGTCCGTTGGTCTTGGAACGGATTGGGTCACTGAGATGGAATTGAAGCGGCGGAGTTTTGCGCAGAATCGAGGACGCGACCGGTGCGAACAAGTGATCCCGGATGGAATCTTCACGGCCATCTACAAGGACAAACCCGTGGTCATGGCGGTCGAGCTTGAGCTTCATACGAAGTCATCCGGCCGCTATGAAAAGCTCTTTCGTGAGTACCTGAAAAGGGATTCGATCTTTCAGATTTGGTACTTCGTGCCGTCCCACTCGGTCGGACGTCGGATTCTGAGTGAATGGTTCCTCGCCTGTCAGAAATACGCCAGCGGAAGAAAGCCATACCTTGGGTACACGATTCTTGAGGAAGCGTTAAAGAGCCCCAGGTCCATGCGGCTTCATAATGGAACGCAGCCCACGGAAGTGGGGCGGTACTTCAAGGCCAAGCCCGCTCTGGAACCATCGCCCGCCCAATCAAATGAAGTTGCTCACACCCCTGCCCACACGGTGAGCGGCGAATCAGTTGAGGCGGCGTAAACTCGGATGACTAGAAACGTGAATGGTTCCGAAAATGTGCCCCACACCCGCATCCCTGGGAGAAACCTCCCTTCACCGCTGACCCCTCCCACCCAACGATGTTGTTTGGAAGGGGTCAGCGCTTACGGTCGGTGGAAACAGGGTGCGAGTGTGGGGCATGGGATTGAGACAGATTGAGACTGGAGGGAATGAAGATGGTTTAAGGAAAAAACGGCAGAAAATCGGGCAAAGTCGAGCATTTTATATCAGGCAAATTCTAGGAGGCTTCAAGAGATGAGAAATAACACATGGATTACATAGGGAGTACGAATGACGATAATGCAACTCGAAGGATTTGACGTCGAGTACGTTACCGTAAAGATTCGAGGCAAAGAATACAAAATGAAAATGGCCCAGTTGGCCAAGGCGTTATTAGGATTGTTGGAAGATGATCCTCGGGATAATGAAAACAAACAGGCCCCGAAAGTCACGATGAGCGACGGGCCGGGCATACCGGAGGCTGCATGAACAAAATTGGACTTTACCTGAGGGTGTCCTCGGAAGAGCAAGCCAGGATCGTCGAGGGAAGCCTCGTGTCGCAGCGTCTGAGGCTCATGGAGTTCGTTGAGGCCCAGAATCGCAGGCAGGCCGGATGGGGAACCGTTATCGACGTTTATTGTGACGAAGCGAAATCCGGCAAGGATATGAACCGCCCGCAGTTTCAAAGGCTGCTCGCTGACGTTAGAGCCGGAAGGATTAACCTGATCCTCGCAACCGAGTTGTCGCGGTTATCCCGTTCCAACCGCGACTTCTGTGAGATGTGGGATATGTTCAAGGCGCACAACGCAGCCTTCATTACCCTGAGAGAGCAATTCGACACCACAACAGCCGCAGGCGAAATGATGGTGTTCAATCTGATTAATTTTGCCCAGTATGAGCGCAAACAAACAGCAGAGCGCATCTCTGCAAACTGGGCGAGTCGCGCAAAGCGCGGGCTATGGAATGGCGGGACTATCCCGATGGGTTACGACCGCAATCCCGCGAACAAGGGTGTGCTGATCGTTAATGAGGAAGAGGCCAAGCAGGTTCGGGCAATCTTCGACACGTTCCTGGAAGTGGGATCACTTCGGCAAACTTGTCTGAAACTGACTGAAATGGGAATCCGCAGCAAGCGGTACGTGAACAAGGCAGGCGCTGAAAAGGGAGGCGGTCATTTCACGATCCCGACGCTGAACACGATGCTCAAGAACCGCGCGCTGATCGGGTTACGCGAGATTGGAAAAAAGAAGGGTTGCCGCGAGGTCGTGCCCGCCGCCTGGCCGGCCATCATTGATACCGATACTTTCGAGAAAGTGCAGGCCAAGCTTCAGGGGAACAAATCCCGCTACAAGCCGGATGAATGGAAAACATATCCGTATCCCCTGACGCAGATGCTGGTGTGTGGCGAATGCGGCAAGTCGCTGGGCGGGAAATCTGCTCACGGGAAGCTCAAGACGCATTTCTATTACGCACATTGCAGGAATCTGAAGTCCGATGGACTGAATCATAAAAAGCGGTGCCGGTTGGAGCGGGTCCAAGCCGCAAGGATCGAGGACATTGTTTTGAAATCGCTGAAATCGGTCGTGGAAAGCCCTGAGAAGTTTGATGACATGATCCGGGCCTACCGGACGCAGACCACGGGCGAGCTTCCGGGCATCGAGGGGCGGCTCAAGGCGATCTCATCGGACATCAAGACCACGGAAAGACGGCTTGAAAACCTGACCCTCAGGCTTGCCGATCTACCGCCGGAAGTGGCGGCAGGGCCAATCTATGATCAGATGCGTGTCATGAACGAGAAAGTGGCCGAGCAAAAATCAGTAAAAACGCGTCTTGAGGCGCAATTGAGCCAAGTCACTGCTAACGATATTGACGTGGATGGGCTTCGGGCCAGGCTAACAGAGGCCGTTGGTCGTCTGGAATCCGCTCCCGTCGAGAAACAACGTCCGATTATCGAGAATGTCCTGAAATTCGCTGAAATCTATCCGACCCGGATCAGATTCGGGCTCTACGCCCCAGCGCTACAAACGAAAAACCCCCAGGGAGCCGCCAAGGAAGGCGGCCCCGCTGGGGGTCAGTTAATTTCGATTTCAAATTTTATGGGGGATCGGAATGCCGCTGGTTCGACCAGCGTAATAAATGGTGGCTTGGGGCGGAATCGAACCGTCGACACACGCCTTTTCAGGGCGCTGCTCTACCGACTGAGCTACCAAGCCACATCTAGAGTTCTTATCTGGTATGCGATCTTTGTCCAAAAGGCAACGCTGTTTTGTTGCGATGGCGCACTGTTTTTGGAGCGGCGCGCGATGCGATTGCCGTGACCGCATCGATTGCTTGGAGGGCTCCAGTGATATTCATATTTTCTGGGGTGAGCCGTTTCTTCTGTTTTTCGCCCGTGGATTCGAAAACAGTCGCAAAGCGTAGGACGGGGGTGCCGTCGACGTATTCGGTTTTCGGGTCCAGTGAAGAGTCTTCTTGGGTACTTCCCGGGCAGGTGAGCCTTTGCTGGATGCAGGTCAGATTCAGGAGTTTTCGCCATTCCTTCGTCGCGGAAAATCCGGAAACGGCGAGCTGGTTATTTTCCATTTCAGCCAAACGCTCGAGCATCAAGATCGCTTTTGGACGAAAAGGAAGTTCCTTCAACGCCGGATTCAGTGTTGAAAACGGGCTCAGGCTGGTTTTGCTCGAATGAATGCCAGCAAAAATATAACAGGTTGGCCGCGCTTTTGTTTTTTGGGCGATTAATCCCGCACTGAGAATGCGCGCTGATTCAATGATCCCGGCGATTCCGGAAAAATCATCCTGTTCGACCTTGGCTGCGATCACGACCGCGGCCGTATTTCGACAGCCTTCTCCGAGAACGCCCAGAGACAGGGGGGCATTCTTGTGTTTCGGAAAAAGCTCAGAAAAATCGCGAAGACCGGCTGACGAAAATTCGTCGGTAATCAGCTTTTTGGGCGGGTTTTCGGGCTCCGAGACCGACGCAGTCAGTCTTTGCACGAGCGCGGCGAATCGATCCGCTGACGAGGCGGAGGTAGTTTGGGGGAGATTCAGCCATTCCGCAATGAACACATTTGTTTCGTGAGGGCGCCTCGCGTTGCGATTGGATGAGAACGCCAGGTATTTTCCGTCCGGCGAAAACATCGGAAAACTGTCAAACGTATCGGAATAGGTGATTCGTTCCAGTCCGGTGCCGTTCACCCGGATCATGTACAGATCGAACTTCCGGCCTTTTGGATCGCGCGGGTTGGACGAGAAGATCACCCGCGTGCCATCCGGAGAAAAATACGGAGCGAAACTCGCCGCGCTGATCCGGGTGATCTGACGAGCGTGGGATCCGTCGGCGTTGGCTACCCAGATTTCGAGTTCGTCGGGTCGGACCAGGTGCCGCTGAAGAAGCGTTTTGTAATTTTCGAGTTCACGGCCTGGGCGGGGCCGAGAGGCGCGCCAGACGATCTGTTGGCAATCCTGCGAGAAAAAAGCTCCCCCGTCGTAGCCAGGGGTCCACGTGATACGTTGGACTTCGGTGAGAGTTCCGAGATTGTCGATGCGCCCGCGATAAAGTTCGAGATCTCCATCGCGGTCGCTCGTGAAGACCACGCTACCGTCCTTGCAAACGGTTGCTTCGGCATTGTACGCGCGAGGGGCGCCGGGTTCGAATAATCGGAGGTCCGTACCGTCAACCTGAAGGCTATAGATCTGATAAGAGTCGTAAACGGGCCAGACATAACCACCACTCAGGTTGGGACGGGGAGGGCACTCGGGACCGTCCATTCGGGTGCTGCTGAACAGAATTCTTGAATTATCAGGGAAAAAGTAGGCGCAGGTGTTTCGACCGATATTTTCCGAGATCCCCCTTAATTCGCTGCCATCTGAACGCATGATGTAGATCTGGTCACATGCGGGACTGGTTCCATCGGGACCCTTGTGTTGGAAAGTGAGCCAGTCGCCGTCAAAAGACCAGTATGCTTCCGCATTCGTTCCGGAGGTTGTCAGCTGGGTGATCCGTCCGAAGTGTCGTTCTCCGGGGAAGCGGAGAGATGTGTCAATTTTTGCGGATTTGCTCGGCGGTGAATGACTGCAAGCTGTTGCGAGCAGGCTCAGAGTGACGATCAGAATGGATGGATGCTGCCACGGCATATGGGCCTCCCTGAAATGGTCGGGCATAGTCATAGCGAGATCAAATCTGAAAGTCGATTCCTACTCTTAGATTCCGTCCCCGTCATCGACTCCAGCGGTTTCAAGAATTCCTGGCGCCGAGTCACTCTCTTCGGGGGGGGGTAGCGTGGTGACGGGGTCCTTCGGGGTTTCTTTTTCGGTATTGTTCTCACTGGAGGGCGGAGTGGGCGCCGTTTTTGGGGTGAGTTGATCCAAAATCGCGAGCAACTGTTTCGTCGTATAAATGCGGTAATCGTATGCTCGAGCGTGTTTCTCGATCAGCTCCTGGACTATTTTGAGGCGTTTCACGAGAGGATCAATCTGGTCTGATGGAACTGGGTCATAGCTCGGCGCGCCGACTTGGGTTGACATGAAAGGTTTGTGCAGGTCAGCGCGCTGACCTGAGATGACTCGAGGTTTGGGCGCTTTGAGTGGCAGATCGGGTTCTGTTGCCGGGTAAACGTCACGCGTTCGCGTATTTTTCGAGACTTTAGCTTGGGATTCGCTTGGATCAGGAAATCCACAGAGTGCAAAAGAGATAAAAAAGAGAGTTATCCATCGAGTCATAATAGCCCCCGTTAATGACGCAGAACGTTATCAGGAGTGGCTCTGGGTGTCAAATTTTGGAAAATACATAAGACCAGGAGGGAACTATTTGGGTTTTTGGCTAATTTTACCGCCTATCGCAATAAAAACCCGGTCCCAACGTTGACAATACGGACCGCGTGCCCACATTACCCAACGAAGGTTGTTCTTAAGGCGGTTGTTTGGGTCTTGCTTTTGTTTTGCGAACAAGACACGAAGCTCCCAAGGTCGCTTTTGTAACACTGATAATTCATAACTGTTTCTAAAATGGGAGGTTTTAAACTATGCAAGTCCGCCCGTTACATGACCGTGTTCTGGTCAAGCGCTTTAACGAAGAAGAGCGCTCCAAAGGTGGCATCATTATTCCGGATACCGCGAAAGAAAAGCCGATCCAGGGCGAAATTATCGCCGTGGGTCAGGGCCGCATCACCGAGGATGGCAAGATTCGGCCCCTCGACGTGAAAAAAGGCGATCGCGTGTTGTTTGGCAAGTATGCCGGAACTGAAATTAAAATTGATGGCGACGAGTACCTCATGATGCGTGAGGAAGACATTCTCGGCGTTCTGAATCAAACCTAAGTCTTACCTGGAGGTAAATCATGTCCGCAAAGGAACTCCGTTTTTCAGAGGAAGCCCGTTCAGCCATTTTGAACGGTGTCAATGTCCTCGCTAATGCTGTGAAAGTGACTCTCGGCCCGAAGGGCCGGAATGTCGTGATCGAGAAGTCGTTCGGCGCGCCGAATATCACCAAAGATGGTGTGACAGTCGCGAAGGAAATCGAACTCTCGGATAAATTCGAAAACATGGGCGCGCAGATGGTCCGAGAAGTCGCTTCGAAGACCAACGACGACGCGGGCGACGGGACGACGACGGCTACCGTTCTCGCCCAGGCGATTTATCGCGAAGGTGCGAAAATCGTGGCTGCCGGTCACAACCCGATGGAATTGAAGCGCGGGATCGACAAGGCCGTCGAAGTGGTCGTGAACGAGCTCAAAAGAATCTCGAAGCCGATCAAAGATCAGAAAGAAGTCGCCCAGGTTGGGACCGTTTCCGCGAACAACGACAGCGCGATCGGCAAAATCATCGCCGAAGCGATGGAGAAAGTCGGCAAAGAAGGCGTGATCACGGTTGAAGAATCCAAGACCGCTGACACGACTCTCGACGTCGTTGAAGGTATGCAATTTGACCGTGGCTATCTCTCTCCGTACTTCGTCACGAATGCGGAAAAGATGGAAGCCGCTCTCGAGAATCCCTACATCCTGATCTATGAGAAGAAGATCAGCTCGATGAAGGATCTCCTGCCGTTGCTCGAGAAAGTCGTGCAGCGCTCAAAACCCCTCGTCATCATCGCAGAGGAAGTGGAAGGCGAAGCTCTCGCGACTCTCGTCGTGAACAAACTTCGTGGCACGCTCCAGGTCGTCGCCGTCAAGGCGCCAGGCTTCGGTGACCGCCGCAAGGAAATGCTCCAGGACATCGCGGTGCTCACGGGCGGCAAGGTGATTTCCGAAGACCTCGGCCACAAGCTCGAGACAGCCCGTCTCGAAGACCTTGGGTCGGCGAAGAAGGTTACGATCGACAAGGACAACACGACGATCGTCGACGGCGCTGGCAAGAAGGCCGATGTTGAAGGTCGCGTGAAGACCATTCGCGCGCAAATCGACGAAACATCGTCTGACTATGATCGCGAGAAGCTCCAGGAGCGGCTTGCGAAATTGGTCGGCGGCGTTGCCGTGATCAATGTCGGCGCTCCGTCCGAAGTCGAAATGAAAGAAAAGAAAGCTCGCGTGGAAGACGCTCTGAACGCGACTCGCGCGGCTGTCGAAGAAGGCATTGTTCCGGGTGGCGGGACGGCTCTTCTTCGCGCCACGAAAGCTCTCGAGACGTTGACCGGCCTCACCGCCGAGCAGCAAGCGGGTGTGAACATCATTCGCCGCGCTCTCGAAGAGCCTCTCCGTCAGATCGCCGGCAACGCCGGTTATGAGGGCTCGATCGTCGTGGACAAGGTAATGAATAATTCGACTACCTCATTCGGATTCAACGCCTTGACAGAGAAGTACGAAGATCTTCTTGCCGCTGGCGTGATCGATCCGGCTAAGGTCGCTCGTTGCGCCCTTCAGAACGCCGGTTCAGTCGCGAGTCTGATGCTCACTACTGAAACTCTCATTGCTGAGAAGCCGAAGAAGGAATCGGCACCGGCGATGCCGGGCGGCGGTGGTGGCATGGGCGGCTACGGCGACATGATGTAATATCTGTCATCCGTGGCTTGGGAAGTATTCCCGGTCACCGAAAGAGTGCAGTGCAAAATCGAAGAGCCCCGGGAGAAATCCTGGGGCTCTTTGTTTTTGCGAGCAGTGACTGGTTTGTGTTACCAGAGTCTCATGACCCAACCCGTTTCTGATAAATGGATCAAGTGTATCTCCGATCAGGGGAGTATTCGTGGGGTTGCGCTGCAAGCGACTCAACTGGTTCGTTCGGTGGCATCCATGCACCATTTGACGGGAATTCACGCTGAAGTGCTCGGTGAGGCCCTGATGGGCGCGCTGATGGTGGCCTCGTATTGTAAGACCGGCGAACAGGTGAATCTGAATGTCCGTGGTTCGGGCTACTCTTCACAAGCTTTGGTCGACGCTCATCCGGACGGGGCCGTTCGAGGGTACCTTCTTCCTCGCAGTCGTGAGGAGGCTTTCTTCGGGGAAGGCGGAGATACGGGGCCGTGGGGAGTCGGGACACTTTCGGTTTTGCGTACCAAGGGTAAACCTGGAACTCAGCCCTACATCGGGACAGTTCCGCTCGTAACAGGTTTTCTGGCGAAGGATTTGACCTTTTATTGGCTTCAGAGCGAACAGGTGCCTTCGGCGGTTGGACTTGCCGTGAAAACCGAAGGCGATGAGGTCGTTGCGGCCGGAGGTTTTCTTATCCAGGCGATGCCCCAGGCGAGCTTGAGCGAAATCAAGGCGATCGAGCAGAATATCAAGAGCATCGAGTCCCTTTCCGAGGACCTTGCGCGTGATGCTGATCCGCTTCACCTTCTGGCGCAGATCTTCCAGAACGCGACCTTTATGATTGTTCAAGAGACTCCGCTGAAGTTCAAGTGCCATTGCTCTCAGGAACGTGCGGAACGCGCGCTCGCGTTGAGTGGTGCCGCGGAGCTTCGGGACATCCTGAAAAATGAACGAAAAGCTTCGATTCGCTGTGACTTCTGTACGAAAGAGTACACGATTTCAGCGAAAGATCTGGAAAGGTTGCTCGCGTCCAGTGCTTAAGTGGTTGAGTGCTCACGGGCAGCTTTCAAAACCGCGTTCCTGAAATGCGCCTGAGCTTCCAGAACATTGAGATCTGATTCTTCAATCACGGGAATCCCGGCAAAAGACTTTCTAAACTCCTGAGAGAAGATCCCGGTTCCGCCGGTTCCGCAATTTCCGTCGGGCGTATAGAGTTTTACGCCGCTGAGGCCGCAAGAGGGGGAGTCCTTTTTAAAAATATAACCATCCATTCGAGGCAGTTTCGAGAGGATCCGTCGAGAGGAGGAGAGCGCCAGATCCGTCAGGTCCTCTCCGGATTCGTTCAGTACCATTCTTGTTTGAGAATCTCGAATGATCAGGCGAAGGGTTTTTCTGGGAACCCCCAAACCCATTTCGATTTCAGGGCAGATCGGGACGAAATCGACCTGTTTGCCGAATTCATTCACAATCCAGTCGTGACGTTTGTGTTCCCCATTATAGCGAACGCAGTGCCCGAGAAGACATGCACTGATTCCGACTGTTGGTTTGTTCACGGAGTTGTCCTTTTTACTGCCCGATCCCAGTACCTGATGCTGCGAGATGCGCGAGTTGCCACTCAAAATCGCTGAGAGCGGTCGAATGCAAGAGATAGACGGTTTTTGATTTTTTGGCTAGGTCCCAGATCTCGTGGAGAAGGTTTCCGGGTTCGGATTTCCACCTTTTGGAGAAAGATTCGGGGACCGAGGGTTTCTTTTTTTCGAGAAAGCCCCAAAGGTGCTCGACGGCGTTACCTAAACGGTTCATGGGGGCGGGTTTCCTGAGAATTGTGACCAGTTGCAGGGCAAGCTCGCCGAGGGGAGCCGTTTTTGGCATTCGCGCGACATCGTTTCCAATCGTGTGGTACGCGCGTACATCACGCGCCATGACCGAAAATTTGTGGTGTGCCCAAAGCGCCTGATTCGTTTGGGGAAGGGGAATTCTGCCTTGTTTGCTGTGCGCGTATTTTCGTTTGAGTTTTCGAAACTGTTCTCCCGGTTCGTCGATAAAGTCTTTGGGCCAGCTTGCGGTCAGATCACTTTCGAGACTGAAGGCTGTCACTGGGGTTCGGTGGTTGTAGGCTCTGAAGCGCATTTCTGCTGCAAGTTGGTCGTGCCGCAGACATGCGGCTTTCATATGACCTTTCCAGCGTAAGGTTTCGGGGTGGTTTGAATAGCCTTTCTTGTGGTTTCGGAGCACGGAAATAAGCCCATGAATTTCGCCATGCTCCCCAAGTAGGCTTTGGGAGTCCAGGTATCCTGGGTGGATGTCCCAAATTCTCATAGCCGTTCTTAACATTATTTCGGAAGCATTTCGAGGCATCTGAAAACATTTGGCGTAGATGTTTGAAAAAACTAGCATTTTTTTTCTATGAATGTTCGCAATCGAAAACAAACACCAGGGGGCCTATTGATAGAGTTAAGACTCTCTAGCTTTTTATAATGACGCGGCATATAATTAAATCATGGGTAAGGGGAATCGGGTTTATAAGAGTTCTGAAGAGGGACAATCGATCGTTCAGGCTGTCATTGGCCTCGGACTGGTGAGTGCTCTCGCCCTCATGTATGCGCAGATGAATACATCCGCGATGCGGGCTCAGCAGACCTTTCGGATCGTCAGTGACTTCAATAACTTTTCAGAGTTGATCACTGCCACACTCGCGCAGCCATTTGTTTGTAAAAAGAACGTGCTTGAGACCGGTAATTTGAGCACGTTGACTTTCAAAGCCAATTTCAACAGCAACACCGACACTCCCATCAGCGTTAAAAAAGTCATTTTGCCGAATAACGCAGTGATCGCGACAGCTCCGGAGGGCAGCAATCTGGGAACTCCGATCGCGCCTGGAATGACGATTCAGAAACTCGAAATCATTCCGTATCAGGAGCTCGCGATTGGGAAGAGCTTTATCGCCGATCTGCGGATTACGGCGAAGAAGCCTACGGGCGCGATTGGGTCACCCACCATTTCGAAAGACATCAGGATCATTCTGGGTACGAACGCCACGGGAATCCATAGAACCATTACGGACTGTGGGGTGGCGGCTGCGCTGAGTGAACCCCCTGGCGTTTTGAAGGGATACTGTGCTGAAGCTGAGCACGCAAAATATTGTGATCCAAGCCGGGAGACTTCCCCCGCTTATTGCACCAATACCGATCCAGGAGCCATTGACGGTAATTACTGTGCGTGCATGCCGGGGTACTCGAGAATCTGGGTGGGTGTCTGCAATATTGGAGAATGTGTGGACGGGACTTGGGCCTGGAATGTGGAGCAAAAGCCAGTCTACTTCTTTGTTTGTAAAAAAGACTAATATTTCGAAAGCTTACGGTCTAAGTTTTTTAAATTTTATTCATCCCCACGCGTTATTTTTTGCTATACTCAATAGTAGGGGGAATATGTCAAGTATTCTAGCGTTCACCCGTATATTCGGCATAGTGCTGACTTTTGCGGTTCTTTGTCAGGGGTGTGACCCCACTACCCATGAGATCTTGCGGGTCGGGGTGGATGGCTCCGGGATGAGAACCACGCGTTTTACAGTGAATGCGGGCGGCAGTAAGTCGTTCATTATCGTCCCCGATCCCGGCTACCTGATTAAAGATGTCACGGTCGACGGCAGATCGGTCGGACCGGTTGCGACTTATATGTTCAATGGCATCAATACCGACCACACGATTGAAGCGACGTTTGTACCCGAGTGACGGGTGAAGGACATTATGATTCGGAAGCGAAACCAAATCTTGCGACTTCTCTTCGCGGCAGTTCTGACTGCCGGAGTCCTTACGCTCGCGCAAGCGACCTATCTTATTCCCGCGGACCGCGTGGTTACCTGGTTCGGGAATGTGGGCGTTCAAGGGGATATTCCGATTCGGAGTACGGTTTACAGTACTTTGAGCCCTTCGGGCGGAAATGACTCTTCAGCTATTCAGGGCGCCATCGACAATTGTTCTGAAGGCCAGGTCGTCAAGTTGACCGAGGGCACTTTCAACTTGAATACTTCGATTCGGCTCAAATCCGGCGTGACTTTGCGCGGTTCTGGAATGGGGCGCACGATTTTGAAAGGCGCTTCCGGAATGAGCGGCTCTTACGTGGTTGGGATCACCGGATATTGGGAAGGAGGGTCGATCGGGATTTCGGGGGGGCTGGAGAAGGGTTCCACGATGATCACCACTTCTTCGAGTCATGGATGGTCTCCCGGAGATCACATCATCATCGATCAGCTGAATGAGGACGATGCAGACCCGCCGGTCATCGCTTATGGCAACAACGCAGCTCCCTGTCGTTGGTGTGGGCGAGCGAACGGTACGCGGTCGCTAGGGCAGGTAGCCAAGGTCGTCGCGGTTCCGAGTTCCACGACGGCGACTCTCGAAATTCCGCTCTACTGGAACTATCGAGCCAGCCTCAGCCCGATGGCGACCCGGATTCATGGCATGACGAAAGATGCTGGAATTGAGGACCTCACGGTCGACAACCAGGCGAGCGGTAGCACGAACCAAAACGATAATGGCGGTACGATCGTCCTCCGTGGGGCATCGAATTGTTGGCTCCTGCGGGTTGAGACGGTTTGGACCTGGCAAAACACGGTGAATCTTGTAGCTGCTTACCGGAACACGATCAGGAGCGGGAAGTTTCATGACGCTACCGAGTATGGTCCGGGTAGAGCCTATGGAATACGTTTTCAGCTCTATGCGTCGGCAAATCTCATTGAAAATAACCAGATTTACCACGTTTCTCCAGGAATCATCGCGAACGGGCAGACCTCCGGGAATGTTTTTTCCTACAACTATATGCTCGAGCTTTTTACGACCGCGAATTGGCAGGGAAGCGGGGTTCAGTATCACGGCGCTCACCCCATTATGAACCTCTCGGAGGGAAACTGGATCGAAGGAAGATACAATTCGGACAATACGTGGGGCAGTGCGAGTCACAATACCGCTTTCAGAAATCGCTTCACGTTGAGGCCTTCGGGCGTTTCACACGCATTTTGGGATGTCGATATCCAATACCATTCGCAGTATTTCAGCTTCCTTGGAAACGTCGCCGGTACCGGGCTAGAGAATACCTATGAGTTGAATAACGTATCCTTGCACGGCGAGAAGGCCATCTACAGATTTGGATATGATGGGGACGGTGATGGAAGCGCCAGCAATAATGACCCTCAGGTGATTGCGACGGCGTTGCGGCACGGCAATTGGGATTCCGTAACCCAGAGCACACAGTGGAACGGCAGTGCCGATCGCCTTCTGCCGCCTTCTCTTTACCTGACCTCGAAGCCGTATTGGATGGCACCTTCGGTCTCATTTCCTCCGATTGGCCCGGATGTTGTTCCAATGTATCCCGCCGCTCCGGCCATGGGAGCGGGGACTCCATTCGATCTTGGAACAGCCGCCACTCCAGATCCCATTCCCATCACTTACGGCGTTTCCTCCTCGGCGGGTCCAGGTGGAAGTATTTCTCCTTCCGGTATGACCGAGGTTAAGGCAGGCGCGAGCCAGAGTTTCACGATTCTTCCGGCTTCGGGCTTCAGGATTCTGAACGTTCTTATCGATGGTGTGGCAGTGGGGCCCGTCACCAGCTACACGCTGAGCAATATCAACGCTAATCACACGATCAAAGCGACCTTCGTGGCCGGGAGTGGCCATACGATTTCTTCAAGCGCCGGCGTGGGGGGGATCGTCGCGCCGATTGGGACCATCAGCGTCGCTTCCGGAGCATCCCAGACTTACAGAGTACATGCCATGCCGGGCTATAAGATTCTGAACGTCTATGTTGATAACGTTCCCGTTGGCCCGGTCAGTACTTACAGTTTTAACCACGTTGTCTCAAGTCATGTGCTCTCGGCGACTTTTGCGAGCACGTCTCGAAGTTTCACCATCAACGCGTCAGCAGGGCCGGGCGGCAGCATCAAGCCGCTCGAAAAATAGCCCGGAGTTTCAGACCTGCTTTGGTTTTTGCAAACAAGCAGTTTATGGTGCCAGAACGCGCGACAGCATCGCCTCGCAGAACTGCACTGCGAAATGTTGTCTTTTCGATTCTCAGCGTGTTCATCATCGAACAGCTGGTCATGTTGCTAGTTTTGCCGTTCATCAAGGATCAGCCTGCAATCGTGGTGTCCATGATCGACAGTTTTTTGCTGATTGTTGCACTTCTTCCCATGTTGTATTTCCTGGTTTATCGGCCGCTTGTTCGGGAAATCGAACTCCGAAACAACGCGGAATCAGAACTCCGTGCCGCCGTGCGCTTGCGAGAGGATCTTATATCGATTGCCTCTCATGACATCAAAAGTCCGATGACCGCTTTGCAGTTACGACTTCAATTGGCTGTTCGTCACTTGTCTCGGGCTCTTGAAGGGGCGGGAGATCTCAAGAAAGTCCGTGAGTTTCTGGAGACTGCCGTGGAACAGTGCGCCAGTACGATCAGCCTGCTGGATCAGCTTCTCGACATTGCCCGTTTGCAGGGCGGAAAAGTTCAGTTTCATTTCGTTCCATTCAGTGTTCGGCGTGCGCTGTTAGAAACAATCGAGCGGCTGCGCCCGATGGCGGCACAGAACGGGAGCGAAATCATCAGCGACATCGGAGCCGAGATGACGGCAGAAGGCGACAAATTAAGATTGGAACAGATCGTCGGTAATCTGCTGACGAACGCCATAAAATTCGGTTCTGGCAAGCCGATCTCGATTCTCGCGAAGCCGGGAGCTGCCCCAAATACCTTGTATTTGGTCGTTACTGACCAGGGGCCGGGCATTCCGAAGGAAAGTATTCCGAAGCTCTTCGAACGCTTTGAAAGGGGCAACACTGGATCGCAGCCCGGTCATGGAATGGGGCTCTTTATCGTGAAGATGTTGGTTGAAGCATATGGCGGGTCGATTCGTGTAGATAGCCAGGTCGGGAGGGGATCCAAATTTGAAGTCATTCTCCCGATGAGAAGAATGGCGGGATAATGGTGGAGCTGATCGGGATCGAACCGACGACCTCCACAATGCCATTGTGGCGCTCTACCAGTTGAGCTACAGCCCCGTTCCCCAAACCAATTGTCAGCTAGTCATACTCAGCCAAAGAGCGCTTTGCAAGCCCCTGGGCTACTTTGCCTTATTTTTTACCGTGGGCTTCGGGTCTGGCTCTTTTAATGCGGGTAGTCCCAGTAGCGCGCGGTTCAGGGGACTGGCCCAGTCCAGGGTAGATAATTTGGAACGGCTGCGGTCATAGCGGGTCGAGACAATCTCAAAAATCGTCTTTTTTGCGCCCGTATGCCAAATATCCGAATCTAAGACCTCGAGGCCGCTCTTGCCATTGAAATTCAGCTCGGTTCCCCCGGTCAACTTGGGGAGTTCTTTGCTGAACATCGACCCGAGGCTGGCGAAAGGACTTTCACCCCCGCTACCTTTACTGCCCATCGCCGCACTGGAGCCCGCGTTGACATAACCCGCGGCTTCGGGCCCGACGCCCAGCAATTCGATTTTGCCGTTCTTTATGTCCTCGTCCAAGGCTTTCATTGCATCGCCAAATGCGGAGGGCATTCCGGACATTCCGCCGAGAATGTTGGCCGGAGATTCTGATCCGAGGCGGCGAGCGATATCGCCCATGTTCGTGCCCATGCCCTTGAGGAGTTCGGGAATCTGTGCCCGATTCGGCATCTTATCCAGAAGCGCCGAGTCGGGGCCCGCCAACGCCGCACCTGAGGTGGCCGGATCGTTGCCCTTCAGGATTTCTTCGGCTGTGGTGCCATAGGAACTCGTGCCGCCGCCGGAGTTCCGGATATTCGTGGTGGAACTGCTTCCACCGCCTCCTTCCGTGACGGAGCTCACCCCTGGCTCAGTATCGCCGCCGGTGGTGGCCGCGATGGCAGGTGAGAGGAACTCTTCGATCACCCTGCATGATTCTTTGGCGACTTTCGAGGAACGGGACATTCCGTACCATTTCACGCCCGCCATGACGGCCGCGATCGCTCCTGCCGTACAGGCTTCCCCGCGAAGGGGATTGCTCGAAATCGCTCCGACGCCGTACGCGCCAGCGGTCGCTCCAATTCCAGCTCCGATGGACATGTTGATGCTGGATCGCATGGCATCGTACGACTTGATGCTCCTTGCCGTCATGATGCTGTACACGAGGTCAGTCGCCGCGGCTGCACCACCGGCAACCATGCATGCTGTTCCCGAGCCCGCCCACTGAAAGGCGCAGGCCGCCAGGCAGCCGATGGCGACCGCCGTATAGACGCTTGCTGTAATCATCTGGGACTTCTTCGCTGTATTGGCGCCCGCCATGACGGCGCAATGCATGGGGACTTGGCCCCACTGCGCTTCAAAAGCCGCGGGGCAGCACCCTGCCGAAGGGTTAGTGCTTGCTGAAGTACCGTTTGCGCAAATCTCCGGGCTTGGGGGAGATGCTTGGCAGGCGTTCATCACGCCTTTAAAAACTCCGCACTGCTCGTCGCAACCACCCGGAACCGGGGTTGGTCCAGATGGAGTCGGGGAGGCTTCATCACTCACTCCCGGCAGCGGTGACGGGCTCGGCCAAACGAGCGCTTGAGCTGGGCGCGCGAAAATAGTCGCGGGTAGCGCCATGATCAACGTCAAAAACAAAGCATTCAGTTGAGACATCATATTATTTTCCCCCCGATACGGACGAGCTGGTTCCGTTTGCGAAAAGACGACGTCCCACGTAGTAATACCTGAAAGAAACTCTCTGAAAAATGCTGAGCGTGCGGTCCTGCACGATTAGATTCGGCGAACGTGTCAGAGCGGCAAAATCGAGCGCGCTGATTCCGGTCGGGGGCTTCTCCCCTTTTTGTGGCCCGAACTGCGTCATCATATTGCCGATGAGCGAAGCGAGATTTGCATCCCCGCCCGCGCCACTGGGAGAGCCGCCTCCGCCGCTCGAGACGTATTCAGCTCCGGCAAGTTCATAAGGAAGCTTCTCCTGGAGTTCGCCCAGAGCAGCCGCGAGAGTCCTGGTCTGATCCTGATTCAGTGCGCCTCCGACCGAGCCTGCAATGGCGCTCTGGGGTGTTTCGCCTTTTCTGGCGAGGAAATCAGAGAGGTCTGATCCGGAGAGTTTTTTGAATTCATCCGCGAATTTCTCACTGCCGACGAATCCCGGGAGGTTCGGTTCCATCGCGGCCGCGCACTGCAGGGCGTCTCCCACGTTTCCCGTCGCGCGCGCGTTTGAGCAGTTTTGAGCCGTCGTCTCCCGAACGCCTGGTTCACCGGAGCCGATCAGTGTGCCGGACTTGCTCGACACATAGGTTGAATCGTGATTCTGGCCGCTCGCGGCCGCAGGAGGTGCCGTTCCATCCGCTCCGGGGCTGTTGCTTCTATCGAGTGCTTTTGCGGTCTCGAGCGAGTTTTTGGCTGACTTCTCCTGGCTTTTTTCAGCCATGAACTTCACGACAGATTGCGCCGCCGAGGTGACGGCCGTTATGCAGGAACTCTTGTTTTTAAAAGTGGAGCCTTTGTCGATCTTGTCACCGCCCAACATGAAATACGAAGTTGCGGCCATCCCGAGGCCGGTGATCGCCTGGGCATATTGCTTTGTCATGACGGCATCGGTAACACCGGTGACCATGGCGGAGCCTGTGCAGACCGCGCCTCCTCCGCTCCATTCCGTAAAGCACGAGGCAGTACAAACGGCCGCTGTCGCGGCCCAAAGTTTCCAGATAATTCCATCCGCGTCCGCGGCTTTCTCGGCGTCTTTGGCGGCATCGCAATAGGATTTCTTTTCTTCCGGAAGGCCTTTCGGATTGGCGCGGGCGCCGCAGACGGCATCATAGTCATCAGCGCGGGCCGGAGCTGTCGCGAGCGGAACCGCAAACAGCAGGAACGGCACTATCAATTTCGTGATCCCCACCTTCATATGTCCCCCGAAGACCTGACTCACTGACTGAAACCATCGCTCCGTCCGTGGAGCGTCCTTGATTGCGTTTACTTGAGCTGCCCCCTCTTAAACTTATCCTGATTCACTTCTGATATTCTCGCAAAGAGACTCTTAGAATTTCTCCCCAAAATCGAATTCGGTTCCGAAGCCGGACCTCGATCGCCAAAGGCCAGGATGCCATTACCTGAAAGATCCTGCTCCTTTTTCCCGAAGAGGTCCTTTAATGCGGAGAGGTCCAGGCCTTTGTCGCCGCCGCCACCACCGCCGCCGCGGCCGAAGCCTCCACCGCCGCCTCCCTCGTAGGTTGCCTTTTCGTTTGCAGCCATTTTCGCGCCTGGTTCAGGTTCCCCGGTCGCCGAACTCGTGGAGCCGAGCCCGACTGCTCCGCCGGAGCCGTTTTGGTTTGCAATCTCCTTGTCTTTAAAGGGATCGGGTGCGGGGCCGGGACTTGCGAGGCCCGTCGGCGGACCGGCAAAATTGTACGGAGCACCGAGGTTGGGCGTATCCGTTTGTGGTTCTTCACCGATGGCCTGTGCTTCTTCGGCTTCGCCATTCCCGTTAATCGCGCCCGCGGTGCGGGGTGCGAAGGAGTCGGCGCCACTCAGGTCCATTCCTCCGGCGGGATTGACGGTTGGATTGCCATTGCCTTCACCGGCGAGCTTGTCGGCGGCCTCGCGCATTTTCTTTGCCGCAATGATATTGAAAATGCCTTGGGTGACCTGACCGAGTCCCGTCGCGAGCTGGGTGACGCCGGCACCATAGGCTTGAGATTTGGCGCTCGCTTTTTCGGCCTCGGCGGCGTTGCCGAACTTCTTCACCAAAAGCGCATTCCGCCTCACGTCCGAGGCTCTAACGTTGTTCAATTTGGTGCCTTCGGAGTTCATGAAGGCGTTCTCCATGCGTTCGCTTCCGAAACCGGATACCTGGTATTTCTGTGTTTCGCCCGGTTTGGCTTGTCCTTGCGCAAGATAGCGAATCCCGCTTTGTCCGGAGGCTTTTGAGGTCACGGTCTCCCTTATTTCTTGCCCTTCCGACCCG
Source organism: Bdellovibrionales bacterium RIFOXYD1_FULL_55_31 (assembly GCA_001770175.1). GTDB lineage: Bacteria > Bdellovibrionota > UBA1018 > UBA1018 > UBA1018 > XYD1-FULL-55-31. The sequence goes on along the minus strand of MEQK01000056.1, from coordinate 3,681 downwards.
TGCTTATTACCCATGACGAGGAGTCCGACGCCCGTCGCGGTGTTCACGGTTCCGAGCCCGATATCGATTTGCCCTCCGAGTTCCTGCATGTCCGCGGCTGCTTTGATCGCCGCGCTCTGGGTTCCTTCCTGAGCCGCCTCCATCTGCTTGATCTGACCCATGCCGCCCAGGGCCGTGGATTGCGTCGTCTGCGCGATCGTGTTCATGATCTGCGCGCCCTGAATCACTGTTTGCGTCCCGGAGCAGGTGAACTTTTTGTCAATCAGGCTTGCTTTGCTGCAGGGATCACCGGTGGGTTCGGCTCCGGAGTTGACGAAGGAGCCGCCTCCACCACCGCTATTACGTCCTTCTTGGTCCAGCACTTCTTGCGTTGAGAGTTCCTTGTTTGCGCTTCCTTTTTCGAGTCTTGCGGCGGCTTCAACGGTTGGGCCCGGCTTCTCATGAAGATTGGGATTTGTGAAACTGGGATAATCCGAGGAGCCGATCGAGCCGCCACCGAACGTTGCGGTCCCGCCATCGTACCCGCCGGATCCCTCATATCCGGTGTCTGTATTGCCGGTGCCGGTATTGCCGGCAAACCTGTTTCCCTGCAAGTCGGGATTCGCGAAGCTCGGGTAAGTTGGGCCGTTCGCAGGCAGGGGATCGTCGTAAACGCCTTCCGGCGAAATGCGACGGGGCCCTGCCGCCATTGCGGCATTCTGCTGAGGTGCCGCGGCAGTGGTCGATTGTCCATTGACCCTTTCGTCCGCCCGTTTCAGACCGGCGTCGAAGGCGGATTTCTCATCGGGAGTGATTCTTCGGTCGGCGGCACTTCTTTGAGCATCATCGAGGCTATCCCGGAACGCGATCTGTTCCTCGAGCGCCTGCTCACTTGCCGCTATCGATCCCGACGATCGGGCAGCTGAAGCCGATTGGGTGACATCTACCGGCGCTCTATTGTTCATATTCCCGGCAGCCGAACAGTCTTTCCAAGTGCAGTAGGCTTTTCCATTGATTTTCGTTGGGCAGCCTTTTTCGTTCACTTGAGCTTTGCATTGATAGCCGTCGGGGGCTTGCTTGCACGGGGCACATGGAAAGTTCGTAGTAGAAAACCCACTTGCCTGCGCCGGGGTGATCCCGCAGAAGCCAAACACGAGCGAACTCGCAATGCTGATTGCGAAAGAGTGGCGCCCAACAAGATGGCGTAATACGCCAAGATTTGTATTCATCGAAATCCCCCTTAGACAGCTAACCCCTAAAAAAACTTCGACTATCTAATATAATTGTGCCGCCTCCTTATACCCGAGTCAATGGGTCTGGTAATCATTTTGGGTGGAATTGGGGAGGGGTAAGTCAATTGAAATCATTGAATGTTCCACCGTTCGTGCTCCTAGGTCCCGATTGGACCTTAATATTTTTGCATCAGTTGCCTCGACCCTGTCGGCCGTGGCACACTAACGTGCGGGGAATGGAGGATTTCATGGCTGAAGTCGCACCTAAAAACGGTGAGTACATGGACGGCAAATTGTGGTTTCAACGCAAGGGTTCGGTCGTGACCATTGGAATGACGAACGCGGCCATCGAGGAACTTGGCGCGGTTCAAAGTATTGAATTCCCCGAGGAAGGCGATGATTTTACCAAGAATGAAGTCGTCCTCACGGTTGATGGGTCGAACGGCCGGCTTGAAGTCATCAGTCCGGCTACAGGAATCATCCAGGAAGTGAATACGACAGCTCAACAAGATCCGGATCGGGTGACCGAGGATCCTGTTGAAGAAGGCTGGCTCGTTAAACTGGAAATCGAAGATACATCGGACCTTCAAGAGCTTGCCTAAAAAGAAGAAAAGACCAATTACCAAGGTTCCTGCTCAAAATAGCGTCGCTGATCTTCTGGTCGGCCATCGTCCGACTGGCCAGCTTGCACTTCAGGACGAGGCTCTCTTCCGGGCTTTTCAATCGAACCTTTTGTCCTTGATATCTCATGAACTTAGAACACCACTGACCGGGGTGTTGAACGCGTTGAACGCGTTGGAGGCCTCGGATGAAGCGGGACCGCGCGAAGATGCCGGACCGCTTTCGCAAAGCGAACTGATTTTGATGGCGAAGCGAAACGCACAACGTCTTCAGCAGGCCCTCGTGACGGTCCTTGATCTTGCCGCGATCGAAAGTGGAACATTTCATGCGCATTTACGTGAGGTTGAGCTTTCACGATTGGTTCGCAAAAGAATTGAGCTCGATCGTCCATGGCTGAAAGATTGCGGGATAGCCAGCACCATCCATTCAGCAGCGGATGTTCCGGTTCTCGCCGATCCCCAAAAATTGAGTCGGGCGATCGATTTGATTCTTGAAGTCATCAGCGGACGTGCTGAATCGAGACCTGGGGTATCGATCGAAGTACTTCCGTCTCGCCTCGCGTTTTCTTTTACTTTGAAGCCCGAGGCCGATGCGAGTTGGGTAGCCGCCTGGTCCCAGGCTCTTGCGGGATTCGAGGGTGGAGTGATGGCTCCTGGTTCAGCGTTTGCGGGAGTTTTGCAGTCTGAAACAGGCTTTTTGACCCGATCGGAAGAAGGCCTCGGGAGCGAGCTTCAGCTCATTCATCAGATCATGAGACTGCATCGTGGAAAGTTGGCCCAGACACGGAGCCGAAACCGCATTACTTTGACGCTCGAATTCCCCGAGCTGTCTTCGGAAGAGGCTCTGCGCGCCGTTCTTTCCTCGAGAGCCTACGAGGTGACGAATGAACTCGGGTCAGTCGCGTTGGCTCTCGTTAACGTCCCCGATGGCCTGGTTGCGGTCGAGTTCTGCGATGCGATCAAGAGAAACCTTTTCCGGGCCACGGACGCGGTTTACCCGGTTCCGCAGCGCCGTCAAGTCGCTCTCGTCCTTGATGATTGTAAGGTCGGGGATGCCCCGCGAGTCATGAAGCGCATCGAAAAAGCAATCGGGATGATGCTTGATTCTGGTGTTGCGCATTGCCCCTCAGATGGGCTGGACCCGGCTAAACTTCTTGATATCGCGAACCGGCGGCTTTCGGGTTCTTCGGCCGGAGATTCCGGCTGAAGGTGGGTATGGCCGAACCCGTCGCCAGTTCACAGCGTTCTTTGCCGAAAACCAAGGCGCTCCGGTCGCTCCTTTTGGGCGGGGTGATTCCGGTAGTCGCCTTTACTGTTATCGAATCTCAATTCGGAATCGTTTGGGGCCTTGTGGCCGGGATGGTCTTCGGGTTGGGAGAAATTTTTTGGGAATGGCGGACCACAAGGCACGTCGAACCCCTGACTTGGGGTGGAAATGGGATGATCCTCGTCCTTGGGGGGCTTTCCCTCGCCACTCAGGAGGGGATCTGGTTCAAACTCCAGCCTTCCCTGATCGAGGCGGCTGTGGCGCTGTTGCTCTGGGGATCGGTCATCGCAGGACACCCACTTTTGGTGTCATTCATGTCCAAGGCGATGAAACAGCAAGGAATTTCCTGGGATCAATCGGCCGCCTTATCGGCACGAGGGCGCCTGCTGACCGTCGCGTTGCGGGGACTGACGATGAGACTCGGGCTGTTTTTCGCGATTCATGCCGCTCTGGCAGCTTGGGCTGCTTTGTATTGGTCGACAGCGGCTTGGGCGCTGCTCAAAGGTGTCGGATTCACTTTGACCATGATTGTTTACATGGTGGTCGAAAGCCTGGTTTTAAGATATAGAATCGCGACAAAATG
>MEQK01000055.1 GCA_001770175.1 Bdellovibrionales bacterium RIFOXYD1_FULL_55_31 | reverse complement strand
TCGGAGTCCAAAATGTCTTTGTAGCGCTCCCAGTTAACGTCCATTTCCTTTACGTACCGATAGAATTCCGCAGCCAATTCCGCGACGGAATAGTCGGTTCGAGCCTGTTTCTTGATAAACAGAATAGAGTCCCTCGAATTCCGAATATATTCCATGCGACGTTGGGTCAGCTCGGCCTGAAGATAATACTCCATGGCTGTTACAGGCATCCTCGTCGCTCGCAACTCCATGGGCTTGTCATTGGCCCGGGTCAACCCCGAATTTAGGTATTTCAGGCCGATCGCCTGATAATGCTGTGCGGTACTCAATCGACCCTCCGGGTGATCAGGACTCAGGGTGTAAACGTTGTTGTTGATGGCTTTCGCGATTTTCGGGACAGAGAGCCATTTTCCAGCGTTCACCTTTTCGATCAGTTCTTGAAGCGCCTCATGCTGGCTTGAACTCAGATGATTCATGGGAGGCGCGTTGTGAAGATCGATCGACCCCAGAATGCCAAGACCGAGCCCCGGATGGTTCGCGTAATCCGCGAAGTAATGAAGAAAGGCTTTGGGATTATCTCCGAAGGCGGACATCGCACCGATATTCAAATGAGCGGCCATCGGTACCCAAAGATGCCCTGTAGCTCGCGGATTCAGACCGACGTATTCAGCCGTATCGAAAACAAACTTTTGGATTCGCGGTAGTTGTTCATTGAGCTGTTCGAGAGTCAGGGGCGAAATCTGAATTTCCACCACCGCAGGATCGACGGCGATATTGAAATAAAACCCATCTTTAAAGGTGACCTTGTATTCCGAAAAGAATTTCCCCTGGGTTTTCGTAATCGTACAAGCTTCTTTGCACCGAACCTCAATCACCTTCTTTAGATGCTCAGCCCAATACTGCTCTACTTCCCGCGTTGGAGTCCGGATTTCCGGGGGCCGTCCTCGAAAGTCCTCCAGGATCTCAGTATTCGTAAAATTGAGCTCCGTCCCGAAAGTCGGAGGCCAGGCGTAGGCGGGCAGATTGCCAATCAAGGCGATTGAAATGAGAACTACCCGAATGAAATACCCGAAACCGATAAACATGACTCTATTTTGACCATTGGCTGGAATATTCGCCAGGAACTTCTAACAAGTTGTAACTCCGATGCATCACACAGATTTCTTCTCGCGCTCTGAGAATCGTATCCCTCTTCAAAGTGGACCTGGGATACGCAGGGAACCTTTTTAAGCATTGACACTCCGCATTATATCTCATATGAATGCAATACTTTGAGGTAAAGCGCCCTATGCCCAAACAAGGTCAGTCTTTTCTCGCGATTCTAGCTTTTTCCGTGGTAACGGCGTGCGCTCCCGAATTGGAAACGACGCCAAACAGGCAGACCCGCTTTTACACGGCCTCCGAGTCCTTACAAGCAACCTTGACCTTTGAGCATCAAGTCGTGTTCACAAGTCCTCGCAAACCAACAATCGAAAAGGCTGAAGAAGCGATCGAAGACCAGGTAAGCCATCTCTTTGGGCCAATGAGCGGTGCCGAGTATCCCGCGGTCCCCAAAGCCGACCATCGTCTCACAAAAATTAAAATATCACCCAAACCCGGCTCACCACGAACTTACATTGCCTCATATCGGTACCGAGGCACTATCGTCGTGTCAAAAGACGCAGGAGAGGAATACGAGCTTATTCTTCCGATCAGTCCAGAGACAATCTATAAAGCCAGCACGCCGAAATCGGGAAATCAGGAGTCTCCCTGTACCGATTCGCATTACAACTCTGAAGACGACTTCTGGTATTTCTGGAACCCACGAAATCGAGGTTGCCCATTGAAAGAAGGAGTCGATTACCTCGTATTTACCGGAACCCTGGAAAAAATCGACAACATGAGACTGAGCTATCCCGAGTATGAACGACTCGTGGATTTATCCGGAACCCTGCTTATATCGGTGCTCGTAGGCATGGATGAATCCACGAATGGACGAGACCCGATGCAGTCATCCGATCTAAATGCCAAGAGTTTTCGCGCCATACGGTCAAAACTGATCAAAACCGGATTCAAAGGCCGTCGATGGGAACAACCTGATTATCGCGCCAAGATTTCGGGATTTCCGAGTCGTTTGAAGCAACTCCCCTATGTTGAGGAATTCTCGAAAACAGGCAAGAACGCTCGACTTGTCGTTCGGATGATTTTCGGCCCCAGCGGCATCGACGAACCGAGTACAGCATTTCACTACCTTTTCAAAGATGCTCTCGAGAACGCCTCTGCAGTCATCTACAATGGCCACTCGGGATTAGGTGGACACCTCGATCTTCTGGCAATCGAAGAATCGGAAGGTTTCGATATTAACCTCCCGCGCGACCGATATCAGATTTACTTCTTCGACAGCTGTTCTTCGTATACTTATTACAACTCCATCTATTTCGAGCGGAAGAAGTCAGCAACGGATCCGGACGGAACGCAAAACCTAGACATCCTGACGAACGGACTTGCTTCGGATTTTGAATCCGGAGCGAAAAACAATTTCGCGTTGATTCAGGCACTCGACGCCTGGGCATCCGGCACTGCCGAAACGAGCTACCAACAGCTCGCAACGACTATCGCCGGTGACGAGTTCTTCGGCGTAAACGGCGACGAAGACAATCCAGTACGGTAGAGAGTCCAGGCGTCAAGTATCACGGAGGAAATCCGTCAAGCAACATGACCGGAACAGGAGACCCTTTTTCGCTCGGTTGACTGAATTGAATATCCTCCAGAAAAGCGTCCCGACACTTCATCCCAAGAACCGCGTTCAACGAAGCGATCATGACATTATGAGTACTCGTGATCGGAATTGCCGCATTGGTCAGAATCAAAGGGATTTTCGGAGCGACGGCTTTTATGCTCTTTCTGAAATGCGCATTCGAGTCACAGGCAAAGATACCAAATACGAGCTTCGACTGGGCATTGAGAGCCGAAAGGACCCCCTTCAGCCCCGGCCGGCGCTTTCGATACCAGGCGTAATCCACTTTTTGGTCGCTATTCAATCGGGGTGGAAAGAAATCCGGCCCGCCGCCGTCCCGGGCGTGTCCGCTGTAAAAAACGATATTTTCGGTCCGGAGCGCTCGTTCGAAATCCTGCTTCACGCGTTCGCTCAGATCCGCTTGCTCCCGTGCAAAGACACGATTTCGCAAATCGCCAGAGGTCACGGACGAACTTATCAACCGTATTCTGACCCGCTTTGCTTTGCGGTCAGGCCCGATGAGCGGTTTCACAAAAGAGGACGCATCATCGGGGTCTCTCTTGAAGCCGCAGGCGAAAGGCAAAATCACGCCCCTCGCGCAAACTTCTGGCGGCCGTGTAAGGAGCTGTTCGAGATCGGCCCGTTGATACCGCCCGTCATCGACAAACTCGTGGTCATTGTCATATCCAAAAAAAATACTGATATTCAATTCGCCGTTTGAATAAAGATCTGAATACGCTTTTGTACATTTTCGATCGTTTCCGGCATGTGCGGTCCGGGCAATGATGGGAACAGATGGTTTAATCGCGGGGCGACAGGATGCGAGACTTTGATTGTTACGATACCGCCCCCCTGCACTGAAGTCGCTGACCACCGGCGTTCTCGGTTTTTGGGCAATCCAATCCTCAAGCCATTCGTTGTTTCCCTTAGCCGACTTTCCGATTGTCGCGATCGCGAACGCCACGCCTGCGATGTAAAAGATTCGGCCGAGTCTCACTCTGAGCCCCTTTCGACGAGGCGTCGACAGGCCGCCTTGACTTCAGGATAGGGATCATTCAGGCAATGTTGAGCGGCCAGCTGAACCAGGCGTTTTCGGCCCTGCGGAATCGAACTGAGCAGCACAGCGGCCTCGATCCTGATCTGGTGAGGGGTCGACGCAAGAGCCGAAATGAGAATTGAAAGATACTCAGGTCTTTTCTCCTGTTTCAAAAATCTCGCCGTATAGTGCAGCGTGCCCAGACGAATTTGCGAATTGGGATCAGCGATAAGGCCTTCCAGAACCGATTTTTCCAATTCGCCGCCCATTGAACCGAGACCGTCTATCATAGCGAGAATCGCTCCCGCGGGAGTTGCCCCCCCCCTCCTGATAAGCTGCTCACGGTAAAAGCTTGCGAGATCCGGAGTTCCTGCCCCCGCGGCGATCAATGCATTCAGTGTCCGAAAGAGATCAGCACCGGGCTGAACTTTCGCGGCCTGGATCAAATCCGGTGTAATCGCGACAAGCTTCAGGGCTCCGATGACTTCAAGAGCCGCCGCGCGCCCTTCACCCGACCGAACAGCCTCCCGAAGCGCCTCTTCTATTCCCGGATAACGCCGCAGCGATTCCAAGGCGGAATCGCGCTGTCGCCCAGACTCCGATGAAATGAACGGAACGAAACGTTGCCAGTCTCCGGGAGACCCGAGACAAGGGGTACAGAGAACCGAAAACCAGGTCAAAAGGAGTAATCGCAGCACACCAACAGTTTAGGATTATATCCGATCAAAGACAAACGATTGCGCTATTGAACGTTAGATCGAAGCAACCCCTGCATTTCGAAGTGGAAAATAGGCTTCAAACACATTCCCCTTACCGGGGACGCTCTCGACGAGACTCACATTACCGCCATGCAATTGGGCAATCTGACGTGAGATAAACAACCCCAAACCAAGCCCCCCCAAGCGCGCCGTCCGCTGTGCCCTTTCAAATGGCTGGAAAATACGATCACGATCCTCAATTGGAACACTCGGACCCTGATCCCGCACTTGCAGCTGAAATGAGCCGGAATCTTCCTTAAGTCGCACCGAAACAACGCCTCCTTCGGGAGAAAAACGGATCGCATTCATGATCAGATTGGTAACGACTTCCTCAAAGCGCACAGGATCTACCCAGGCATTGAGCGCAGGCGGAGCGTCGAGATTCATATGAACTCCTGCTTCCTCGGCAATCGTGGTCAAACGAGCCCCGAGCGTCTCGCGCAGAACGGCAGCCGCATCCGTTTCAGACGGCTCCACCATGAAACGGCCATTCTGAATTCTCGATATGTTCAGAAGCCCGTCAATCAGTTCGTTCAAACGTTCCACCTGCCGGATCACCATTTTCAGAAAGGATTGCTGCCGCTCCAATTGGGTCGACTCCGGCTCGTCCTTTTTAACTCTTAGCATTCTCTCTTGAAGTTGCAGCACGCCGTAAATCGAAGTTAAGGGAGTTTTAAGCTCATGACTTGCTATCGAAAGAAACTGGCTTCGCAGAGCGATGATCGATTCTAGATGAGCGATCTCGCCGACTTCCGCGAGCCGTCGGGCTGCAGCGTTCAAGACGAGCTCCTGAAAGGCGGAAAGAGGCTTTTCAGATCCGATCAGAATCCATCCAAATTCGGAGGGTGCACGGGTGGTCCCGAGCTTGGACAATTCTCGAATCTCGCTATGAATCGGAACAGAACTGATGGTTCGCAAGTGAGACAGGTTGAAAATCGGGAGATGTTCTCGCGTGATCGTCATCTGGTGCACGCCATCGAACTGGTGGCGGCTTTCCGCTTTCACAAATCTCCTAATAAATTCCCGAAGAGGAATTTCAACAGGCCTCTCACCCTCGAGTGCTCCCGAGAAGCTGATGCCGAATCCCTCAGTTCCACCGCCTCTGGGATCACCGAGCGAGTAAACCGCGACGAAAGGAACCCCGGACAACGCTGAAATTTTAGACGCGACATCCTCCAGCTCTGGATCTTTGGCGGGCCAAGTGGACACCGAGCGGTAAAATGCGACGAGCTCATATTCGGGTCGACTGACGCGCTCTTCAGATCTTTTCTCATCGATATTTTCAGCAGCTCTAGGAGGAACCATAAAAGGTGATTAGCACGGTTCGTTCCTGGGCGAAGATGCGCAAACTGGTTGCCATTCAAGCGAAACCAGGGGCATGGAAATTGAAGTTTCGCAGGCTAATTGGTCTCACCCGAGTTTCTCAACGTGAGCGACCAACAAATCGAGGAAGAGCGTCGCATCGGCAATAACCGCCCCCAAAACCGACGCGACCCACCTCGAGAGGGGCAAGTTTTTACTTGCCCCTTTTTTCTCAGGCACCCCTTATACGGTGCGTCACCAAACACTTTCGAAAAGAGTTAAAATCCTTTCAAAAAAGTGCCGATCCGTTAAGTACTCGAATATGGGAACACCCGCTCGACCCACAACTACCCCGAACGTTCAAGCCACAGGTCAGCAGACCAGACGGCTCAAAAAAGGCGAGCTGCTCTTTGCTGAAGGTGAAACATCGCGCTCGATGTACTTCGTCAAATCGGGAATGCTCCGCATCTATAAAAAAAAGGGTGATTCGAATATCGAAATAGACACGATTCATGCGGGTCAAGTCGTAGGAGAGCTGGCCTTCCTCGACGGGAACCCGCGATCCGCATCGGGCGAAGCACTTACCGATTGCGAAATGATTGAGGTCTCCGGCCCGGTATTCCAAGACGTGCTGACCAAAATGCCGGACTGGCTCAAGATCCTGTTAAAAACCGTAGTCGGCCGTTTGCGCACAGCGAGCACACGGATTCGACAGCTCGAAACCGCAAGCACCTCGTTTGACTATTCCAGCAAAGACGGGAAGCGTTCGTCACACTACGTCTATCTTTCACCGATCGATGTCTTGAAGATTTCGACCGGCTTGCTTCTCGTCGCCTCCCGCAACGGCACGAGCGTGGCCGGCGGTATTGACGTGCGTGTCGGTCTGCTTCAACGCTATACGAACCAGATCATGGGAGTACCGGTCGCGAAGATCACGACCTTCATGGACATTCTGGAGCAGTCAGAAATCACCAGAATCGTCAACGAGAACAATTCGACGAAAGTGATCCTTGAGGATATCGACTTCCTGGAACAGATGATCACCTATCTGAACGAGGAAAATCTTCTCGAACCCTCAAAACGCCATGACCTGAGCGTTCGCGGATTCCTCATCATGGGTCTGATGGCCAAACACATGGATCGCTTCGGCGTGGACCAGGCAACCGGGATGAAGCTCGTCAATATCTCGGAGATCAGAAAATTGGAGACTCCCGAGGGCGGCAAGGAACCGTTCCGGATGGAAGAGTTCACGGACCTCGTCAAACTGGGTTACGCGAGCAGCCTGAATATCAAGAGCCAAGAAGAAATGTACACTGCTGTCAAAGCAGAAAGTTTTCTTCAAGCATACCGGCTTCAACGAGTCGTGATGTCGATTCAAGCGGTGAATGAGCAAAAACGAAAAGCCGGGGCTCGCTAAAAACAGTCAGCTTACACCAGATCAGGTCTGGTATTTTTTAACTTGTCGACGATGAGCTTAATATCCTGCGCGCGTCTTTTATCCGCGACTAAAATAGCTCCGCCCTGCTCCACGACTATTAAATCGCTCACCCCGAGCATCGCCACAAGCCTGTCCGGAGCGTCTACGATATTTCCGTTCGCCTCTATTCCGAGAAGATCCCCGCCGATGACCACATTTCCGTCGCGCTTGGCACCAATCACCTCTGCTATGCCTTCAAGGGAAATCCAGCTACCCAAGTCATCCCAGCCACAGTCCAGTGGAAACGATACGACGTTCCTGGCCTTTTCCATAATTCCATAATCGATCGACGTAGCAGTCAGTCCCGGATACGCGAGATCGACATTCCCACGAACGGCATCCCAGGTCTTTCGCATCTCCGGCATGAATTCATCGAAAGCACGCAGAATCACCTCCGCGCGCCAGACAAACATTCCTCCGTTCCACAGATAATTCCCTTGAGCCAGAAACTCCTGAGCCTTCGTAAGATTGGGTTTCTCAACAAAAGCCTCAACTCGCCGACAAGGTACTACCCCGGAACTGGATTCCGACTCCCGCATTGGACCGACCTTCAGATATCCATAACCGGTCTCGGGACGAGATGGCCGAACGCCAAGGGTGACAAGATCGTCGTGAACAGTCGCCCATTCGATCGCCGAGCGTACAGCCTCGATGAATTTCTCCGGAAAGGCGATGTAATGATCAGCGGGCATGACTAGCATCACGCCCGAGGGATTCGACTCAGCGATCAGCCGAGCTCCCCAGTAAATGCATGGAGCGGTATTTCGACCCTGCGGCTCCGCATAAATCGAAACATTCTCACATTCATCCGAGACGGCCTGATTCAAATGTCTGGTTGTGATGACCATGCGATTATCTGGATTTTTGGGCACCAAGCCGTCAAATCGATCCAGAGTTTGGCGAAGTAAGGAGGGCGAAGTTGTTCCACTCGCCGATTTCTCGCGCCTTGCATTTCCAAATGAGAGAAGTTGCTTCGGGCGCCTGGCAGTGCTTTTCGGCCAAAACCGAGTACCGCTCCCACCCGCAATGACGGTCAAATAGAGATCAACCATTCACGTCGCCCTACCCTCAGGATTTGGTTGTGCCAATACGACCATAGCCGTCTTCGAGGCGAACAACATCGTCCAGGTGAGGCGTCGAGACTTCGAAGACATCGCAATCTTCTATTGCGATCATCCTATGCTTGCGCCCCGGCGGAATATGGTGCGCCTGCCCCGGACAGAGAACACGCTCCTGCATTAACCCGTCGTCCGTCTCGAAAATCAGGGTCATACGACCAGACTGGACGAAAATGGTTTCCTCCTTTTTTTGATGAAACTGCAAGGAAAGCTTGTGCCCGCGATTAATGTGCAGGACCTTGCCAACGTAGTCCCGAGTTTTGGCCCAGATGAGCTCGTAGCCCCAGGGCTTTTCAATTTTTTGGATCCCAGGTGCATCACACGTTTCAAGTTTGGAAATCGCCATGGACGACCGCCTTCCCGGAATCCGACTGTAGATTATTCCACCCCGTTTGCAACCACGAAAGAATCGATGAGGTGCTGATCCCGGTAAAGCTGTCCGGTCTTTTCTGCGGCTTCGCGAGTGGGAAAACCCCCCACATAGAGTCGAAACCACTTGCCTTTGCCTCTAATTTCGGCCGACCTCAAGTAAGGCTGCAATCCAAGCGCCTCGACCGTATTGGCCTGCTCGGCCGCTTCTTTCAATGCTGGATGGGAGCCGATTTGAATCGTGTATTTGCCCGCGGGAGCAGGCCGAAGTGCGGCTGGAATTCCTTTCAGATCATCAGCGGAGCTCCGACTAGCCGCGGCCCCCAGATCTTGGGCTGGAGCGGTTTTGAACTGAGGCCCCTCTGGACTGGTCGCGCCTGCATTGTCCGACTTAGCGCCGCGCGGAAGGCTGACCTGGCGCCCGACTTCAAGCTTCAGCCCCGTCCGCGCCACCTCGTCATGAGCGGATTGATCCAGGGACTCATCCGCAGCGTGATGAGTTCCTTTCAAGTGTTCGGCAAATTCCTGAGGATTCGGAATCTCGTCTTCCACGGTCGGAACAGTAGCCGGAAAAGTCGCACTCGAAACACTCGCTTTTGGGCCCACCCGTTTCCCGAGATGAACCCCTAAAGTGAAGGCAAAAGTAGCGATCAGAACCCCAAGTAGGACCAGGACTCCCATTTCTCTGCGGCTGTAAATAAAGAGGCGCTGTTTTTGCTGCATTTTCAACATCATAGCGACACGCTTACCAGGTGTCAACGCAGCCAGCAGGCGACCGAGCGCAAAAGAGTCCGAATTACGGCAAACAGTCCGAAAATGTGCGGCGCAGTCGCCGAAAACCGGCGAAATCCGGCCTCGATCTTTCATAAATGGCGGCAAAATGGAGGTAATCAGAAATGCGTCTCGATGAAAAAGGACAAGGCTTGACCGAATACATCACACTCTTGCTCCTCATTTCCGTACTCTCAATCGTAGCGACGAGATCCCTCGGCAACACCATTAAGGACAAAATCCAGCAAGCGCGTGATCACATCAACAAGGACATATCACTGAAGTAACATGCCGAGTTCTCAACCCCGCGAAGCAGTCCGGCGCCTTTTTTGGAAAATCCCCCAGATTGGCAGCGACGGACAGACGATTCTGGAGTTCACGATCAGCACCAGCCTGGTCGCGGCTCTTCTATTGGGCTGTGCCGGACTGTTTCGCGAACAATGGGTTCGGGTTCGATGCGCACACGAGGTTTTCGAGGCAACACACGAAGCCAGGCGGCGCTCAGCCGGTAGCCGTTCACGGCTACCATATGGAATCACAATCACGGACACGGGAGGTTCAATTCGGGGTGAAACCCGCTGCGGAAAATCCCGCGAAATTGTCGAACTCCCGAAATTGGAAACAGCACGATGGAATTGAAATCGCTGAATGACGAAACCAGGTGGTCTTATCGTCTGGGGGAACGGGGATCTCTTCACGCTCCACTCTTGATCGCGACCTTACTCCTCACCACTGCGGGTTTCGGCATCTGGGGTGTGATGAGGAGCTGGCAAAATACTATGAAGCTGCAGTTACGTTTAGATCGTTGCGTGGGAGAAGCGGCCCTCGAATTCCGGAATCGTCTATACATTATCGAATCCGCAAATACCAGAATCAGGGCTCTCCGCATTGCTCTCGCGGCAGCAACGATTAAACCCATATTGAAACCACCTCTCAAAGTGGCGCTCACGATTGAGGCGGCTCGGCAGGATTACCAGATTGCCCGCTGGAAGCTCAAACAAGCTGACTGGCTACTTAAACGAGGATGCGGAAAACCGGGTGATCTTGCACTCCCGCTGCCCGCTTTTCAATGGACTCGACTCCCAGCTGATCCGATAGGCCAACAACCGCTTTCCTGGCCCGGTGAATATCCCAACGTCTTCAGATTCCAGGCTGCGCATTTTCCCCGCATTTCCGCAGCTCAGGTTCACCCGTCTCAAAAAGGAGGGAGTTTCAATGGAAAGCCATCGGCTCATTGGGCCACGCCAGTCGGATCGTGAATCAGGTCAAATCTTTGTCGAGGGCGTCCTATGGATCTTTTTAATCAGCTCTGTCGTATTGCTTCTCTCAGCCGGATTTCGACACGAGTACCTGCTCTACAAGAACGCCTTGTCCAGACAGTCAGGGCTCGATGGCTTCGCCGGTTCTCTGGTCCATTATTAATATTATTCGCGATTATCATCGCATCCTGGGCACATTCTGAATCCGAAAAAAACGCCTATCAGGCATGGACGCGTCAGCATTCCCCCTCACCCGTAATCTGGAAACACGCTTTGGGATCACGAGGATTTCAGCTGTATGAAGGCCGAAATAGCACCCAAATGATTCGCTCATTCATTTCGAATCTTCCGCTCGACGTAGAACCGGGCGAAAGACTCTGGATTGATCGAGAAATGAACTGGGCACTCGCATTCCCAAAAACCGACCCTGGGGCCTCGGACCCCGCCCCTCCGACTCTTTATTGCCGAATCTGCTCTCCGCGATTCCATGGGTTAGCGGAGCCCGCTGCGCTATCCTGGGAACTTGTCAGGAAGGGCTGGGAGGAATTCGAGAACATCCTCGCGCGACTGGATCAAGCAGCCCCCGGAAACAACAAAATAGAAAAAGTGCAAAAAAGAGCACAACCGACCGACCCGAGAGAGATCCGTTATTGACAAAAACACTCCTCCCTGGCTTAACTTCGGTTATTCATGAAACCTAATATTGATTCGATTTTAACCGTTGGTTCATTGGCATTTGACACAATCGAAACTCCGTCCGGGAAAGCTGAATCCGTTCTTGGCGGCTCGGTAAATTATTTTTCGATCGCCGCGTCATTTTACGCTCCCGTGCAAATCGTAGGAGTTGTGGGCGAAGATTTCCCGCAATCCCATCTGGAATGGCTCGCCAGTCGAAAAATCGATGTCCGAGGCATTCGTGTCGAGCCAGGAAAAACCTTTCATTGGGTCGGATCTTATGACCAGAATTTTAATGAGGCGAAAACCATTCACACGGCCTTGAATGTTTTCGAGACCTTCGATCCAACGCTTGATCAAACCCACCGCTCCGCACCCTACCTGTTTCTGGCCAATATCGATCCGACGCTCCAGCAAAGAGTATTGGATCAAGTCGCGTCTTCGCGGCTTGTGGCATGCGACAGCATGAATTTCTGGATCAAAGGAAAGCTTGAGGAGCTTAAGAAAACCTTGAAACGCGTCGACATTCTTTCGATAAACGAAGGGGAAGCATTCATGCTTTCAGGCGAACGCAACTTGGTCCGCGCGGCCGAATATGTCCGAAAGCTCGGACCGTCCGTCGTCATCATTAAGCGCGGCGAGCACGGCGCCAGCCTCTTCACTCCTTCCGGAACCTTTATTGCCCCGGCCTTTCCGGTCGGACAGGTCGTCGACCCAACCGGCGCCGGCGACAGCTTCGCGGGGGCGTTCATGGGGTATTTAGCCCAATCCGGTGCACACCGCGATCTGGCGTCCTCGAATCCAGCGCAATGGGATCACCTCCTCCGACGCGCCGTTCTCGCCGGATGCGTGATGGCAAGCTTCACGGTGGAAGACTTCAGCGTTCACCGTTTAATGCGGTTACAGAGCGAAGAGCTGCACGCGCGTCAGAACGCGTTAATGAAAATGATGGCGGTCTGATCGAAAATTCATTTCAAAGCCGAGCTCGCCCAGCCGGATTGGATCAGGTTTTCAAGCGCGCCTCGATCCTTGCCAGCCTCAGTCCACGCGTCGCAAACGGCGCCCGCGAACTCGCGCTGAAAACGTTCCTTTGAGAATTCCCGCGCTCGAACACGGCAATCCTGCGGAGAAAATTTCACTTCGCCGTTTTCGAATTTCAGAACCGCCTCAATGAGCGCTTCTACGGTCTGGGGCCTAAAAAACAAGCCGGTTTTGTTCGTTACCGACTCGGAAGCGCCACCTTCTCCATAAGCGATAACCGGAGCACCTGACGCCATTGCTTCAAGCGGCGTAATCCCGAAGTCTTCCAATCCTGGAAATACAAACGCCTTGCACTTGGAATAAAATTCCGTAATTGCAGAATTTGAAAGCGCCCCAAGAAACTCAATGGTCGGCCCTGCAAGCTTGGATAATTTTCCGCCCTCCTGGCCGCCTCCAATCACAATAAGCGGGAGCTTAAGTCTATTGAATGCTTCGACTGCGATATCGACCCGTTTATTCGGAGCGAATGCCCCGACCATTAAATAGTTTTTCCCCTGATCCCGCGGCAAAACGAACCGACTCAAATCAGCGAAAGGATAAATAACCTTGCACTCCCGGTCATAAGCTCGACGGACCTGTTCGGCGATGAAACGGCTGTTCGCGATGATCACATTAATCCGATCGAAACCGCTCACGCCGCGATCCCAGTTCTGAAGTGGCTCCCGAAGCATACGCGCAGCGAAACGAACGGGAAATGAAGCGCGTCCTGGACCGAAGTAGTCATCGTAGCGATCCCAAATATAGCGCATCGGGGCGTGCACATAGCTCACATGCACGGCTCCCGGGTCCTTTCGGATCCCCTTCGCGACACAATGGGAAGACGAGATTACGAGATCAAACCCGCGCAGGTCGAACCGCTCGATGGCCTTGGGCATCAGCGGCAAAAAATGACGATAGCGTTTCTCGATTCCGGGAACCTTCTGCAGAAAACTCGTGTGTCGCTTCAGCGTTGTCAAAGTCGGCGAGATCCGGCCGGGCACATAGAGCAAGGTGAAAAGTTCAGCCCGGGGAAACAACTCGGCAATAGCTTCGAGGACGTACTCCCCTCCTCGCATTCCGGTCAGCCAATCATGAACGAGGGCGACTTTGATAACGGAGCTCACGTCTCTTTCCTGAAATAATCTAGGCTAAGACGCAAACCTTCCTCCAACTGAACACGAGGAAGCCACCCAAGAAGGTTTCTGGCACGATCAATCACCGGGCAACGCTTTCGAGGATCATCCGGCCGCGCGGGAAGGTGTTCGATGATCGACCGATTTGAAGTAAGCCGCTGGACGGCTTCGGCAAATTGCAGGACAGTCTGTTCAACAGGATTACCGATATTTACCGGCACATGCACGTCGCTTTCGTAAAGCCGGACAACTCCGGCCACCAGATCAGACACGTAACAGAAACTCCGCGTCTGCAAACCATCGCCGTGTATCGAAAGCGGCTCCCCGCGCAGCGCACGGATACACAGCTCAGGAACGATACGACCGTCATCCGGCCGCATACGCGGTCCATAAGTATTAAAAATGCGCACGATCCCGCCATTCAATTCGTTCTTACGAATAGCCGTGCTGACATAAGCTTCGGCAAACCGCTTGGTTTCGTCGTAACAGGCGCGAGGCCCGATCGAATTGACATTGCCGTAATAATCCTCGGTTTGGGGATGAACGAGCGGGTCCCCATAGATCTCGGAGGTCGATGCGACAATGTATCGTGCATGGTACCGGAGTGCCATATCGACGGTGTGCATAGTTCCAAGCGAATCGACCGCAAGAATTTCAAAGGGTATTCGG
>MEQK01000054.1 GCA_001770175.1 Bdellovibrionales bacterium RIFOXYD1_FULL_55_31 | reverse complement strand
GCCATTTTTGATATTTCCCGCGAGCAGGTTCGAATCCACTGCCGTCGCGGTTTCGGTCCCGCTGTAATAGCCCTCAGGAATCGTCAGCGCGAGTATTCCTTCCAGCCCGGAAAAACTGCTCTGCGGCGCTCCCGCCAAAAATGATTCGTTTGTAATACACCCCGTCTCCCCGTTGCTGGCGCAATCGGGTGTTTCAGTACTAGCGGTTTCAGTGGACGAGGTGGTTCGACTGATCTGGCGCACAGTCGGCTTGCAGGCCGCTAAAGCGACCGGCAAGATGCAGACGGCGAGATATGCGCTCTTCCAATTCATTTGAATCAACTCCATCGGGCTAACGTACAGAAAATCGTAATATCCGACTGATTTAATTCTAAACGAACTAAGACAGTATTGATATATAATAATCAAACCTTAACAATTAGAAAAACTTTTTTAAATTAACGGCGTAAATCGACTCTATGGAAGATTTGTTCAGACCAACCCAGGTTATTTGACATCGAAAATTTCTAGAAAATCCTGACCGTTTACTTCAAAATAGAGACTCGGAACTAAAACTTTGGACCAGGATCGGGGGTCATCGTGAATAGATTGCGAAATTTTGGAATCATTTCTGCTTTTCTCGCTGCTGCGGCTGCAAACGCCGGAGACAAGCCGATCGTCTACGAAAAACCATACCTTTTCGAGAGCTATGCCGACGGATTCACCCGAATGACCGAAGCAGCCATGAACAGCGAAATCGAAAACAACAAAAAATTAATCGCCGAGCAAAACGCGTTAATCAAAAGAGCAGCTGAAATCAATTCATCTCTCGAAGCACAAAGGGCGGCAAAGACCCGCCTTGGGGCGGACGCGGCGAAACTCAACGCCGAGCTTCAGGAACAAGCCGTTAAAAACCAGCAAGCGCTTGTCGAATACGATCTAAAAGCAAAACATCGCGCAAAAAAAGGGTTCTTTGGCCGGATGTTTGACTCGGACGCCTCGAACGCGCATAAAACCTACGCTGATGAAACCAAGAAGCTGGTCGGCTATGAAAAAGAAAGCGCCGAAACAGCGGAAAAGCTGAGCAACCTTGAGACCTCCATTCGCAGTTATGAAAGCACTCAGGCGAAAGCAAATGCTGAAGCTGAAGCCGCCCGGGCAAAAATCGAAGCCGCCCAGCTTCGCTTCAGAATTCCCGGTACGGTTCAGACTCTCGACCAGCTTCGGGCGTACATGGAAAAAGACCAACTCCTCCGACAGGCTCACGATATCGGTCGGGCCATGTTCGAAAAACAGAAAGAAAACCATTACGACGCCAAGCTTCTTCTGAGCGACCTGAGTGTCCTGAAAAGTCAGAAAAAATGGAATGACTTCCAGCTCGCGGGCCTCAAGCTCGCCTTCGACAAACAACTCGATAACACATTACTGGGCCAGTATGTCAGGGAGCAGATCGGGACTGCGATGAAAGACATCTGCAACGTGCAAGCGGCGTGCGGCGCAAAACAGGCGGCGTCAATCCCGGCGGAAGTCAAGCAGCTGATGGACAGAAACCGCGGTGCCGAGCAGACAAAATCCATTTACAGAGACGCGTCCGGTAAACGCATAGGCCCCACTCTCGAAAGAGCACAGGAACTCGAGAAACAGAGTCAGGCCGGCGCGGGTCAATAACTACTCGCACTGCCTGACCACGGCACTTGAGTAAAAATAGCAGCCTTTGGGCAGCTTGCATTCCACGCCTGTTTCGCGAACAGCGTCCTGCAGCTCAAAAGAAAGCACATGGCGCGTGGGGACCGGCGACGGCCGAATCGAAGTCGGAGTTGGCGTTGGGTGACCTGGCCCGGCGATTGGAGCAGCACTCGGAGTGGCAATAGGAACCGGCATTCCCGGACTTGCGCTTGCGGCGGGACTGACGCCCGGACCAGGAGCCGTCGGCGGTGGAGTATAGGGTTTGCCCAACCACCAAACAGACTCGAAATTGATGACGACCTTGTCCCGATTCGCACAGTCGATCTTGCCAAAAACATCCGTGCTCATTGACGAGGCACAGTTTGCGTTTCCCGCTCCGTCGTCGCGGAACTTGGCCGTACCGCCATCAATACTGAAAAAAAAGGACCCGTTCGGCATGACCTCCCAGGTAGTGTCCAGTTTTCCATCCAGCGTGCGAACGGTGATCAGCTTCTTTTTGCAATCTGCCTGAAAGATGAGCGCCCGAAGCGGCTCAACCAGCTCGACGGAACTCCGGCCGATATTGCAGTCCCAAAGATTCAGCTTGGCACTGTTGGGCCGAGAAAAAGTGCCGTAGGGGCACTGACTCCCGAATCCCGCTACTCCATTCACCTCGACTGCCCCCGCCGAATCACTTGCCAGCGTAACCTCCCCAGGGGGCCTGCCACAGGCAAAGAATAGAATCGTCGCGATTCCAACCGGAAGAACCGCTAACGTTCCCCATTTTCCAAGCGTTTCCCTTCGTAGACTAGCCCTGCGCTCCATGGGCCGCCAGGGTTGCAAAACGGACGCCACCTCGGCAGGCAAATCCTGCTTGACGAGCACGACCCGGCTCGTTAAAGCCGCTGGGATGCGTCTGCTTTCCTGGCTTCTTTTTTTTCAGCTGATCCTGTCGACAACGCAAAGCTTTGCCGCCGAAACCGATCCTCTGTTCGCTGGTATGACAGGCCGCTGGACTGCGCACGGTACTAAGTCCTTCATGATTTCAGGGCGAAAATTCCTGGTTACCTCGACTACGGAGTCGCGCGTTGAAAACGGGATCCTGGTCTCGCATAACCACTGGACTGAAGTCCCCCAAGAACTTGCACACGATCCGTCGGCCGCGCGTCACTATGACCGGGTTTACTGGATTCGCGCCAAAAAGGATTCTCCCGGCCACTACGAACTCGGTGCTGGCGCGGAGGCAATTGGCCCGGTTGCCGCAACGGGATTTTACAACAGTCAGACGGAGCTTTTCGAAGTCCAGCAAGCAATGGGCCCCATTCTCATGGTTTCGAAAACGGATTTTGCCCCTGGAAAAAGCGAATATTTCGAAACGGTCTGGAATGGCGGAACAAAAATCTCAGAAACCAAGGTCTCCTACGAACGGTTCTCGGACCTCTTCGCCCGATAATCCCGGTCGTGCGTTAGCCTGGATGACGGCAAGCGGACTGTCGTTCTCATGCATGGCCGTGTTCGTTAAACAGCTCACGGGTCTGATCCCCCATTTCGAACTGGTATTCTTTAGAGCCTTCATCAATTTAATTCCGGTTCTCGCGATCGTCCTCTACCGACGCGAGAAGCTCTTCCCCTCGGGCACGGGCATTTTGACGATTCGCGGCCTCGCGGGATTCGGCGGGCTTTGCTGCGTCTTCTATGCAATGGCGCATTTGCCGCTCTCAATCGCCGTCATGCTGCTCTGGTGCTCCCCGATCTTCGTCATTCTTTTTTCCTGGCTTTTTCTTCGGGAAAAACTCCATCCCTGGCAGCTCATCGCGGTCGCGATCGCTTTCGCCGGATTAATCCTCCTCCTTCGTCCGGACTGGCCTGGAGCACGCGCTCTCCCGATCGGCGCGATCATCGTCGGGCTCTTCGGGGCTGTTTTCAGCGGACTTGCATATGTCGCGGTAAGAGCCGCAACCGCACGAGTCAGTGTGAACCTGATTGTGCTCTATTTCGTCGCAGTCTCGACCATTCTCTCCGCCCCGCTGGCCGCCCGCGATTTCTATTTGCCTAACACCGGGGAGGCGGTCCGCCTTCTGATCATCGGCGTTCTCGCCACCGGGTCGCAATTCACGATGACGCAAGCCTACCGATACGCTCCGGCGGGACAAGTCAGCACCATGGGCCTTATGAATGCCGGTTTCTCGGCGCTCTTTGGGTGGGTACTCTTTGACGAACGCCTTGGCGGCCTGCAATGGCTCGGAATGGGCCTTCTGTCCGCGGGGGTCGCCTTTCTGAGCCTCGGCGGAAAAAACCTGGCCCATCGCGGCAAAACCCCGCTCGGCACCGGATAAGCCAGTGCAAGATGCGTCATTTTACGGTATGTTAGGAACTTCGAGGAGAGCTATGGCCCGCGTAAGAAAACCTCAGCCGACTTTGGATTCCGTGTTTTTCTCCACTCCGGAGCAAAAGGTTATGCGCCTATTGCTTTCAGAGCCCACGACCTCGTTTACTCCGAGGGTGATTTCTTCGAAACTGAAGGGAGTGCGAGGCCTCGGTGGCACGGAGGGGATCATGCGCGTTCTGACTGACCTCCAGGGACTTGGGCTGGTCGATTTCGTCGACAATCACCGCGCGGTTCGGCTGCAGGATGAGAACACTTCGGTTCAAATTCTCAAAACTTTTTTGGCAATGTGCGATCTCGAAGGGTTGAAAAAGCTTCTCGAATCCACCTCAAGCAAAGGAATCCTGTTTGGAAGTCGCGCCGTCGGACGCGCTCGATCTGATAGCGATTATGACCTTTTCGTCGTATCGGAAGCGCCCGAGGAAATCAGAAAAGTCGCCGGAAGGCACCCTCTCGGCAAGCTGATCGAATTGATCGTCTGGACCCCCGAGATGTACGAAGGAATCGAGCAGAGTGATCCAGCGCTCTTTCAAAAACTATCACAAGGAATCGTCCTCTGGGGTTCCACCTGGTGAAAAGGCAGCCTTGATATGAACGACAAGAAGACCGCTGGAGAAGACTACAAAAAAACCCTGAATTTGCCCCAAACCGAGTTCCCGATGCGCGGATCCCTGCCAGAGCGCGAACCGCCGATGATCGAGCGGTGGCATCGGGATCGGATTTATTATCGCATGGTGGAAAAGAACATCGGCTCAAAGCTCGGAAGATTCTTGCTCCATGACGGTCCCCCTTATGCAAACGGCAATATCCATCTCGGCCACGCGCTCAATAAGGTTCTGAAGGACGTCGTCATCAAGTACAAGAATATGTGCGGATACGAAGCGCCCTTCGTGCCGGGTTGGGACTGCCATGGTTTGCCGATCGAACTCGGAGTGGAAAAGCAGCTTCTCGATCAAAAACGCGACAAAGCGGGCATGCCGATCACGCAGCTCCGTGAGATGTGCCGGGAGTACGCGAAGAAATACATCGCCGTTCAAAAAGAGCAGTTCAACCGTCTTGAGGTATTCGGCGACTGGGACGATCCCTATCTCACGATGGATAAGCGTTACGTCGCGTCTATCGTGCGCGAATTGGGGCGCTGCGCGGCGGCCGGGGTCCTATACAAAGGCAACAAGCCTGTCCACTGGTGCGCCTCCTGCACGACAGCCCTCGCCGAAGCGGAAATCGAGTACGCCGATAAAAAGAGCCCTTCGATTTACGTCAAATTTGATCTGACGGATGATGCTATCAGGGCGTTTCCGGAACTTGCTGAGATCGTCCGCCGCGAGGGCGCGACCCGAACATCCCTGATCATCTGGACGACCACTCCCTGGACGCTTCCGGCCAATCTCGGTATCTCTCTTCATCCTGAATTTGATTATGTCGCGATCAAAGTGCCCGCACTCGAAGGCACGGAAATCTGGATCGTGGCGAAAGGTCTTCAAGAATCCTTCGAAAGGGCCGCGGGTTTTGAAAAGCCCTCCACGACTCTCCTGACATTCAAGGCCGAGCGGCTTCACCGCAAAAATGCGCGGCATCCGTTCATCGATCGCAACTCGCTGATCATGATGGGCGAGCACGTTACCCTCGAGACAGGGACCGGCGCGGTCCACACGGCGCCGGGACATGGCGTCGATGACTACAAGATCGGCATGAAATACGGGCTGGGGACCACTGCACCGGTCGACGACAAAGGCAAGTTCACCACAGAATTCGCCGAAATGCAGGGGCAGTTCGTTTTCAAAACGAATGAGCCGATCATTGAAAAGCTCCGTGCGGGCGGTCACCTCGTCAGCAGGGCCGACATCGAACACAGTTACCCGCACTGCTGGCGTTGCAATACTCCAGTTATTTTCAGGGCGACTCCGCAGTGGTTCATCGGAATGGAGCCGCGCGCGGGAGTCGGAATGACCCTTCGCGATCGGGCGAAAGCCGCGATCCGGGAAGTACGGTGGGTTCCATCCTGGGGAATCAACCGGATCATGGGCATGGTCGAATCCCGCCCGGACTGGTGCATCTCGCGACAGCGCACCTGGGGCGTGCCGATCACCGTTTTCTATTGCGAGTCATGCAATGAACCAAAAGCGGATCAGGGTGTTTTCAACGCCATGGCCGATCAGATCGAGGCAAAGGGCGTCGACATCTGGTTCACGGAACCCGCCGAGAAGCTCGTTCCCGTCGGAACGAAATGTTCGAATTGCCAAGGGACAAAGTTCAAAAAAGAACGCGATATTCTCGACGTTTGGTTCGACTCGGGAGTCAGTCATGCCGCGGTCTGCGAAAAGCGTGACCTCGGCTGGCCGGCCGATCTGTATCTCGAAGGAAGCGATCAGCACCGCGGTTGGTTTCAGACCTCGCTCTTGACCGGAGTCGCAACTCGCGGGAAGGCGCCGTTCCGGACCGTTCTCACCCACGGCTTTGTCAACGACAAGTCCGGAAAGAAAATGTCCAAATCAAAGGGGAACGTCACCTCTCCCCTCGACCTCATGAAAACTCATGGCGCCGAAATCCTGCGCCTCTGGGTCGTACTCGAGGATTACCGTAATGACGTTAACTTCTCGATGGAAAGCCTGGAGCGGGTCTCCGAAAGCTACAGGAAGATCCGTAACACGATCCGCTTTCTCCTCGGCAATCTCTACGACTTCAACCCGGACAAGGACCTCGTCAGCCTGAATCAGCTGGGCGACCTTGATCGCTGGGCGCTAGCCCGCTCATCCGTGGTGCTCGAAAAAATCCATTCCGCCTACGAGTCGTACGAGTTCCACCAAGTCTATCAGCAACTCGTGAACTTCTGCTCGACCGATCTTTCGGCCGTCTATTTCGACATTTTGAAGGACCGCCTCTACACGGCTGGAAAGAGCTCTCCCGAACGACGCTCTGCCCAGACCGCCATGTGGCTGATCTGCGACGCCCTGACGCGCTCGATCGCGCCGATTCTGTCCTTTACGGCCGAGGAAATCTGGGGCTACATGCCGAAGCGCGAGCGGCGGCCGGAGTCCGTGTTCCTCGGAGAATTTCCCTCTGAAACGGAATTGAAACCCTGGAGCGATCCGAAGCTCGAAGAAGTGTTCGCAAAAATTTGGGATGTTCGTGAAATCGTACTCAAGGCGCTTGAAGAAGCGCGAAAAGAGAAGACGATCGGCCATCCGCGTGAAGCCAAGGTTACGCTGGCCGTGGAACCCGCGATCCGGCAGAACCTGTCATCAACACGCGAGGATCTCGGACGGCTGTTTCTTGTGAGCGAGCTGGAGCTGACCTCTGCCCCTGCGGGAGCCGAGCCGGTGGTAGCAACGGTCACACGGGTATCCGGCGAAAAATGCGCCAGGTGCTGGGTCTATTCGAAAACGGTGGGCGAATCCGAGTCACATCCGGAACTCTGCAGTCGCTGCCAGGAGGCCATTCACTGATGAAACGCAAATATCTCATCCTGATCAGTTTGGCGGCGCTCATCATCGGACTCGACCAATGGACCAAGGCGCTTATCGTCGACCAGTTCCGTTTGGGCGAAAGTATCCCGGTCATTTCGGGATTCTTCAATTTGACCTACATCAAAAACCCGGGTGCGGCTTTCGGGATTCTTGCGCATGCGGACGCCTCCTTCAGAACGCCCTTTTTCGTGATCGTCCCCCTCATCGCGCTTGCCGCGATCGGCTACGTTTTCAACAAAATTCCAGAACAGGACCTGAAGCTCTCCTCGGCGCTCTCGCTGGTGATTGGCGGCGCTATCGGGAATTTGATCGACCGTGTGGCCCTGGGTTACGTCATCGACTTTCTCGATTTCCATTGGCGGCAGGGTTACCACTTTCCGGCGTTTAACGTGGCGGATTCCGCGATCTGTGTCGGGGTGGGCATCCTGATGCTGGATCTCGTGATCCAGGAGAAAAACAAGGAACCAGGCGCGGATGCATCCCCTCCTCGTTAATATCGGCCCGATTCCGATCCATACGTACGGCTTTCTGATCGCCATCGGTTTTCTGGTATCGATCTATGTGATCAAGCGCCTTGCCATCAGATCCGGAATGGACGTTGAACGGATTCTCGATCTGACCTTTTGGTCACTGATTGTTGGATTCGCGGGCGCGAGGCTCCTGTTCGTGATCACCCGTTTCAGTTACTTCGCCGCCGAGCCAGCTTCGATATTCAAGGTCTGGGAGGGCGGGCTCGTGTTCTTCGGAGGACCGCTGGCGGTCGTTCCGTTCGCGGCGTGGTACCTCCGCAAATACCGACTTTCGTTTTGGAGGGTTTCCGATGTCGTGATTCCCGGACTGGTGATCGCGCATGCTTTCGGACGTTTGGGTTGCCTCAGCGCGGGTTGCTGCTATGGCGCGCCGACCGGCTCGTCGTTCGGGATCCGGCTTTATTCCGATCTGGTCGAAAAACATCTCCAAGGGATTCTGCTTCATCCGACGCAGCTTTATGAATTCACGGCCCTCCTGATCCTTTTCGGCGGGCTCATTTATCTTTTCAAACGTAAGACATTCGACGGTCAGGTCGGCCTGACCTATTTCATGATTTATCCGCTGATCCGAAGTTTCATCGAGATCTTCCGGGGCGACTTGATTCGCGGCTTTGTCATAGAAGGTGTTCTTTCAACCAGCCAATTCATTTCGATCGTGATTTTTCTCGCCGCTTTGGCTGGCTTCGTTCTCAGACTGCGGGGGCTTCCGTCGGGCGAGCCCGAGCCCCGGTTGGAAACCCGAAAGGTGAAACGTGCTCGCTGATCTCATCGCCTATCCCGAACCCATCATTTACCTCACCTCCTTTCTGGTCGGTTCGATTCCTTTTGGCCTCTGGGTCGGGAGACTTTTCAAAGCGGGCGATATCCGAAAACGGGGAAGTGGGAACATAGGGGCGACAAACGTGTCCCGAATCGTGGGATTCCGCGCGGGCTTGCTCACGTTCACGCTTGACCTGCTCAAAGGCGCCGTTCTCGTCTTGCTGCTGAGTCGGGAAGGCCTGGTACACGCGATCGGTGTTTGGACAGGCGAAACTTTCGCTTTCAGCCTGAGTGCGCTTTGGGCAACCGGCTTTTTCGCGGTACTCGGACACTGCTTCTCGCCATGGCTTCACCTGAAGGGAGGAAAAGGAATCGCGACCGGATTCGGGGCACTGCTCGTCCTTTCTCCCGTATCAGCCCTGGTAGGGGCAATCGCGTATGTTCTTACCTTCTTGGACAAGAAGATCGGCTCGATCTCCAGCATCGCCGGGCTTAGCCTTGCATCCGTGAGCTACCTTGTCCTGAATAGAGTCGGGGCCCACCTGTGGTGGGGCGCCGCCATGGTTTTTTTGATTATCCTGCGACATGAGTCCAACATCGATGCTCTCCTTGAAAACCGTGAACAAAGGTTCGACTGAGCCACGGCGCAAACAATGGGCACCCGCCTTTGCGGCGCTGCTGCTCCTCTGCGCGACTGCCCGAGCCGGAGCGGAAGAAACGGTTCCGCGCCGAATCGTCACTCTCATGCCCTCGCTAGGCGAACTCGCTGCCGATCTGCTGCAAACGGACCTGAATCGAATCGTCGGCATAAGCGAATACACCGACTATCCACCGGGACTGAAAAAGGCGGCCTCCATCGGACGCTACGATCGGTTCAATCTCGAGAGCGTGGTCGCCCTCAAGCCAGACCTCGTTTTAGCCAGCCAGGACGGAAATCCGAAGGACCCCGTCCTTCACCTTCGAGAACTCGGACTCAACGTTCTCGTGGTCCGAACCGAGAGCTTCGATGAGATCAAGGAATCGATGCGCCTGACGGGAACCGCGCTCGGATTCGCCGCGCGAGGCGCCCAGATGGCATCGCAATTCGAGCAGGGACTCTCCCGCATACGCAGTCGCGCCACCAAAAGGACGCGACGTCCCCGCGTTCTCCTTCAAATAGGTGACGAGCCGCTCGTTGTCGCCGGCGGCAAAAGCTTTCTCAACGAGTCATTGACCACAGTGGGCGCGATAAATGTCTATTCTGATTCAGACACGCGCTACCCAAAACCCTCAGTCGAGGACGTGATTCAAAGAAAGCCGGAGATCATCTTGATTCTCGCGCTCGGACGCCAATCAGGAAAAGGCTTCGAAGCGTCCGTGAAACGCTGGAAAGACTTCCAATCAGTTCCCGCCGTCAGGAACGGCAAGGTTTTCGTGATCGAGGCTGACGCCCTTCTCCGTCCGACGCTTCGGCTGCTCGAAGGGCTTTCGATTCTCGAAAAGAAGGTTTTCGATGCTGAATAAAAGAGCGCTTCACGCCTACATTTTCGGACTTTTTGCCTGGGCTCTCGCGATTATTCTTTCTCTGAAATTCGGAGCGACATCCGACGCGGATATCGGAGTGATCGTCCAGCTCCGATTGCCGAGAGTGCTCCTCGCCTCGGCGGTCGGAATCGGGCTATCCGTGGCCGGCGCCTCGCTTCAGGCCCTTTTTTCGAATCCTCTGTGCGAGCCATACACGCTCGGCATTTCTTCGGGAGCCGCTCTTGGGGCGGTATTCGGCGCCTCCCTCGGGTTTCACTGGATTTTCGCGGGTCTGACGGGAACGGCGTTCGCGGGCGCGCTTCTCTTCACGGCGCTTCTCTTCGTCGTGGCGCATCGTCCAGGGATAACGACGCTCTCGCTTCTTCTCGCCGGCGTGATGCTCGGCTTTCTGGGTTCGAGTCTGGTTGCCCTCTGGATGGCGCTGTCCGACGCGAACGGCATCCAAGGTGCCCTCCTGTGGCTGCTCGGCGATCTCTCGCGGGCGCGCATGGGCGGGGCACTTTTCACTCTCGGGACCGCGTCCGTTCTCACGTTGGCGCTCTGGCTTCGCTGGCGCGAGCTCGATGCCCTTCTCATGGGCGAAGAGGGTGCCCTCACCTTGGGAATCGCCGTCGGGAAAGTCCGGGCCAGCCTGATTTTCACGATCGCCTTGCTCGTCGCGATCTGTGTAAGCGCCTCAGGAATGATTGGCTTCATCGGACTGGTCATCCCGCATTTTGTACGGCGACTCGTTGGCTCGCTTCACCTCCGCCTCCTCCCGCTTTGCGCGATCTGGGGAGCGGCGGCGTTGACGGCGGCGGACGTCACGGCACGCGTTCTGGCCCGGCCGTATGACCTGCCGGTCGGAATCGTTACGGCTCTGGTTGGCGCGCCCCTGTTTCTCTGGATTCTGTTCTCTCGTCGGGAGGCCTCGTGAGCAGCCCTGTCCTTGGAGCCTACGGGATTTCATTTTCGTACGGACGCACTCCGGTTCTGAAGGATGTTTCCCTGGAACTCGAACGCGGCGAGATTCTCGCTCTCCTGGGTCCGAACGGTTCCGGCAAATCAACTCTCCTAAAGGCGATCGCCGGAATTCTTCCACTCAAGGCCGGAGTGGTCAGGCACCGCGGAGAAGATTTTTTGAGAAACACCCCGCAAATGCGAGCGCGAGCGGTCGTTTACGTTCCGCCCGACCTCCATGCGGAGTTCCCCCTGACCGCGCGCGAGGCGATCACCTTGGGACGAAGCTGTCATCTGAACCCGGGAACTTTTCGGTATTACCGGTCGTCAAATGACCGAGAACTCGTGCGCGAAGCGATGGAAAGGTGCCTTTGTTGGGGGCTCAGGGATCAGGACCTTCACACCCTGAGCGGTGGCGAACGTCAGCTCGTGGCGCTCGCACGCGCGCTTGTCCAAGGCGCGAAGGTGCTTTTGCTCGATGAGGCCCTTTCGAGAATGGATCTGAATCACCAGGCAACCATGGGCAAACTTCTTCGCGAACTCACCACTGAGGGCAGCTCGATCGTCCTGGTCTCGCACGACGTGAATCTTGCTTCGGAATGGGCTGACACCGGACTCCTGTTGAGGAAAGGCCAGAGCGTCGCTTTTGGACCGATTAAAACAGTTCTGACCGAAGAGAATGTGCGAAAGCTTTACCCCGGGTCCGAGCTGTCAGTGGGCGCGAGCCCCGCAACCGGAGCACCCAAAGTATTTTTCGGGACCTTTCAATCCTGATTCCCGGGACCGACGTATTCCCAGTGCCATGGTTCGAAATAGTAAGGAACGAAACCGAATTTTTCAGCATTCCTGACAAGCCAGCGGTACGCATCTGTCCGTGACTGAAGCTCGCGATTTGAATTCTTGGTGCTAACTGGCACGCCCCCGACATAGATATCGATGGCTCTCCCGGTTGCATGCGGCGTATTGCCGGCGAGCCTGACGCGATCGGAGCCGTATCTTGATTCGAGTTCTTTCTGATAGATCGGGCTCCGGTAGCCTGAAATGATCTTCAGAAAATCACTTTTTATGCCCGCTTTTCGTGCGGCTTGCAGCATGCGTTCATATGCCGCGAGGGTCTCCTGCCCGATCTTCATACGGGAGCGTTCTTTTCCGGAATCGTAAAATCGCGACAAGGGAATACTCACCATATTCACCTCAGGCGGTTTCGTATCAAACAGGCGTTTCGATTGCAGTTCCACGAAGATGCTCATCAGGGTGTCGGCGTCAATAATTCCGTCAGGCGGGTTACGAACGCCTGAAACCAACTGCCACCGTGCCACGGCGTTCGCGAAAGCCTCACTTTCGACGGGTGCGTCGGTACGAAGAAAGTGTGCGATCAACGGTCGATAGATTTTCCATCCGATCTGGAGCTGCCCCGCCACCGCCCATTTTAAATCGTGCTGAAGCCTCTTGTTCCGTTCAGCCGAAAATTTGAGGTCGCGATTCGAGGCTTTTTCGGCCGCGCACTGATCCGGAGAGCGAAGAAAATTGTCCAGAAAACTCGCCTCATAAACCCGACCGGCTTCGGCGAGCAGGGGAAAAAATAGGGCCACTCCGAAAAACAGCGACTGTCCAAATCTTTCAGACCTCATCGCCATACTTATCGGCCAGGATCGGGATTACGGTTAGCCCTGTGTCGGAAATGACTCACGAGCGGAAAACGAAGCCATCAGAAAAACAGCGTCATCCCCACAACGTGGGCTGTCGCCGGCTGGGGCGACAGCACCCGGGACATTCCGTAGTCGAAAGAGGTTTTGGGCGCGATCCAGCCGATTCCAGCGCCGTAGCCACGGCCTCGCAAGCCTTCGAAGGGAAGATTCGAATTCCGAAACGCCCCGAACCTAAGAAAGAGGTCCGACATCAGGGAGAACTCAATTCCCGTTTCGTGACCATAGGAGGGTCCGTCCGCGAGGTGAGGAACCCAATGGGGATCAAAATAGAGCAGCACGATGCCCTGAACGTTGATCTTTGTACCTAGAATGAATTCACGATAAAGCCCGCGCTCCCGGCCCTCCGGCGTTTCGACCATATTGTCGACAATTCCGACGACCTGAAGCCAATCACTCACGATTCCGCTCACCGAAACCATGCCGTCTTGGATCATCTTTCGCGTGTCATTCGGGAATACGAATTTCCCTCCGATTCCAAGCCCAATCCGCCTCACCACTGATTTGGCGGCTCCGACGTGAATCATCCGAAAATTGGAAGACTGGGTCAGTCCAACGCCGGCCTGAAACAGTGCCGACCGGCCATCCTGGATCGATAAATTCCAAAGATGCCCGCGATATGGACTCTCCTGGTCAGGCCCGGCGGAGGGGCCGTTGAACCATTGATAATTCCCGCCAATGCTGTAGGTAGGCGAGAAAGCAGCGTAAGAAGGGTTCAGGTAAATCGTATCATTCAGCATCGGGCCGGCATGGCCCGCGCCACCCAATGCCGCCGTTCGCGGGGAGTGAAAATCCGACGCCAGGACCGACTCAAGCGGGCCAAACAGTCCGCCTAGAGACCAAAAAATCAGAAGCGCCGTCAAAAAGAGCCTAAGGTGCATAGTGTCATTTTCCGCTTTACAAGAACTATAAAACTAGTTAAGTGTTGCTCCCCTTATGACAATACGCAAGGAAAAGCTCGAAACTTACAAGAAACAACTACTTGAGAGACGCGAGACCCTTGCGTCCGAACTTCGGCAGAAGACCGCCAGCATGATCGAAGACGATGTCGTTTATAGCGACTCGGTTGATCAAGCGTCCGCTGAAACGGACAAGGCACTTGCCGTCCAAATGAAGAATCGCGATCAGGGCATCCTTATACAGATCGATGCAGCCCTCCGACGGATCGATGCCGGTTCTTTTGGCGAATGCCAGGAATGTGGTGAGTCGATTTCCGAAGCTCGCCTCCAGGCCTTCCCCTTCACAACTCTTTGCATCGATTGCAAAGCCGCGCTAGAGTCCGAAGAGCACCGCTTTCCCGGCAAAGTTTGAGCGCGCCGCCCGGCAATCAGACTTGCCGATTTCACTGCGTAGCCTCAGGGGGGATTTCCCATGACCCGCAAATCGCTCATTTTTTTCGGAATCGCTTTAGCCATTTCCTCGATCTTTCAAGCCTCTTCAGCCCTGGCCTACGTGCCACCCTCGCACTTCATCATAAAGACGCTGGCGGCAAAGCACGCGGGACCCAAAGGAATCCGTCTCCGCAGCCAGGTCACGAAAATTGAGAACGGGAAGCCGTCTGACGTCCGCTTCAAGGCACTTACGGTCTACAACGCCGAGACCCAGATCCTGCGAAGCTGGGCGCTCGATGACGCCGGCCAAAAACTGTATCAGCTTGAGCGAAAAGCGAACACCTTCACGGTCCCTGATGCTTTGATGTTTTTATCCAGCGTGCCGGACCTGACCCGCACCTTGACGGATGCCGGTGTTCCCATCCGCTCCGAAAGCGATCTCCTGGCGCTTCCTGACGAGGAGCAGAGAAGAAATGCGGAAGTCACTTATTTCAAACGATGGAAAAACGTCCCGGCATGGCTCATCGGACGCCCGATTAAAACTGAACCACAGCTCTGGATAGAAAAAGACAGTTTTCTCCCCGTCCGTGTTCTGATTCAACACGAGGTCCAGTTCGATTCTTACCGCTTTTATCGAGGATTTCCGTATCCTCGGATGATTTCGTTGATTGATTCGGACGAGACGCCGGTACTGCAGGAAGAGATGCTCGAGTTCACTACAGCCTCGAGCCTGCCCGAGTTCAAAGGGTCCGCACCGTTTCCCGCCTCCGGGTTCACCGAAATCGGCAACGCCTCACCATCGGCACAAAAAACACTGATCGAGCAATTCTATAAGTTTGTACGATGACGGCAACCGGTCCGGCTCAATACGTCCTTTCTGTCGCGATTCCCAGGCCAGTCGAAGGACTTTTCACTTATCGAATTTCGGGGGAAATGCTGACGCGCGTGCAGGTCGGCGGCTGGGTGAAAGTTCCGTTCGGTCGCACCGTCACACACGCGTTCATTGTCGAGCCGCCACGCCCGATTTCGGAGCTCCCGGCCGGACTGTCGCCCGAGGCATTGAAAGATGTGCTTGAAATCAGCAATCAGGGACCCATTTTCACGGATGACGTCCTGGCTCTCTGCAAGTGGGCGCATGAATACTACGGCGCACCTCTCGGGGAAGTCCTGCACTGCGCGGCCCCTCCGGCCGCACTCGGTTTAAAGAGCGCCAGGAGCGAGGCTAAACCCCTCAAAAACCGGCAGATCACGATGCGAGTTCATGAACTGACCGACGAGCAGAAATCAGCTCTGGAATCGATTGAAATCGTCCGTACCAAGTCGCTCGCCCCAGACTCCCCACGCGTCGCCCTTTTGGCGGGAGTTACCGGAAGCGGAAAAACCGAACTCTACATCGAACTCGCCCGGCGAAGCCTGGCTGAGAGTCGCGGCGTACTTCTCCTGGTTCCTGAAATCGCGCTGACGACCCAGCTCCATAGCCGGTTCGAAGAAGGACTTGGAGTCCCGGTAGCCCTCTGGCATTCCGCTATCGCGGACGCGAAACGGAGGGATTTGAACGCCGCCCTGAGGAGCAGGGAAATCAGGGTTGTTGTTGGCGCGCGCTCCGCGATTTTCGCCCCCATTCCCGAACTCGGCCTCATTGTCATCGACGAAGAACATGACCCGACCTACAAGCAGGAGGATCGCGTCCGGTATCACGCCCGTGATCTCGCCGTCGTGCGATCAAAACTGACCGGAGCCCTCGTCGTACTCGGTTCCGCGACGCCGAGTCTCGAGTCTCGAGAAAGAGTCCGCGAAGGCCGCTATTCCGAAGCACGGCTCGAGAACCGAATCGCTCCCGGTGGCTTGCCTTCCGTCGAAATCGTGGACCTCAGCGAAGAACCCCGAGTCGAGGGCATCCAGGCGACTCTCGCGGAACGCACTGTCGAGACGATCCGCCAAACCCTCGCGGCTGGCGATCAAGCCATGATTTTTCTGAACCGTCGCGGCTTCGCGTCGTTTCTCGTATGTCAGGACTGCGGGGAGGTCGCCGAATGTTCCAACTGTTCCATTTCCCTCACGGTTCATCGAAAAAAGCGGGAGCTTCGCTGCCATGTTTGCGACCACCATGAATCGATTCCCGATTTTTGCCCGAAATGCCGCAGTTCGGACCTGCAGGGGATCGGAGCGGGAACCGAAAGCCTTGAAGAAGAGTTGCCCAGGATCATTCCCGAAATGCGCGCCCTGCGCCTCGATCGTGATCAGATCACCAGCACCTCACGGCTCGAATCCGTTCTTGCGGATTTCCGGAGCGGCCAATCGAATGTCCTGCTCGGGACGCAAATGCTCGTCAAAGGGCACGATTTCCCGGGGGTGACTCTCGTTGTGGTCGTCCTCGCCGACGCGCTTTTTCGCTGGCCGGACTTCAGGGCCCCGGAGCGGGCTTACCAGATCCTCAAACAAGTCTCCGGGCGCGCCGGACGCGGCGAGCGCCCCGGGCGGGTTCTGATCCAGACCTTCAATCAAAACCATCCCGTGATTCAAACGATTACCGGGGCGCTTTCCGAGAACGCTTTTCTGGAAAATGAACGGGAGCTGCGCAAGGCGCTGAG
The DNA here is from genome assembly GCA_001770175.1 of Bdellovibrionales bacterium RIFOXYD1_FULL_55_31. Classification (GTDB taxonomy): domain Bacteria; phylum Bdellovibrionota; class UBA1018; order UBA1018; family UBA1018; genus XYD1-FULL-55-31. The sequence continues at coordinate 15,615 of MEQK01000054.1, read as the reverse complement.
CTATCCGCCCTTTGGTCGCCTGGCGAGGTTACGCTTTGAGAGCCCGAGTCAGGCAGAAGCGCGCGGGCGCGCGACCGCGATCGCCAGCGCTCTTCAAACGACCCAAGAGCCGGGAAAGCTCGATATTCTGGGCCCAAGTGAAGCCTTTCTGGAGCGGGCAAAAGGAATCTACCGGTGGGATTTATTGATCAAATCAGTAGATGTCCAGCGGCTCCGCCGCGCGGTTTTCGGTGCACGTTCAATTTGCTGGAAGGAAAAGTGGCAATTTCTCGTCGATATTGATCCTTATGGGGTAGGATAGAGCTATGCCTCGTCATGATGACGTCGTCACCCGAGCAAAACGGAAGGTTCAAAGACAGATCGAGGAAGCCGAGCGTGAGCACCGGAAAAAGCTCATGCGCAGACGCATTGAGCTCGCGACCTCTGGACTTAAAGCGTATCAGAGCGGAAAGATCGCGGAAGCGGCCCAGTCATACCAGACTTATCTCCGGATCCTCGAGGACTGGAAGGGAGTCCCCCCAGGCGGACTCACCCCGGCGCTTTTTGACGTGAAGAAAGACATGTACGAGGTCCTCCTGATCAGCGCGATTTATTGGGACCTGACGAAAATGTTCGACCGCACGCGCTCTCCCGCGAAACAGCGGGATTTTATGCAGTACATGGAAAAGTACATTCTCTTTTCGAAGGGCATGCCTTTTCAGCCCCTCGCGACCGAAACCCTTCGCAAGTACATCAGCAACGAAAAGGCGATGCATAAGCCCGAGTTCAAGAACGCGTACAAAATGCTCGGAGGCGACGGGAACTGCTTCGTCGCGACGGCGCTCACGGACGTGATCGACCCCGGAACATTGCCCCGGCTCAGGACCTTTCGTGACCACACCCTCAGCCGCTCGCGATTCGGCCGCAGTTTTGTCGGTTGGTATTACCGAAATGGTCCCAAGCTCGCGCGGTGGACGGATTATTGTCCGCAGCCTGCCCGCCGGGCGCTCGGATTGATTCTGGACGTCTTCAGCCGCCTGGCGGGCTGATTACCGCAGGATCGTCCCGATCCGCTCGGGTCGGAACACGAACTGACTATCGGAAAAATTTACCCAAAGAGAAAGCCAGATCACCATGGCCTTCCCCTTCACGTTCCGCATCGGGACGAAACCCCAGAATCGGCTGTCGTTCGAAAAATCACGGTTGTCGCCCATGACGAACAAGTTGTCCGGCGGTACGGTGATCGGGCCGTGGCTTTCCCCCATGAAGCTGTTCTTATCAAGTAGAATCATGTGATCAGCCTTATCCAGGCGCTCCGTAAACAAGTCGAGATTCGTGGAACTATATTTCGGGTCATCGAGCGATTTAAAAACTTTATCGGCGGCCGGACCGGTGACCACATCACGGGCGACCATCTGCTGGTTGATGTAAAGGACCTTGTTTCGGATTTCAACGGTATCGCCGGGAATCCCGACCACCCGCTTGATATAGTAAAAACTTTCGTCCTTCGGGTACATGAAAACGATGACATCGCCACGCTTGGGCGGATCACGTTTCACGACATAGACCGGATGGTCCGTTACCAGATCCGAAAACGGGATCTTAAAACCATAAGCAAACTTGTTTACAAAAATGTGATCGCCGATCAGAAGTGTCGGGATCATCGATCCTGAAGGTATCTTAAACGCCTCGACAACGCTCGAGCGAATCATGAAAACGATGAACAAAGCCAAAACGAGCGACGTCAGGTTCTCGATGATCCACTTTTTGCGTGACTTGTTGCCCTGGTTTCCCGCTTCTGAATTCGGGCCGCCCGGACGATCGCTGTTTTTTTGAAGTTCGTTCTGATCTGAGATATCGGCCATGTCAGTTCCCCGTCCTAGCTGTGAAAAACATACGATACCGCCTATTCCTCATAAGTAGTAGATCAAAAAAGCTAAAGCAATGCCTTCTGCCCAGGAATAATGCTAAACTCACCGATAATGAAGACGCTGGACCGGTACATCGCCGGGATCTTTATCAAGAACTTCCTTGTGGCGATTCTCGCGCTCGCTGGTCTATTTCTCTTCCAGGAGGTTCTCGGAGACTTACTGGATCACCAGTATCCCGGTAATCAGATCCTCGTCTACCATCTTCTCAACTTACCCAACATCACCGTGCAAATGATGCCGCCAGCCGTACTGCTCGCGACTGTTTTCACGCTTTCCGGGCTCGCCCGGACGAATGAACTGGTCGCCGCGTACTCGATCGGCGTCGGGCTCAAGCGAATCGTCACGCTGGTCGTCACCATCGTATTTATGATTTCCTGCCTTATTATTGTCCTGGAAGACCGAATTCTTCCGCTCACGTTTAAGAAACGGATGACCTATGAAATGCGGGTCATGAAGAAAAAACAGGATTTCTTCCTGGACATCAAGCAAGACAAGATCTGGTACCGTTCGAAGAATCTTATCTATAACCTTCGGCTTTTCGACGCGGCCACGCAGACGATTCACGGGATGGCCGTCTACACGTTCGACGAAAGTTTTAATCTCGTTCAGGTGGTTGAAGCCGAAAGGGCCGAGTTCACCAAAACCGGGTGGCGGCTCATGAAAGGAACCGTAACGGTTTTCTCGCCAGAGAGCACCTTCCCCCTCACGCAAAAATTCAAAGAGAAAGAGCTGATCATCTCGGAAACTCCGCGCGATTTTCAGGAGATTGAAAAGGAAGTGGACGGCCTCCGCCTCAAAGAACTTCATCACTACATCGAGCGAACCAAAAACGCGGGAGCGGACACAAAGAACTACGAAGTGAAATTTCATTCCAAAATCAGCCTGAGTTTTATTCCGATCGTAATGTGTTTTCTCGGTGTGCCCTTTTCCGTGCGGTCACGAAGAGAAGGCGGCCTTGCAAAAGACTTGGGCCTCTGCTTGGGAATCACTTTTTTCTATTGGCTTTTTTACTCAGTCGGTTTATCTCTGGGCACCAATGGTGCGTTGCCGCCCTGGCTCGCCGCATGGCTTCCAAGCACGATCTTCGCAGCCCTGGCGGTAACGCTCATTGCTCGCCGAACGTCCTAAAAATATCATGGCAAAGTTGAAAATCTACAAATTTCCCGACCTCGTTCTCGCGCAAAAAGCCGCTCCCGTTTCGCACATCGAAAAATCACTGAGAAAACTTGCGGACGACATGTTCGAGACGATGTATCACGCGCCCGGCGTGGGTTTGGCGGCAAATCAGGTCGGAATTCTCCAACGGATCGTCGTGATCGATGCCGAATTCGAGCACGAGGAGCTTCCGGAGGGCGAGCCGCCGAAAGAACTTCCCGAGGGAGCCGAAATCGTCGCCGGCGGGATCATTAAAAACAAGAAACCGAGAATTCTGATTAATCCCGAGATTATCCACCGGGAGGGAAGCATTCTCTTTTCCGAGGGCTGTCTCTCCGTGCCGGAGTTTTCCGCCGAAGTGAAGCGCGCCGAGAAGATCAAGGTTCAGCATCAGGACTTGGACGGCCTTACGAAAACTTTCTCCGCCGAAGGTCTGCTGGCAATCGTCGTCCAACACGAGCTCGATCACCTCGACGGAAAGCTGTTTATCGATCGGCTGAGCCCGCTCAAAAAAGAAACCATCCGCCGACGTCTCAAACAGGAGCGCGCGGAACGCGAAGCCGAAGAACGTGAGCTCGGCGAAGCGGCGCTCGTGCCGAAAAACAAGAAAGCCACAGGGCTCTAGACCATGCTTCGCGTGGTTTTCATGGGCACCCCCGAGTTCGCCGTGCCCGCGCTCGAAGCGATCAGCAAAAAACATTCGCTCATTGCCGCGTATACCCAACCGGACCGGCCGGTCGGAAGGGGCTTGGAACTCCGCCCCTGCGCGGTCAAACGAAAGGCGCTTGAACTCGGGATTCAAGTGATCCAACCCGAGAAATTGTCGGCGCCGGGAGAATTCGAGCGGCTTGCCGCACTTCATCCCGACGTAGTCGTCGTCGTAGCTTTCGGCCAAATACTTCGAAAAAACGTTTTGACGCTTCCACGCCTCGGCTGTGTAAATATTCATTCCTCGCTTCTTCCTCGCTGGCGGGGGGCAGCCCCCATTCAACGCGCCATTCTCGCCGGAGATTCTGAATCCGGGGTCACGACCATGCGGCTGGTCGAGAAGCTTGATGCCGGCGATATTCTTCTGCAAAGCAGAACACCCATTCGAGCCGACGACACGGCCGGCATACTTCACGACCGGCTGGCCGCGATGGGCGCCGAACTGATTACAGAGACCCTCACTGGGCTTGCGAGCGGGACCCTTCAGGGCCGCCCCCAAGACGAATCGCTGGTAACGTATGCGGAAAAGCTGACCAAGGATATGGAATGGCTCGACCCGAAAGATCCGGCCGAGGTGCTGGATCGAAGGATCAGAGCCTTGAATCCCTGGCCGGGGACGAGCCTGCAGATCAAACTGTCTGGCGACCAAACCGCGCGGCTCAAAGTTAAACAAGCTCACCCCCGGCCGGACATTCAGGGCCACGCGGGCCAACTCTATGAAAAAACAGGAATGCTGCTCCTTGGGACGGCTGCCGGCGCGCTCGAACTTGTGGCTCTCCAATGGGAGGGCAAAAAGGAGGTCACTGCCTCCGGCTTCCTGAATGGGCTACAGGGCCGCGACCTCAAGCTTCCGCTTGAGATATCAGCCCCTTAGCGATATCCAAGAGAAATGCAATCCAAGAAGGCCCCGCTTCTGGCTCCATCATTACTATCCGCCGACTTTGCTCGACTCAACGACGAGGTCAGGGAAGTCGAGAGCGCGGGCGCCGACTGGCTTCACCTCGACATCATGGACGGCCATTTTGTTCCGAACATCACCGCCGGGCCACTGCTCGTCCAAGCACTCCGGCCCCTGACCAAGCTGCCTCTCGATTGTCATCTCATGGTGTCGGAACCGGAAAAGTGGATTGTGCCTTTCGCGAAAGCGGGCGCTGATATTATCACGATTCACGCGGAAGCGACGAAACAGCTGAGCCGCCTCCTCACGGAGATCCGCGGGCACGGAATCAAAGCCGGCGTCTCGATCAATCCAGCCACGCCGTTAACCGCGATCGAAAAAAACCTGGATGAAGTCGATCTCGTTCTCATCATGAGCGTTCATCCTGGTTTTGGCGGTCAAAAATTCATCGAATCAAGCATCTCGAAAGTCACACGTTTAGCGGACGTTCGCAAGGATCGGCCGTTTCTGATCGAAATCGACGGCGGTATCCAACCCGATAAGGTCGAAGAGCTCGTCGAGGCCGGCGTCGACGTGTTTGTCGCGGGGTCGTCCGTCTTTTCACAAAAAAACCGGGCTAAAGCGGTTGCGGAGTTAAAAAAATGGAAACACTGAAACTCGGGGCCAAACCCCTCACGCTCGAAGACATCCACGACGTAGCAGTATCCGGACGCAAGGTTGCCCTCTCGCCGGCAGCCGTGAAAAAAATAAAGCGCGCGAACGCGTTTCTCCTGAGCGAGATCGCGAAGGGAAAAACTCTTTACGGCGTGAATACCGGGTTCGGACTTTTGTCGGACGTGAAAATACCTGAAGCCGAAATCGAGACGCTCCAATATAACCTGCTCCGCTCGCATGCGTGCGGAATGGGGCCCTACCTCTCGGACGAATACGCACGCGCCATGGTCTTGCTCCGGGCGAGCACTCTTGCCATCGGCCATTCCGGCGTGAGCCTTCGGCTCGTCGAACACATTCTCGCGGTACTCAATCGCGGCATCTGCCCAATGATCCCGGAACAGGGTTCGGTCGGGGCGAGCGGCGATCTCGCACCGCTCTCGCACCTCGCCCTGGTCCTGATCGGCGAAGGTCGCGCGCGCGTGAAAGGCCGTGAAATGACCGGCGCGCAAGCGCTTCGTTCCGCCGGCTTGAAACCCATCCGTCTCGGCCCCAAAGAGGGACTCGCGCTGATCAATGGCACGCAATTCATGGCGGCTATCGGCAGTTTGAGCGTCCTCGAAGCCGAACACCTCTGTGACGTGGCCGACGCGCTCGGCGCGATGACGGTCGAGGCCATGAAAGGGACTTCCGCCGCATTCGACGCGGAGATTCACGCCATACGCCCCCATCCCGGCCAGATTCTCAGCGCGAAGCACATGAGAAGGCTTCTTGCCGATTCCAAAATACCGGGCAGCCTCAAGAGTGAAATCGCGCGGAGCCATGAAAATTGCGGCAAAGTTCAGGACCCCTACAGCTTGCGGTGCATACCCCAGGTGCACGGGGCTTCCCGGGACGCGATCGCGCATGTTCGCATGATCCTGGAGCGTGAAATCAATTCCGTGACGGACAATCCGCTCGTCTTCCCTGCTTCGAAAAAAATTCTGAGCGGCGGAAATTTTCACGGCCAGTATGTTTCGATCGGAATGGACCTTCTTTCGATCGCCGCCGCAGAACTCGCCAGCATTTCGGAACAGCGGCTCGAGAAACTCATTAACCCGGCGATTTCTGGCCTTCCCGCCTTCTTGACGCCGAAAGGCGGAATCAACAGCGGCTTCATGATCGTTCAGGTCGCGGCGGCAAGCATCGTTTCAGAAAATAAGACACTCTGTCACCCGGCCAGCGTGGATACGATTCCGACCTCTGCCGACAAGGAAGATCACGTAAGCATGGGCGCCTGGGCAGCGAGAAAGGCTGCTCGGGTCATCACGAACACCCGCCGCGTGCTGGCCATGGAACTGCTCGCGGCGTCGCAGGGGATCGACTTTCTTCGGCCGCTCAGAAGCTCGCCCGTGATCGAGAAGATTCACGGCCACGTCCGTAAAAAAATCCGGCGGCTCGAAGTCGATCGCAGTTTTCACGAAGACCTGAAGTACCTTGAGTCGATGATCGCCTCCCGGGAATTGGAAAGCCTGCTTCGATCGTGTTACGAGGGCTGAGCGGCATAAGGTCGCCGGCCCAGAGGAGTAAGAGATATGAAAGGATCAAGACCGGTTCGCGCCCCCCACGGCACACAGCTCTCATGCAAGGGCTGGCAGCAGGAAGCCGCGCTTCGCATGCTGATGAATAATCTGGACCCCGAAGTTGCCGAACGGCCCGATGATTTGGTTGTTTATGGCGGCAGCGGTCGCGCCGCCCGAAATTGGGAGTGCTTCGATGCGATCGTGGCGTCTCTTCGCGAACTGCAGGACGACCAAACCTTGCTTGTCCAGAGCGGAAAACCCGTCGCCGTACTGCCCACTCATCCGCTCGCCCCGCGCGTCCTGATCTCGAACAGCATGCTCGTCCCGAAATGGGCGACCTGGGAATACTTCCGCGAGCTTGAGGACAAAGGGCTCATGATGTACGGCCAGATGACGGCGGGCTCCTGGATTTATATCGGAACGCAGGGAATTATTCAGGGTACGTACGAAACTTTCGCGGAAGCCGGACGCCAGCACTTTAACGGCGATCTCGCGGGCCGGGTCGTTCTGACGGCGGGTCTGGGCGGAATGGGCGGCGCGCAGCCGCTCGCGGCGTCAATGGCCGGAGCGGTTTCGCTCAACATCGAGGTCGATCCTACCAGAGTCAAGCGCCGGCTCGAAACCCGCTACCTCGACGAGCTCGCGACGTCCCTTGAGGACGCGCTCAGGCGGGTTGAGGCCGCGAAACGCTCCAAAAAAGGCCTGAGCATCGGACTCGTCGGAAATGCGGCCGAAGTGCACTGGGAACTGCTCAGGCGCGGCTTCGCCCCTGAGCTCGTCACTGATCAGACGAGCGCGCACGATGAATTGAACGGCTACGTACCCGCGGGTCTCTCGATGGAGCAGGCCTCCGAAATGCGCAAGAAGGATCCCAAGGGCTACATGGAACGTTCGATCGCGAGCATGGGCAGGCACGTGGAGGCGATGCTTGAATTCCAGAAAAAGGGGTCCCATGTCTTCGATTACGGAAACAACATCCGCGCGCAAGCCACTCGCGCGGGCGTAAAGAACGCCTTTGCCTTTCCGGGCTTCGTTCCCGCGTACATCCGGCCACAATTTTGCGAAGGCCGTGGCCCGTTCCGCTGGGCGGCGCTTTCAGGCGATCCGACGGACATTCGGGTCACCGATCGCGCGCTGCTCGAGCTTTTTCCCGAAGACAAAGGACTGGCGCGCTGGCTCGCCATGGCTGAAGAACGAATTCAGTTTCAGGGTCTCCCGTGCCGGATCTGCTGGCTCGGTTATGGCCAGCGCGAGAAGGCCGGGCTCCTCTTCAACAATCTCGTCAAGACCGGAAAAGTCAAAGCCCCGATCGTGATCGGACGCGACCATCTGGATTGTGGCTCCGTCGCTTCTCCCAATCGCGAAACCGAGGGAATGAAAGACGGCTCGGATGCGGTGGCGGACTGGCCCATTCTGAACGCGCTCGTCAATTCCGTGAACGGTGCCTCCTGGGTCAGCGTTCATCACGGCGGCGGAGTCGGCATTGGCTACTCCATTCATGCCGGGATGGTCGTCGTCGCCGACGGAACCGAAGACGCCGCCTGGCGGCTCACGCGGGTTCTCAATTCAGACCCGGGCATGGGCATTATCCGGCACGCCGACGCAGGCTATGAAACATCCCAGGAGATCGCGCGCGGTGCTTTCGCCCGGCGCGGCGGCAAAATCCCGATGCTGCCTCGGGGCTGAAGGACCAGCCGATGCCGATTTACCAGGTTCTCGTCCACGCAAGCGAAGTTCTCACCGGCTCTGGCATCCGCGTAAAAGACGGGCGCCGCGTGCAGGAAGACGACCTCGGACGTATCGTCGACGGCGCGGTGGTTTTCAGCACGAAAAAGGCGGGGACACGCACGCTTCCTCATCGCGTGGAATGGGTCGGTTCTTCCGATTCCATTCCAAAAAAATATTCGAAAGCCAGAAGAAAGGACCTTCGCAACCGACAAGCGGTAATTCCCGGTCTGGTCGATTGTCATACCCATCTCGTCTTTGCGGGTGACCGCTCGGATGAATTCGCCGAACGCTGCGGTGGCGCAAGCTATCAGGAGATCGCCGCGAAGGGCGGCGGCATCATCAAAACGGTTCGAGCAACCCGCGACGCTTCGATCACGGAACTCGAACGTCTTGCCATTCCTCGCCTCAGGGAGTCCGCGTCCTACGGCGTAAAGACGATCGAGATCAAAAGCGGTTACGGCCTTTCCGCCGAATCAGAGCTGAAGTGTCTCGCGGTGATCGCGCGTCTCAAAAAGCGCTTTCCGGAGCTCACGATCTATTCGACCTTTCTCGGAGCCCACGCCTTCCCGCAGGATCAGGGCCGCGAGGAATATCTTCGTGATTTAACCGAGGTCATGCTCCCCCAGGTCGCCCGGAAGCGTCTCGCCTCGTGCTGTGATGTCTTCATCGATGAGGGCTACTACACGATTCAGGAAGGGCAACGAATTTTGGAGGCCGCGCGCGAACTCGGCCTCGCGGTGAAGGTGCATGCCGATGAGCTCACGAACACCGAATCAGCCGAACTCGCTGCCCGAATGAACGCGCTTTCGGCCGATCATCTGCTCAAAATATCGGATCGCGGCATCGACGCGCTCGCGAATTCACCGACCGTCGCCGTTCTTCTCCCCGGTACGGCCTTTTACCTCAAGGCCGCGCACGCGCCCGCCCGCAAGCTGCTGAATGCCGGCGCTGCCGTCGCGGTTTCGACTGATTTTAACCCGGGAACCTGTGTTTGCCTGTCACTTCCGACAGTGATGACGATTGCCGCGCTTTATCTCGGGATGACCCGAAGCGAGATCTTCGCGGGTGTCACGTACAACGCCGCCAAGGCGCTCGGGCTCGAACGCCGCAAAGGCACGCTGGAGCCTGGAATGGATGCGGATTTCACGATCCTGCCGTTCGCACGCTTCGAGGAGATGTATTATCGGTTCGCGTGGGCGCCTGGGTTTATGGCTGCCCCAGCATCCACATCGAGCAACGCGTAGATTTTAATCGTGAAAGACTTTGCTCCAAGGCATATCGTCGTATGACGTGACCGACTCGACCCATTCGGGTCGAATCCGGAAAGGAATGAAGACTTCGAAGTTCAGATCATTATACGGGATCCGGAATTCTTTCCCAGAAACGCCATTCGCGACGAAAGTTCCCGTCGTATTTCGCAGAAACGAAAAAGGCCCGGCTTTTTTGATGACACTGATCTTCGGGACATTCAACTTATATAAATAGAATTTGTTCCCCGGCTTGGGCGCTTCGGACCAGACGGGGCTATAGGTCGGTTCAATATATCCGCTCGCCGAGACCATTGTATTGCTCTTTTTGTTCAGGATCTGAAAGCGGATGTTCTCGAGGGGCCCTCTCGGGCCATGCATGAATGTGCTTTTCATTGGATAGGTCGTGAGCTCGTGGAATAGGCGATTTCTTATCCGGGTCTCGTCCGCCGCCGAGTGGCTCTCTTTTAGAAGGGTCGAATCGATTCCATGGGCTTTCATCGAATCCGCCTGATCGGCGGATTGGAAGAGCATGCCGCGCCAAACCACCTCGGACCCGAGCTTCTTCGCGAAGGCTTCTCGGATTTCATAAAGCGACGCCCTGGAATGGCTGGGAATGTAGGATTGCGCCCATTCGATAAATTCGTCAGCTCTGGAAATGATTCCTGGGTCAAGGGCGAGCGGTAGATATTCTTTGCCAAGCCTGTTTTGAATACGCGCGACTTCGGGGACGTCTCCATACCAGGTCTTGAGCAGATTCAAGGCCCGGTTCGGTTCTCTCGAGACGAATTGGTAAAATTCCGGAAGATCAAAAAGAGTTTTTTTGTCCAAGGCGAGCCTGGCGAGGTGATGGGCCTCGAGGCTCGAACGATCAAGGAACGTCACAGCCGAGCCCGGCATGTGTGCCGAACGGAAGGCGTTCGCGTCCTCCTTCGAAATGGAGAGCGCGAGACGCTCGTCCAAGAAGGCGACCGGATCGAAACGATGCACTCTTCCAGCGGTGTCCGTGACAGTCACAAGATTATAGCCACCCGGAAGAGTTTCGGTTCCCAATTTCCCGTGAACTCTCAGTCCTTTTTCCCGGATTTGTACCAGACCGAACATGGGGACTTTTTGGTCGATTCCATAGCTCAGGTATTGTCGAATTTGATCCATGAAGCTCTCAACCGTAGTTACCCGGCCCAACCAGTCCTGTTGCCAAGCGCCCGCCGACTCAATACTCGCACGCATTGAAACGACATTCGTTACCTCGGTGACCGTTTGATCGGGATGCTCGATCCACAGCCGACCATCGCGCGCGCTGTCGACCACAAAGCCTTCGGTATGCCTGAGCCCGCCTTTGGAGTCCTTGTAAGAGAGTGAAACCTCATGTCCAATCCAGGAGTCCGCGTTGTTCTTGGGGCTCGGCAGGTAGCTGCCGATCGGGATCTCGACGAGTGCGGGCCGAGCGAGTCGCTGGATGACATCAAGACAGGACGGGGTCTCTTGCCCGTAGGACAAGAACGGAGCAAAAAAGAAGCACGTGAAACCGAAAAGAGCTGTTTTCGAGACCATACCTTCTCATTCTCTATTTCGTCCAAATCGGAATTTTTATTGAATCAGTGTAACTATCGAGGACATGGCGGACGCTTCGCTATCTTACAAGCGTGTCGTGGTTGACACTGACCGCAGGCCATCGGAATGAGAATTCCTGGTTGCCTGCCTGCTAGTATGCTTGGTTGGCACCGCGAATTTCACTTCACCCGCCGGTAAGGAATGTAGCGGTGGAAGATCCAGTAGAACGTCATCGCCATAAAAAGGCCCGCGACCACATCGATGAGGTAATGCTGCTTCGTCGTGAGCGTCGAAAGCGCGATCAGGCTCGCCCAGATGAAAAAGAGCGGGAATTTTTTGGGCTGGTCATCAAGATAGATAAAGGAAGAAAGATAGACGCTGCTGACGTGCAGACTCGGACAGCAATTCGCGGGCGTATCGGCCGAACGAAGAGCGTTGAAAGCGAAATACGTCAGAGGATCGAGCTGTTCCCGAATGAGCGGGAAAAGCTCGCGCGGATAGGTCGTCGGCCAAATCCAGAAAATCAGGACACTGACGGTCTGACAGGCGAAAAACGAGTAAAGGTACTTGTTTGCGTTCGCCATATCCTTACATAAGAAATATATGGTCACGAAAAAGAGGTACTCACTGAGATAAATCCAGATCGTCAGCGGCACGAACGGAACAACCTGGTCCACCCACGACATCGGAAGATACTGCGGCGGAAAAAAATGGAAATGATTGGACGTAAGATAGAGTACGGTTGCCATCGTCGCCATCAGCCAACCCACACTCCACTTGTTTTCCTTCGTCAGGAAAAGCGGAAGCCGGAAATCCTGAAGGGCCGGAGCCCTGATTGTCATACTCATTCAGCCAACCACCGTTCAATTTGTTCCCGAATCTCTTCCCCGTTCCAATCCCTTTCACCCGTTTCGACAAAAAGGATTCGCCGCTGCTGATCCATTACCACGGTAAGCGGGATCCCATGCACCCCGAAAAGCTCCGAAGTCTTGCCGTCTTTATCCAGGTAAACCGGAAAGTCGATTCCAAGCCGTTTGAGACTGGAGCCAAGAATTGATTCCGGATTTTCGTCGACATTGATCGAAATCACGTCAAAACCTTTAGCAAGATAACGCGCTCTCAGGGACACGATCGAGGGCATCTCAATCAGACAGGCCTCGCACCAAGTTGCCCAAAAGTTCACTAAAAGCACCTTTGCCTTGAGATCGGAAAGCTTTAATTCCCCGCCAGCGAGACTAGACAAGGTGAATTCCGGAACGGTATTCCCGATATTCAGTTCGAACGATCCGGGCGCCTGCGGCGCGCGGCCCAAGGATATTTTAACCAGGTAGAGGCCGCCCACCACGAGCACGAGAATCGCAGCCGCGGGCGCAAGGACTTTGGTCAGATTTCGCCAAGTTGAGCCTGGTGTTGTCATTGATTTACATCATACATTACAATATCCGTAATGAGTCAATTGCTGAGAGATGAAAACGGCCAGGCATTGGTGGAGTATATCCTGATGCTCTCGCTTGCCGTTATGCTCGTAAGCATAATGGCCGTCGGATTTCGTAAGTTACTGTTTAAGCTCTGGGAACACATGACCCAGGCAACCGTCGGCCCAAGCCCGATTCAGCCACATAATAACGTCAAATATCGGTTCTGATTCAACTCTTCGCGGCTCTCTCGACCGGCGATCTTTCCAGCATGAAGGAAATCATCGAACAAACCGTGGGCTCGGCTACCTCGGATTGAACTGCAGGGCGATAAAGAAAATCTCCTTGCTCTCTTTGCGGGTGCTCTTCGGACGAAGAACCTCGACGCGACCGAACCTCGCCCTGAGATCATCGCGAAAGGACTCGAATTTCTCTCCGTGGAACATCTTGCAGACAAAGCTGCCGCGGGGGCGTAAAAATTTGTCGCAAACTGCGAGGGCCATTTGGCAGAGTTCAAGCGACCGCGTCTGATCGGTGATGCGGATCCCCGTGGTTTTCGGAGCCATGTCGGACAGCACCATGTCGAACGGCGGAATAATTCCGTGCGCTTTCATGACCTCTTGAAAATCAAGGTCCCTGAAATCAGCCGTGATAAATACGGCGTTGGGGAGGGTCAGCTTGACGGGCTGTAAATCGACACCAAGAACCCTGCCCTGCGGACCGACCTTTTGCGAAGCGTATTGAGACCAGGATCCGGGAGCGGCCCCGAGGTCGAGCACTTTATAACCAGTTTTGAAAATCTTGAACCGTTCGTCTATTTCCTGCAGCTTGAATACGGAGCGTGCCGCGTATTTTTCGGTTTTGGCTTTATGAAAATAGTAATCTTTCTGGTTATAGGCCATACGTCCTCACGAGGTAGCGCTCAAATGAAACGGAGAAAGTACTTGCGGCTTTCCTCGAAAACATACGAAGCGATCTTTTGCGAATCGCCCGGTCTCATGCCTTTGAAAATCAGACCGACCTTTAAGCAGGGTTTTCTCTGAACCATGACTTCCTTGGAATGCCTGATTTCCACATGAGCGACGATCTTGCGGAGATCGATCGTGAACGTGACATTTTTCAAGACGGCCCCGTCAACGAAAACCTCTTTGTCGCTCGGGTCGGTAAGAAACGAAACACCGCTCGCGCTGAGATCAAACACCTTCTTCGTCTGTTTCTGATCAGGAAAAAGAGGATCGTCGAATTCGAGTTTCAGGACATGTCCCTCGGGAATCCGATAGCGCAGGTCCTTTCTCCTCTGAACTTTATAAACGCGCTCGGGGGCGTGGAAACAAAGCCCGGCTGAATCGGGTCCCGAAAACGCGGTCCTGAAGAAGATATTCGCCCACGCGAGGGATACGCTGAAATAACAGTCATGCACCCCGCCCGGTCCTTCGAGCTCCCTCATGAATTTCTTGAGATCGAAATTCTTCGGAGTCCACGCCCAAATCAGCGAATCCTTGCGGCTGAAGAGGGTCAAATGCGTGCGAATCACGTTCTGCTGATCCTTCGTCCAGATCAGGGTCGACGCGAAGGATTTGGCCCCCTCGCTCAGCAGGTGATCCGCCTCGGCCTGATCCTGAATCAACTGGAAATCTTTGGGGGCTTTGTCCTCAGACAATCGCAACCTTTCTCAAAAGATCCATGTCCTGCAGCGCCTTTCCGGACCCGCGCACGACGCAAGTCAATGGATCTTCCGCGAGAGCGACCGGTAGCCCGGTCTTTTCCTTGATGAGAATATCGAGATTCGCAAGCAGCGCTCCGCCGCCGGCCAGAATAATTCCATTATCGACAATGTCCGCGGCCAGTTCGGGAGGAGTGCGTTCGAGTGCGGTCTTGATGGTGTCAACGACCGCCGAGACCGGTTCGGCCAAGGCGTCGCGAATTTCTTCGGAATTCACCTCGATCGTTTTCGGCGCGCCGCTGATCAGGTCGCGACCTTTCACTTCGTAGGTTTTTTCCTCTTCAAAGGGATATGCACAACCGATCGAGAGCTTGATCTGCTCCGCCGAGCGCTCCCCGATCAGCAGCGAGTACTTGCGTTTGATATAGCTCACGATGGCATCGTCGAATTTGTCCCCCGCCACGCGGACGGATTTGGAGTAAACGATGCCGCCCAACGAAATCACGGCCACCTCGGTCGTGCCGCCGCCGATATCGACGATCATGTTCCCGCTCGGCTCCCGAATCGGCAGGCCCGCGCCCAGAGCGGCCGCCATGGGCTCCTCGATGAGGTAAACTTCACGTGCCCCGGCCGACTGGGCTGATTCCTTAACCGCGCGCTTTTCGACCTGGGTGATCCCGAAAGGGATGCAAATGATGATTCGCGGACGGATGAAGGTGCGGCGCTCGCTCGACTTCTGGATGAAATACTTCAACATCGACTGCGTGACCTCGAAATCCGCGATCACTCCGTCTTTGAGCGGGCGAATTGCCTGAATCGATCCAGGTGTTCGTCCCAACATGTCCTTGGCTTCCTTGCCGACCGCCAGAACCCGGGTCTGTCCTCGCGCATTTCGATGAATCGCCACGACCGAGGGCTCGTTGATGATGATCCCGCGATCCTTTGCATAAACGAGGGTATTCGCGGTTCCAAGATCGATCGCCAGGTCATTCGAAAAAAAATCCAGAATCTTCTTAAGCATGCGTTCTCACCATTTGTAATGCCGGATGTGTTCACCACGTTCAGCGATTTCGCTCATCGCCTTCAAGCCAATCTCAAGATGTAAGTCCGTGAACTGACGGAAA
>MEQK01000053.1 GCA_001770175.1 Bdellovibrionales bacterium RIFOXYD1_FULL_55_31 | reverse complement strand
GGTCGTTGAGAACTCCGATGAAAACCACATTCGGACCGCCATGTGGGTGGTGCCGCTTTACCTGTTCGCGATTTCTTTCTTCGTTGTGCCTATTGCCGCAGCCGGCCTGATCCTTGGCTTCAATCCGGTGGAGGCCGATAATCTGGTGCTCACGTTGCCCTTGGCGGCCGGGAATCGCTGGCTCTCTCTTTTCGTGTGTCTTGGGGGCTTGTCCGCCGGAATCGGAATGATCATGGTGGAAACGATGACCGTTTCGACGATGATTTCGAATCATCTGGTTTTGCCTTTGTCTTCACGATTCAAGGCACTCCGGGGGATTCAGCGGCACCTCCTCGGGACCCGATGGGTCGCCGCCGCCCTCTTCATCACGACCGGATATGTTTACGAGCGTCTCTTCGGACCGAATTACAGCCTCGCGAACATCGGCCTGATTTCATTTTCAGCTATGCTTCAGCTCGCGCCGCCCATCATTGCGGGGATGTTCTGGCGAAAGGCGAACAAATCAGGCGCGCTGCTCGGACTGACTGCTGGATTCAGCATCTGGCTCTATTGTTTGATCGTCCCCGAGTTCGCGTCGATCGGCTGGCTTCCCTCAGCACTGATCGAGGAGGGTCCGTTCGGCCTGGCGTTTCTGAGGCCCGGAGCCCTCTTCGGGCTTACCGCGTTTAATCCCCTCACGCATGCGGTCCTGTGGTCGCTCTTCCTGAATATCAGCAGCCTTATTGTCGGGTCGCTTCTGTTCACCCCATCAACCGAAGAAGAAATCGACGCGAGCCGCTTCGTCGACGCGCTGGAGATCAGACCGACAAGAAGCATGTCGAACCAGAAGCTGCCGGATTTTCCGGTGGATTCGAAACGCGAACTGATCGTGGAGCTGTTTTCCCGGTATTTCAACCCGAATGACGCTGAACAGCTGACCATCCAGGCTCTTCGGCGAGCAGGATTCGAAGCGACTCCGCGAATCACGGTCTTGCAGCTCGCTTCCATTCGACGTGAAATCGAGCGAACCTTGGCCGCCGCGATTGGCAGTCCCGCCGCGCACGCCGCCATTCGCGAGCAGGAGTTCATGACGTCCGAAGAATTAGCGGCACTCTCATCGGTTTACAGTGATATCCTCGCGAGATTGGCCGTCCATCCGACTGAATTGACAAGCCGGATAGAGAACTATGAGGAACGGGAGAACATTCTTGAACGCGATGCCGGCTATTCAAGACTTCTCGCTCGAGCGAGCCAACAGCTCTCGAGTTCCCTGAATATGGAATCCACGTTAGCGACGATCGTGCGATTTTTGATTCCTGAAACCGCCGATGGATGCGTTCTCGTTCTTTCAAAGCCAATTCTCAGTGCCCCGGGCTCTCTGGTCGCCCACAAGGATCGCGAGAAGGAAGCCCGCCTCAGCGAAAGTCTGAATTCGAACGAGTTGCGCGAGTCTTTGATCAAAATACCCGAAAGCGCGTATCGTAAGGTTTTTGAGCTGAGCCAAAGCGAGATCACGCAGCTTTGGGGGTCTTCTCTGCTCGATAATCTGCCGATTCGTTCCGCGAGCATGCTGACACTCACATCCCGAGGAAACGTGCTCGGATCTCTCTCGCTCCTTTCCGAAAGGCCCGACCAGTTCCGAAGGCCGGAAGAAATCAATTTGATCGAGGAATATGGTCATCGTTGCTCCACTGCCCTCGACAATGCGATTCTTTACGCAGCCTCTCAGGAGGCTATCCAAGCGCGCGAGGATTTTCTGTCCATCGCCTCGCATGAGCTCCGTACGCCGCTGACAGCCCTGCGGACGCAGATTCAGCTCTTGATCAGGCTCTCGAGTCTTGGGAAATTCGACTCCCTCTCGCCCGAGAAGCTGAATTCGATGATGGTCATGGCCGATAGACAGATGGATCGCCTTTCACGATTGATTGACGAACTTCTTGACATCAGCCGCGCCAGGAGAGGCGATCTCGTACTATCGCCGTCCGAAATCGATTTCGGTCATCTCGTCCGCGAGATCGTGGAGCGACATCAAATAGAGCTCAATCAGGCGAAATGCGGCATCGAACTACAACTGGAGAAGGAAGTCATCGGATTCTGGGATCGAATCAGGCTCGAGGAAGTCGTTGCCAATCTTCTGACGAACGCGATGAAGTACGCTTCGGGATCCCTGATCACTGTCCAGCTCACCGGGACCGAAGCCGGCGCGCGGTTATCCGTTCAGGACCGCGGCGTGGGAATTCATCCGAAAGATCAGGTGAGGATTTTCAAACCCTTTCAGAGAGCGACAGAAAAGGGACAGGTCAGGGGATTCGGCTTGGGCCTGTACATCGTTCACGAAATCGTAAAGGCCCATCAAGGAAAGCTCTATCTGAAAAGCGAACCGGGAAAGGGCTCGACTTTTACGATCGAGCTGCCCAAGTATGCGCTCAAGCGGACCGCGGCGGCCTAGGGACCGCTGTGTAACTCATAGCGGCACGGAAAAACCTATGGTATGCCCTGTTTTATGAAAATAGCTCTGTTTCAGATGGACATCGCCTGGCTCGACTTTCGCGCGAACCTGAACAAAATAAGAAACGCCGTCGAAGACGCCGAAGCACAGGGTTCCCGCATTCTCGTGTTACCTGAAATGGCGCTTTCCGGGTTCTGTATGGAGCGTGAATTCGCCGCGAAAGAGCTCGGCAGCCCGGAACTCCTTGAACTCGCCTCCATGACCCGCGGCAAGCATATTCTGGTTTTCGCGGGCGCCGCGATCAAGAATGGCGGGAAGTATACGAACGAGTGTCTCGTGCTTCGTAACGGAGAAATTCTCACCTCTTACGCCAAGATGAATTTATTCCCCGTCACCAACGAACAGGACCACTATGAACCAGGAAACCGGCTCCTGACGGTCGAATACGAAGGGTATCGTTTCACGCCCCTCATCTGCTTTGATACCCGCTTCATCGGGCCCTTTACTCAAGCCGCGGCGGAAGGGACCGACGCGTTCATCATTATCGCGAGCTGGCCCGACGTTCGCGCCCAACAATGGAAGATCCTGCTCAGCGCGCGCGCGATGGATACGCAGTCCTTC
This sequence comes from Bdellovibrionales bacterium RIFOXYD1_FULL_55_31, assembly GCA_001770175.1. Taxonomy (GTDB): domain Bacteria; phylum Bdellovibrionota; class UBA1018; order UBA1018; family UBA1018; genus XYD1-FULL-55-31. The sequence continues at coordinate 2,066 of MEQK01000053.1, read as the reverse complement.
GTTCTCGGCGTCAATCGGATCGGTTCCGGAGGCGGAATGGGCTTTTCCGGTGACTGCATGGTTGTCGGCCCGTCAGGCAAACCGATGTTCGAATATTCATCGAACGAAAAGCTGATCGTCACCGAAGTGGACTTCGGATACGCGCGAAAGCTTCGGGAAACCTTTCCCGCTATCGCGAAACAGCATCAGAATCAGCCGAAAGTCCGGCTGGAAAAGCTTTCGATTCGCGGGTGAAAATACCTGAAGGCGAGATCGCCACGTTCGTCAACTTCGGTTCATAGTCTTTCCATTTACTGACTCTGCAAATGAGTCCGCCTGAATCCGCCCTCAAAGCGCTTCGGAAAGCGGAAACAGCGCCTTGGAACAGTACCTTGGAAGGAGAATGCATAACGCCCCCCTTTCCAAATCGCACCGGGATCGAGGAGCGGCCCCAAGCGACCCCGGGAGGCACAATGATCGAGCGCGTCTTGGCGAACGTCGAGACGGCCTTATTCGGTACTTTCTCCCTCAGAAGAGGAAGTTCGCCAGACTCACCCAAACTCAGCCCCAATATATTTGTCTATAAAAACCATTGCCCCGCTAAAATTAGACCCGCCAATGCGGCTAAAAACACAATCAAACCAGCTTTTCCTCCCCGGGTTCAATCGCAGAACAAAGCTTCAGGCTCACGGCGGCGATCACACGAAAGGTAGACGCAAGACAGGCAGGCCGTTTGATCCGAAGCAAGCGCTTCACGTGGTGTTGAGATCATCCAAGGCGAGAGGAGAGCTTTCAATGCTGCATCCAAGGCATTGCAATCACGTCCGCAATCTTCTCGACCGTCTCAAGAAACGCTGGAATATCTCTGTTTACCGTTATGCAAACGTCGGAAATCATCTGCACCTGCTCATCCGCGCAAAGAGTCGCTCGGATTGGCAGGGATTCATCCGGGAATTTTCGGGTGGTATTGCGATGATCGTGACGGGAGCGAAAAAAGGCTACGGTCTGCCCCGCTCCAAAGCTCAGGACACCCCTGAAAGCGCGAAACGCGGGTTCTGGGATGGCCTAGTATTTACGCGAATCGTGGCGTGGCAGCGCGATTTCAAGAACGTAGCGACTTATGTCTTGAAAAACCTCTGGGAAGCAGCGGGGATCCCCGTCAGGGATATTCTTGATCGCGGCTATCGCATCCTTGAAATCAGCGAGGACGGCGCCGTCTTTGTCACATAATCCTGGCACAGGTAAGGCCCAAGTCGGCAACTTCGTTACTTCGCCAAAACATCGAGGTCACCGTTTAAGAATGGTCGCGGCCCTCATCAAGCCCGGTTCATCATGGTGCCGATCAGAACGTAGCCAGACGGCTTCTGAGCAATCCGGCGTTCAGCAGATCCCAAGCGACGTCGAAGTCCAGTCCGTCACGGTCGACCAGCCCGATCGAGTCCCGCCAATTCTGCGGGGCTTCCGGATGAAGACCGGAGATCACGACAAAGCCGCTGCCGACCGTGGTCTCAATGATCGCGGCCCTTCGATCCGGGTATCGCGCGATGACGCCGTTGGAATAGTCCGCGAGGTAGGGTCCACCCCACCAAACCAGGTCTCGGGAACTCTGGTCCGCAAAATACGCTGTTACCATCGCGCCGGTCGGCTGCTGCCCGTTCGGCAGGTAAATTTTCAGATAATCACCTGGAACAATGGCCAGACCCCAATACGGCACTGAATTCACCGCCGGCACCGGGCCAACCGCCATCCAAGCCCCGGCGCAAAAGCCCACGTAACTTACACCGCCTTGAACAACTGCCCGTCGGATCTTCGCGCGTGTCGCCCCCGATAAGCCGTCTGACATGACATTCGCGTCACCGCCTGGCCAGACGATCATCAAATAACGCCGCAAATCACTTTCGGCAATTGCTTCCATTTGGGCTGAACTCACCACCTGAACGGTCAAGCCCTGCTGTTCGAGAATATCGATGAGGGCTTGGGCATTGGACGCGTTCGTCCCGACTCCGTTAAAAAGAAGCACCTCGTTGATTCGTGTCGGTGTCGGCGTCGGTGTCGGCGTCGGTGTCGGCGTCGGTGTCGGCGTCGGT
>MEQK01000052.1 GCA_001770175.1 Bdellovibrionales bacterium RIFOXYD1_FULL_55_31 | reverse complement strand
TTTTGGGACAGTCCATGGGGAAAAGGCAGGCCTGGGTGGCACATCGAGTGTTCAGCGATGTCGAGCAAGTGGCTCGGTGATCAGATCGATGTTCATCATGGAGGGGAGGATCTGGTCTTTCCGCATCATGAGAACGAGATTGCACAGAGCGAAGGTGCATCTGGAAAATCACCTTTTGTCCGGTACTGGCTCCATCACGCCTTTCTGACTCTCTCGAAAGAAAAAATGTCCAAGAGCCTCGGGAACGTGTTCACGGCGCGCGAATTCCTGACGCAGTTTTTTGGTGAGTTCGCCCGTTACCTGCTGCTTTCAGTGCACTACCGTTCCTTGATTGATTTTTCGGACGATACCATTGAGCAGACCCTCGTCTCTCTTCAAAGAATCTATGAAGCCAAGGCCAGGGCCCTCGAAATTTCCGAAAACACATCCTGCGCGGAGCAGGCGCCGAATGATCCGGAGTGGTTGAGATTTCTCGAAGGCTGCGAACAGGCCCGGAAAACGATAGACGATTGTTTCGCGAACGACTTCAACTCGGCGGGGGGGTTGGCGGCTTTGTTTTCGCTGATTCGCGAGTTCAACAGGATTCAGGCGCAGACGAAGCAAGAACCTGTTTCCATGTCTTCGAAGAAGGGCGCTGGCGAACTGATCCGGCTCATGGAGCAGGATATCGGGGGCATTCTCGGCGTCGCTCTCGGGGAACCGCGGCTGGTCATCCGTGAACTCGAGCGGATTCGCGCGTCCCGGCCGGTTGCCGGCGGAGGCGCGCGGCCGTCCGAAGAGGAGATACTGGGACTGATCGGCGCGCGGCTCGATGCGCGCAAACGCAAGGATTTCGCTGCAGCCGACCTGATCCGCGAGGACTTAGATGCGCGCGGCGTAGCGCTCAAGGATGGGCCGTCGGGGACAACCTGGTCGTATAAATAGGTTCTCCGTATTTTGCATCTGTTTCAGGCATGCCCCGTCCGAAAATTCATGAACTCGAAGAAGCCTATTTTGAGCGAGAAAATCGCGAACTCATCGAAAGAAGGCGCCGCGAAATCGAAAGCAGGCAGCGTCGCGAGATCAGGCCGCCCAACTGGATGAGGTGTCCCAAGTGCGGTTACGAGATGCAGACGGTCGACTTCAGCGGGATCAGCGTCGAGCGTTGTCCGAGCTGCCTGGGCATTTATCTCGATCATAATGAACTGGAAGGCATCCTGAGGAGCAAGCGGTCCAACGGTTTCTTCCAGAGGATCTTAAAAAAGCTCTTCAAGCCTGATGATTCATACACGAACTGGCGGCCTTAAATCAGTTTCGCCCCCATCAGTTTCCCCTGAGCAAGTTTTCCCCCCCATCAAGTTTCGATGAAAGATGTGTTAGACTGGGACCGGCATGGCGATTTTTTCCAAACGGAAATTCGAATTGAACACGCCTTTCAGGCCGACCGGGGATCAGCCGGCCGCCATCGAGCGGCTTGTCGCGAGTATCGAGGCGAAGAAGCGAATGCAAGTTCTGCTCGGAGTGACCGGCTCAGGCAAGACTTTCACGATGGCGAACGTCATCGCCCAGATCAACATGCCCACTCTCGTCCTGAGTCACAACAAGACGCTCGCCGCGCAGTTGTTTTCTGAGTTTCGCGAGTTCTTCCCTAATAATGCCGTGGAATATTTCGTGAGCTATTACGATTATTACCAGCCGGAAGCCTATATCCCGCAGACCGACACCTATATCGAAAAAGACGCGCAAATCAACGATGAAATTGACAAGCTCAGGCATTCCGCCACCCGGTCACTTCTCGAGCGCAGTGACGTGATCATCGTTTCCTCGATTTCATGCATTTACGGATTGGGCTCGCCCGAGGCTTACGAGGGTATGCTTCTCTACCTCGAGACGGGCCGCGAGATGAAACGGCAGGACATGCTCAAGAAGCTGGTCGAAATCCAGTATCGCCGGAACGACGTCGATTTTCATCGCGGGACGTTCAGGGTCAGGGGGGATGTCGTCGAGATATTCCCGGCTTATGAGGAAGAGCGGGCAATACGGGTGGAGTTTTTCGGCGATGAGATCGAGTCGATATCGGAAGTCGATCCGCTTCGAGGAGTTCGCATCCAGAAGATCCCGCGCGTGACGATCTATCCGGGAAGCCATTATGTGACCACGGCTGAGAACCGCAAACGGGCGATTGAATCGATTCGCGCGGAACTTCAAGTGAGGCTCCAGGAGCTGCAATCGCTGGGCAAGCTGGTGGAGGCTCAGCGCCTCTCGCAACGCACTTTGTTTGATTTGGAAATGATGGAGGAACTCGGGTTCTGTCAGGGTATCGAGAATTACTCCCGCCATTTGACTGGCCGGTCGGCCGGGGAGGCTCCGCCGACTCTTATGGACTATTTTCCAAAAGAGTGGCTTCTTATCGTCGACGAAAGCCATGTGACCGTTCCTCAGATCGGGGGAATGTACCGGGGCGATCGCGCCCGAAAAGGGACTCTGGTCGATTTCGGGTTCAGGCTGCCTTCAGCGCTCGACAATCGCCCGTTGAATTTTCAGGAATGGGAAAAACGTGTCGACCACGTGCTTTTTGTTTCGGCAACGCCCGGAGATTACGAACTCAAGCTGACCGAGGGGGAATTCGTGGAACAGGTGATTCGGCCCACCGGCCTGCTTGATCCCAAGGTCGAGACGCGGCGTGCGTCGACTCAGGTGGACGATCTTCTTTCAGAAATCCGGAAACGCGCGGAGCGCAATGAACGCGTTCTCGTAACGACGCTGACGAAGCGGCTTGCGGAGGATCTGACACGCTACTATCAGGAGCAGGGAGTGCGGGTGAAATATCTGCATTCCGATATCGACACCCTCGAGCGTATCGAGATCCTTCGGGACCTGCGGCTCGGGAGCTTCGACGTCCTGATCGGGATCAATCTGCTGAGAGAGGGACTGGACCTTCCCGAAGTTTCGCTTGTCGCCATACTGGATGCCGACAAGGAGGGGTTCCTGCGAAGTCATCGCTCGTTGATCCAGACGATTGGTCGCGCCGCTAGAAATGCCGAGGGATGCGTCATTCTTTATGCGGAAAAAATGACCGATGCGATGCAGAAGGCGATCAGCGAAACCGCCAGACGGCGGGCGCTTCAGGAAGAGTACAACCGAGAACACGGGATCACACCCAAGACGATTCAAAAAGCGATCGCGGCTCCGATGGTTGCGCGTGACGGCGCGTACGAGGATGAACGAGACGGTCGCGACAAGTCAGTGCTGGCCAAACGAGCGCTGCGCACGGGCGCTGGCTCCGGTCATGGAAAGAGTCTCTGGAGCGCCGCGGAACCCGAAGTGGCCATCGCGCAGCTTGACCTGGTGGATGCGTCGGAACGCGTCGCTCAGGTTCGAGACGCCGCAGGCGAGTATTTCGTCTCCCTCGAGACGATTCCTCAGACCATCAAGAAAATGGACGCTGACATGCGTCAGGCCGCCAAGGAGATGCATTTTGAAGAGGCTGCCGCAATTCGGGATCGGATCAGGCGTTTAAAAATCCTCGCACTCGGCCTTTAAAGCCGGGTTGTTCACTTCTTGAGCGCGCGCGTGTTCGCACGCACCGGACTTGCAGCGTCCTTCGCATGAATCGACTGGCCAAGGAAACGAGTCCATACCTCCAGCAACACAAAGATAATCCCGTCGACTGGTATCCCTGGTCTGACGAGGCGTTTCGGCGGGCTACAGACGAACGAAAGCCGGTTTTGCTCAGTATCGGGTACTCAGCTTGCCATTGGTGCCATGTGATGCAGCATGAGAGCTTCGAGGACGCGGAAATCGCCGCGATCATGAATGAAAAATTCATAAACGTCAAAGTCGACCGGGAAGAGCGTCCGGACCTGGATCAGCTGTATCAACCGGTCGCGCAGGCCATGACGCGCTCTGGAGGCTGGCCGCTGACGGTTTTTCTGACTCCGGATCGCAAGCCGTTCTTCGGCGGGACTTACTTTCCGCCTCATGACCGGTATGGAAGACCTGGGTTCGCGCGGATTCTGAATGCGTTGTCCGAAGCGTATCGTGACGATCCGGCCGGGGTGGAGCAGAGTGAATCGAGATTGACCGGTATGATCAGATCTCTCCAGGACCTTGATCTCAATCAATCCATGTCCATGGAGCCCTTATCCCAGTCCACCATGGTTTCCCTGAATGAAGCTGCGGAAGCGGTTCTCGGCTACGTTGATTTTGAAAAGGGTGGTGTTGACGGAGCGCCGAAATTCCCCAACACCCCGATATTTTCATTTCTGTGGAGATTCGGGCTCGCGGCCGACTCCGAGCCTTCGCGAGAAGCGACACGGGTCCTGCTTCGCAACATAGCGGATTCCGGGCTCTACGACCAGCTCGGAGGAGGCTTTCACCGTTACTCCGTGGACGAGAGCTGGAATGTTCCCCATTTTGAAAAAATGCTCTACGACAGCGCTCTTTTGATCCGATTGTATTCGGAGGTCCTGCTTACCCCGAATGTCGGATCCGACGATCGATTGCGGTTTCGAGAGGTTCTGGAAGAGACGGTTCGATACCTGCTTCGCGAAATGCGCGACCCTGACGGCGGTTTTTACAGCGCTCAGGACGCGGATGCAGCCGGAGAATCAAATCTCTACGTTTGGCGCAAAGACGAACTTTCCGAGCTCGTGAAAGCCGGAGCTTTGACGGAACTGCAGTTCAGGGTTTTCTGTTCGCGTTATGGAATCACGGAGCAGGGAAATTTCGAAGGCGGCAATGTGCTGCGGGTTTCACGTTCTTTGGATCAGGTCGCGCGTGAATTGGCACCCGAGTTCAGTATCGACGAAGTCCAAATGAGGGAGCTGGTATCAGGCGCTCGGGCGCGTCTGCTGGAGTCCCGTGAGAAGCGCGCGCGCCCCGGTACCGATCGAAAGATTCTGGCCGCCTGGAATGGACTGGCTATTTCGGGTCTGGTCTGGGCCTCGAAAGCGCTTGCTTTCGAAAGGCGCGATGAAGCGGCGGCCGAGGCGCTTCTTGCGGCTCAGAGCGCGTTCCGTTTTATCTCGGAAAGGCTCGTCCATGGTGAGGACCGGCTTTATAGCTCCTACCAAGGGGGCGTCCCGAAGCTGAACGCCTATCTTGATGATTATGCCTTTATGGCCATGGCAGCTTTGGATCTGTCCAGGAGTGACGTTCCGGAATCGGATGCGACCGGATATTTGAATTGGTCCGGCCGGTGGCTATCGACGATCACTCGGCATTTCCGCGGTGAAGGTGGCGAAACCCCCGGTACGTTCTATTTCACGAGTGACGATCACGAAACGCTCTTTGAACGTCCAAAGATGCTCTTTGACCATGCCACGCCGTCGGGAACGGCGGTCGCGCTTACCGCCATGCGGGCACTCAGTGAGTTTGATTCGGTGCGATTCCCTTTCGAAAACGAGGTTCGAACCCGACTGTCGGTTCTATTTCCGTTTGCGGCGCTCAATCCGCTGAGTGCCTCCGAAGTTCTTTCCTGTTCGCTTCTCGAGGTGCTGGGGCCGGTACTCGTGAGCGGCAGGAATGCCGCTGAACTTTGCCGCCACCCGCACGTATTTCGAAAGCCCGTTCAGCCGATGTTCTCTGAGGCGGACCTCTCGAAATATGTCGTCTGTCATCGTCAGGTCTGTGGTGTACCCGTAACGGAGACGGCGACGGCGGCGAGGGAAATCGCGACGAAACTAAAGGCGGTAGCACGGGCCAACGCTGCTTAGCCCGCCACGCCCTCGAATTGGGCGCTCAATCTTCCGTAGTGCGGATTACCGCCGAAATCCCGGGGAATGAAATCGGTGAAAACAATCACTTTCGGGACCTGCTCGGGGTAGAGGTTTTTGGCGCAGGATTCGATAATCTGTTTTTCATTCAGCGAACCGCCAGTCGCTTTGACGACGGCTCCGGCTATCACGAAATCACCTTTAACCCGTTTGACTACAAAAGCGGCGGCATCTTCGACGCCGTGAACACGTTTGAGCGCGTCTGTGACTTCGTCCATCGAGATGTATTCGTTTCCGGCCTGGAGAAGATCGTCTTTTCTTCCAATGATAGTGATCTTGAGCTCCTCACCGTCACCCTCGAGCCGTGCGACATCACCGGTGTAAAGCCATGTTCCGCGGATTTTGCTCTTTGTCTCCTTCTCAATGCCTTTTTCGGAACTCTGATAACCGGACATCACCGTCGGACCCATGACGGCGAGATACCCGGTGCGGAGGTCGTTCCCCTCAATGAGGTCGCCGTTGGCGTCGAGGACTTTGTATTTCATGCCCGGCAGGGGCTTCTGAGCACCGTAGTCGTCGTCAAGTGTCACGACTTGTTCTTTCCCCTTTTGGTGAGTGGGCTCCTCGCGTGCGGTGTCCTGCATCGAGATGGTCCACAGATTCTCGGTCTGGCCGTAGCAGTGCGTGACCGCGCATCTCATCCGTTCGTAAATTCTCGCTTCTTCGCGCGGTAACAGACCGCCCGCGACCGTGATGGATTTTATCCCCGTCAGCAGGCGGTTCTCGTTGCGGCAGGTGACCAGGAGTTTGTGAAAAAAAAGCGGGTTACCGAGGAGACGATTGACCCTCGATTCTATGAAGAATTGAAGAAGTGCGGTGGTGTCGAGACCGTGGTCGATCACGCAGGTCGCCCCCGACATGAGGGGGAAAAGCATCCCGTGTAAAAATGCGAACGGGTGCGCCCAATTGAGCTTGGTCATGAACCGATCCGACAGGTTCACGTGGTAAAGACTACGCAAGCAGGTCGTCGCATGATTGAGTTGCTTGTGGGTGAAGGCCGCAAGATGTGGCTTTCCCGTTAAACCAGCTGTTCTGAGTAGAAGAACGGTATCCGTTTCGAGCGGCTGGTGTTCGGTTGAGGCGGTGAACGAAGTGTCGTACTCGCCTCCGTGTTTCTTCTCGATTTCGACGATCGGGAGCGACATGCGCGCGGAGAGAAGGATCTCCCGGGTCTGGTTGATCAGATCGTTGGTCACCGCGACGTGGGTTGCTTTCGAATCCTTCAGCCAAGCGATGATTTCTTCCGGCGACCGGTCCGGATCAATCGGGATAATCACGGATCGGGTATTTGTCAGCGCGAAAAAGGTGATGATCGTGGCAGGAGAGTTACGGGTGATGAAAGCAACTCTGCCATTCTGGCCGATTTCGTTTTGATAAAGGTAACTGAGCCGGGCAATCGCGGTGCGCAGCTCGCCGTAGTTCATCTCTTTACCAAGGTAGCGAATCGCCGGGCGGATGAGATTTTTATTGGCTATTGACGCAAGTTGTTGAGTGATCAGCATGAATACTAATCATTATACTGATCAAAGAACTTACGGAAAGCGTCGTTTGCGAGATTTTCGAGAAAGCGCAGTTTCGGGGGAAGATGGGCGGCGCCTGTTCGCGCCTCGGCTGTGACTTCATGGCTTTCTTCCGCGACGCCGGTGCGTGGATCGGGATCGATGTCTTTTCCGACACCGCTGAATTCGAGTTGGACCCGAACATTCCCGGTCATGGCTTTTACTTTGTATAATCGGACAAGTTTGTTGTCCTTTTCGCCGCGTTCGGCTTCCAATTGCGAATCTTCGACTTCCTCGCTTGAATAGCCCTCTCGTGTTTTCGCTTCAAAGGTGAGTACCTTTGCCCTGAGTGCGAAGTCGGCGTTTACGCGCCTGGCTAGCCCCTTCCAATCGGTTGGGTCATGAGAAGCTTCAGCGCGCGCGGCTTCAACTTCTTCCTTGGGAACAAGAAAAAAAGTCCCCCGCTGAACAAGCTGATTGACGAGGGCGACTTCGACGATCTTGCGTGCGGTTGGTTCACCTTCCAAATCGACGAGGGCGATTTTCTTGCCCTCGAGTTTTGAAAGTTCAGGAGTCGTCCTTTTAGGGGAACTCGAGCAACCAGCCGTGCCGGCCGCCAAAAAAAAGGCCAAGGCCGCTAGGGATATTCGTCTTTTCCAAGAGGGCCGAAGACTCAAGCAGTACCGCCGTGAATCAGGACCTTGATGTCGGTTTGAAAAATGACCTCGAGTTTGTTGGGGTAAATCAGTTTTCCTACTATGCCTTCGCCGAAAGTCGGATGTTTCAGGCGGTCGCCGAGGCCGAATTGACCTTTCATGCTGTACGCCTTGATGGGGGTGTCCTTATGAGCGGTCATCAGCTTTTGCCATTCCGCTTCAACCGAGGTGGCCGGGGATTCTGCCTCTTTTTTCTTGCTCTTTTTGACGGGCGGGGTGGTTACACCTTTCGGCGCCCGGTAAACGTGCTCTTTTTTGCAGGTCAGACACTGCACTTTGGCAATGCGGTCGCCTTTCATGGCCACAATAACGTGGTTCAGGTCCATTTTGCAGCTGGTGCAGTAGGACAAGGCTTCTTGAGCGACTTCGGTCGAGGCAGTTGATGTATTTTTTGGACGAGCCATGGAAAAATTCTCCTTAGTTGTGGTTATAGTGGAATAGGATGGAAAATCAAGCATCTAAACCGGCTGATCACGTTCATCGCGGGGCGCTCCCGAACCGAGCGGTCCTGCTTGAGCAGGCCCGAGCGACCAAGGTCTCCCCAGGAGTCTACCTGATGAAGGACGAAACGGGCGCTATTCTTTACGTGGGAAAAGCCAAAGTTCTTCCTAACCGCCTGGCAAGCTACTTTCAAACAGGACCTCATGAGATCCCCCGTACGGAAATGCTGGTGAATCGGATTCACCATTTCGACGTCATTTTGACCGAAACCGAAGCCGAAGCCCTGATTCTTGAATGTACTCTGATCAAAAAGCATAAGCCGAAATTCAACGTCAGACTGAAGGACGATAAGGCGTATCCTTACCTTAAGATTCAATTGGCGGATCGCTTTCCGAGAATTGAGTGGACCAGGCGAGTCTACCGTGACGGTGCCAAGTATTTCGGGCCGTTCCCGTCCGCAGCTTCGGCGCGCCAAGTCATGTATCTCTTGAATGAAACCTTCCGGCTTCGGGACTGTTCGGACAATGCCTTTCGGCATCGCAGCCGGCCTTGCATTCTTTACCAGATGGGGAAGTGTTCCGGAGCTTGTATTCAGGGTTTTGACGAACGTCATTATCGTGAGTCGATTGCTCAGGCGATCGCGGTTCTCGAGGGAAAGACGGATCGGTTGGAGCAAACCCTTCGCAAAGGAATGGAGGATGCCGCAAGTCGTGAAGAGTATGAGACCGCGGCCGAGTACCGGGATCAGCTCAGGAACCTTGAACTTGTGACGGAGACTCAGGTGGCCGTCGAGGCCGGTTCGCAGCGCGATCGCGACGTGATTCATGTCGCTCGGAAAGAGAGCGAGGCACACGGTACGCTGCTTCGGATTCGCGGGGGTCGCCTGATTTCCATTCAGCACTATCACTTGCAAAATGTTGATCCTTCGCTTTCAGATTCCGAGCTCATCTACGAATTTATCGCGCAATATTACATCAACAGGGAAGAGCGGGAAGGGGAGCCTCCGGCGCAGGAGATTCTCCTGCCGTTGCCTCCGCGCGATCGGGAGCTTCTGGAGCAAACCCTTGGGGTTACGGTACGGGTTTTTGATCCGGGAGCAGCCGGTCCGGAAGAGAAGATTCAGGAGCAGCTCCTGAATGTTGCCTATGCGAACGCCGCGTATGCCCTTGAACAGACGATGAAGCGTACTGCTGGCCATGGATTGGGAGCGCTCGAAGAAGTGCAGGAAAAACTGCACCTCGTCAAACTGCCGTATCGGATCGAGTGCTATGATATTTCAAATATCCAGGGCCAGGACGCGGTTGCTTCTCGGGTCGTATTCGTCAACGGTGCTCCGGAAAAGGGTCTCTATCGCCGTTATAAAATTCGCACGGTCGAAGGGGCAAATGACTTTGCCATGATGAAAGAGGTACTGGGCCGGAGGTTTTCACATCGTGATGAAGATCTGCCTGATCTCGTTCTCGTGGACGGGGGCAAGGGGCAGCTCGCACAGGCTGAAGCGATTCTCGAGGAGCTTTCGGTTCAGGGGGTCTGTCTCGCCGGACTCGCAAAGGCTCGAGTGGAGAGGGATTTTCAGGCCAAAGAGGTTAAGTCGTCTCTTGAGCGGGTTTTTATACCCAATCGCAAGAACCCGATTTCGCTCATCCCCCATACGGATGCATATAAGCTTCTGACGCATGTTCGTGACGAAGCACATCGGTTTGCTATTAGCTATCATCGGCTGCTTCGGGGTAAGCGCGCTTTGAAAACGGATTCTGGTACATAGCCAAGCGCTTGCTGCAAATATTTCCCTGACATTCCAAATGGCGGCACTCATAAGCTCTTGTTTTCTTATGACAATAGCAATATTTGAATAATTGACTCAGGTAATTTACTAGAGTATCATAACATTATAAAGGTTTCTTTCCTAAGCGAGGTTGTACGTATGATGAAAAAACTTAGGTTCCAGTCGCTAGGTCAATGTGCGCTGCTTCTGGTCATCGGGAGCGTCGTAACCGGGTGTAATCCTCTCGCGGGAGGGGTGATCGACATCGCAGTCGAGGACGAACTCGTCACGACTGATCCCAAGAACGCTGACGAGGATGCAGCCGACCACCTTGTTTTGGTCGCTGGCGATCAACAGACCGCCGTAGTCGGAGACGCCGTCGCGATCGCACCGAAGATTCAACTGCTCAGCAAGAAAAATAAACCTATTCCCGGTGCGCTCATTCAATTTACGGTTGCGGGTGGTGGCGGCAGCGTCAGCCCGGCCGCCACATTGACCGATGATGAAGGATTTGCAAACACCTCATGGACGCTTGGAACCCTGGCCGGCGTGAATGCCTTGGTCGCCACTTCCGCGAGAGCATTGGCGGGTTCGCCGGCCTACATCGCGTTCACGGCAACGGGCGTAGCGGGAGCCGTGAGCCTTGCCGAATCGACGGTCGCGATTTCGTCGGCAAGCATTGTTTCAGGTGAAACGGCAACCGTGACGATCACGCTCAAGGATTCCTTTGGAAATCAGATCCTGGACGGTAATCAGGCCGCGAATCTGAGCCTTACGATGCTTGCGACCGGAACGAGTTCCGGTAACTTCGGCGTGATATCTGCCGTGGCTGGCAGCCCTGGGGTTTACCAATCGACCTTTACGGCTTCGTCCGTTGGGACAGTGAACACATTCAGGACAGCTTTCGCCGGAATCGGTAATCTTCCCGACACTTCAGTGACTGTCACGGCCGGTAGTCCGGCTCGGCTCGTCCTTTCCGGGGCAAACAGCGCGAGCGCGGGCGTCTGTTCAGCGGCGATCACGGTGGCTACGCAGGATTCGAACGGAAATTCGGCTCCCGTCGCTGCGCCTCTGGCAGTCACGTTGGCTGGAAATGGAGCCGGCGCTTTTTATACGGATTCGGGTTGTACGCAGGCAGCGGGAGGAAGTGTCACGATTTCCTTGGGCGCTGCTTCGAAAGATTTCTTCTTCAAAGGAAATACGGCTCAGTCGCTCACTTTTACCGCCAATTCGGGAACCCTTGTGGAGGGGACGCGTGCCTTCACGGTTTCGGTCGGCCCCGCTGACCACCTGGTCATCATTGATGGTGACGCTCAGTCAGGTTCTGTCGGAAGTTCGCTCAGTACCGCTTTTCAGGTTAAAGTCGTCGATCTGGCCGGAAACGTGGTGAGTGGCGTTCCTCTGACCTTTACCCGGCTCCTTTCGAATGGGTCGGTCTTGCCCGCATCTGTCAACACTGACGCCAATGGCCTCGCTTCCGCGACTTTGACCTTGGGAACAACGGCCGGGACAAACACGGTTCGAGTGGAACGGGCAGTGACACCGCTCCCCGATCTTGCCACCTCGGGCTTTGCGACTTATACATTCACCGCTACTGGCAATCCGGGTGCGGCTGATCATCTTGTTCTCATTGATGGAGACGCGCAAACGGCGCAGGTGAATACCGCTCTTGCGATTCCTCCCAAAGTTCAGGCGGTGGATATCTACGGTAACGCCGTGAGTGGCGTCGATTTGACCTTTTTGAATGTTCAAGGCTCAGGAACGGCCCAGTCAACCAAAGTGACGACGAATGCTTCCGGCTATGCTCAAACCACTTTTTGGGTGGGGGCGGCCGGTAGACGCGATCGGATTCAGGTGACACGACTCGGGACTGTTCTCCCCGACGCCGCAGCGAGTGGAAACGCGAGACTCTACTTTAATGAAAGCTCGAGTACGCTGGCCAGTACCAGTTTTGCGGCGAGGGCCGATATCGCGGGCACCAGCGCGAGAATTGCTTTGGCTCCGATTGCTGTTAATGGTGCGAATCCGGATTACCTCTCCATGGCTATTGGAAGTTCTACGGGTGATGTCCGTATCATGCGTGGCATGGGCGATGGGACATTTCAGGGTATTGGAAGTTGGGCAATTCAGGCGCCAACAGATGTTGTTGTCGGCGATTTCAACGGTGATTCGAAACCAGACATCGCTGCGAGTTCAGCTAGCCAGTATATCCGGGTATGGTTCGGCGATGGAAGCGGCGTCTTTGGCGCTGGTACCGATTACGCCACCTTGGATTATCCGATTGCCTTGATCACAGCCGATTTAAACCGGGATGGAATTCTCGATCTTGTCACGACCGAGTATAATTCCGCGAAAGTCGGTATTTTCCTCGGATTGGGTAATGGGACCTTTGGTGCGAGAACGGATATCGTGGTGGGGGCGAATCCCTACGGCGTGGTTGCCGGAGACCTGAATGGTGACCAGAAGCTTGACCTCGTTGTCGCGAACAAGGCGCCGTATACTATCAGTGTTTTGATCGGAAACGGCGACGGCACTTTCGCCGCTGCTGTCGATTACGCAACCCTTGCATGGCCTATGTGGTTGGCTCTGGGTGATCTCAACAACGATGGACGGCTCGATGTCGTCGTTTCAGAATCGGGCGCAGCCAAAGTTGGAGTATTCCTCGGTGCTGGTGACGGCACGCTGGGAGCCCGTGCGGATTACTTTGTCAGTACCTCCCCAAACCAGGTGAAGCTCGCGGATTTTAACGGTGACGGGAAACTGGATATATTCACCGCGGCCCGAGGTGCCGGGACGATGAGCCGCTTGCTCGGCGTGGGCGACGGTACCTTCGGCGCGTCAACGAACGTGGCTACGTCCGCCTTTCCGGAAGGAATCGCGGTGGGCGATATCAATAGGGATGGACGAGTGGACGTCATTGTCGGTGCATCGAGCGCCAATATCTTCAAGGGTGCGCCGTAAGCCGGGTTTCTACTTGATCAGAGCACCCAAAAAGGGCTTCAAAAGCTCCATCGGAAGCGGAATGACCGTGTGAGTCGTGTGCTCATTCGACATCTCCCGGAGTGTTTGCAAATAACGCAGCTGAAGTGAAATCGGATTGGCCGCCATGATGGCCGCGGCTTCTCCGAGCTTTTGCGAAGCCTGAAGTTCACCCTCGGCGGCGATAATCTTCGCCCGTCGTTCCCGCTCTGCTTCGGCTTGCCGAGCCATTGCCCGCTGCATTTCAACCGGGAGGTCGATCTGCTTGACTTCGACGTTGGAGACCTTCACGCCCCATGGTTCCGTCTGTGCGTCCAAAATGGTTTGGAGGCGATGATTAATGGACTCACGCGAAGCAAGGAGTTCGTCGAGCTCAACCTGGCCGAGCACCGAACGGAGAGTGGTCTGCGCGAGTTTCGAGGTTGCGAACAGATAATTCTCGACCTCGACGACCGCGCGGTTCGGGTCCACTACTCTGAAGTAGACGACAGCATTGACTTTGATCGTCACGTTATCTCGGCTGATCACGTCTTGAGGAGGGACATCGAGAGTGACGGTTCGGAGGTCAACCCGGAGCATGTGGTCGATCACCGGAATCAGGATAATCAGCCCGGGACCTTTGGCACCGATAATCCGGCCCAGTCTGAAGACGACGCCACGTTCGTATTCATTCAGGACCTTGATGCTCATCCCGAGGAAAACGATGACCAGAGCCAATAGAAAAAGAAAACCGCCGGAGAATTCCATGTTCGACCTCCTAAAGTGGAGCCCAGTAAATCACGATTCGCTTTTTTGTGTAACTATTTTCAACCCGAGCTCTTTCACCACGAGTTGGAGATCCATCCAGGCTTCTCTTTTTGACGCCGGGTTCCGAAGGAGGTCGGCGGGGTGAAAGGTCGGCATCAGCTTCGCTCCGCGATAACCATGGAAGCGTCCGCGAAGTTCCGAAATTCCTTCTTTGGTTTGAAGGAGAGTTTGGGCGGCGCATTTGCCGAGCGCGACAATGACTTCGGGTCGAATCAGTTCCAGCTGACGACAGAGAAAAGGACTGCACGCTTTGATTTCGTCGGGTTCCGGCGTGCGGTCTTCGGGAGGGCGGCACTTCACGACGTTTGTGATGAAAACGTCCTCACGTTTGAGACCGATCGCCTCGATCATTCGCTCGAGCAGTTGGCCCGCTTTGCCAAGAAAGGGCCGTCCCTGCAAATCTTCCTGCTCCCCCGGAGCTTCACCGATGAACATCAGGCGGGCGTTTGGCATCCCTTCGCCTTCAACGACGGAGTTTCGGGTTTCGCAGAGTTTGCAATGGGAGCAGGTCTTCAATTCAGCCTCGAGGCTTGAAATGGAAGGAGGGGCGCTTGGCCTGCCGACGGCCTTGTCCCTTCGAAACATCACGATCGCATTTCGCGGCAAAAATCCGGTCCAAGCTCGTTTGGAGTCCATAGGTGTTTTCACGGAGGCTGTAACTTACGCAGGGACGCCGGGAATGTAAATAGGATCGCTCGTGATGCGGCGCATTAAAGCGCCAGGCGGTAGCGGCCAGCCCTTATTGGAGACGGTGGAGGACCTGATGAACCTTAAAGCCACATTCCGGGCACCTTGCCGTTTCCTGCGTCAGGTTCGTCGCGAAGTTCGTGACATGGCTGAAATGGAGGTTGGCACCGCAAACAGCGCAATGCGAATATCTCGCGATGACGTCTTTTGCGGTGCCGAAGAAGTGAGAAAAGGCTTCTTCCACAGTCGTTTGCGTTTCGTCCGTGGTCAGTTGAGTCTTCTCTTCCATGATCGCCTCCGTTCGCGGACCTCAATGTGGTTGTGGCCGCAGCAGGTTTGTGACCTGCTTTCAAGAAACGTGTCGGTGGAATTCCAAACCCTCTAAACGGGAAAATTTTTCGTACCTCTTGTCGGGAGGTTTTTGCCTAGTCATAATGGTAGGACGCATGAAGCGATCTATTTGGAGAAGGATTCTCCAGCCTTGTTGGCTAACTCCCGCGACCGTTTTCGTTATCGCATTCCTGGGCTATCCAGCGCTTGCCGTTCCGAGTCGGCCCGCTTCGCCGGCTTCCATCATCGGTGCGCCTTTTAAGTCATCGCGTCCCTCTGATTCGGCGGCCCCTTCGCCCGTTCGCGTTCGAGTGCGTCTGAACGAAGCTGATTCAAGGGTCCGGATTCGTGGTTTCGATCTTCATATCTACGATGAGAGTCGTGAAGCGCGTGATCGAAAGAAGCTTGTTACCGTGATGAATCGTCAGACGGAGTGGGAATTTCGATGCCAGGACGGAAGAATTCGCGCCACGCGGCTTGATTCCGTTCAGTCACTCGACCTGAAAGAGCCCGTTTCAATCACCACCCCAACGGGTTTTTTGAATTACGCCGGACGCCCCTATCGCGAGGAAATCAGAATCTATTCCGCCGGGTCTTTTTGCGAAATCGTGAATCACGTTGAGATCGAGAAATACCTCGAAGGACTCGTGAATGCCGAATTTTCATCGCGATGGAATGAAGAGGCGATTGTCGCTCAAGTCGTTGCGGCTCGCACCTATGCTTATTATCAGATCTTACAGGCACGGCTCGATTCGGCCGGTACGCCGCGGGAAGCGCTTCGCGTGATCTCAAAGAATGAGGCTATCCAAGCTTTGCGTTCGGAAAGCCGTTCTCATTTCGACCTTGACGCAACCGTCTGGGATCAGGTCTACGACGGGTCAATCCGGGAGGATTTCAGGGCAACGAAGGCGGTGGCCAAAAGTCGGGGCCTGGTGCTCACGGTTCCGGGAAAGGCAGCCGTTCCCGTCAAGGCATTTTATCATTCGACGTGTGGAGGCATTACAGAACTTCCCGAAAACGTGTGGGGCCGGGCTTACCCTGGCTTTAAACGCTCGGTACGCTGCCCGTTTTGCGTGAGTTCGCCGCAATATCGTTGGCAAAGCGATTTCTCGATTTCAGAGCTGGCCAGGGTCTTCCGCATCGGCGCCAAAGCGGACGGACGGATTCCCGGCTGGCCGAAAAACGGTTTGGCGATCGTCCGCCGAGGTGCGCTGCTTGATCTTCAGGTGCTGAGGCGCGACTTTCAGGGGAGAGTCCTGGAAATGGCGAGCATCTGGTCGGACGGCAAGAAAACCGTCGGGCTCAAATTGTCGGGAGCTCGTTTTCGCGCTTGGGTCGGCGCCGCGAAAATCAAGAGCACCGCCTTTCATGTTGCCGGTCGGGAGCAAGGGTTCAGGATCGTCGGCCGGGGCTTCGGACACGGCGTCGGAATGTGCCAGTGGGGAGCCAAGATCATGGGCGACCGGGGCTACGCGACGGCGGCAATTCTGAAACATTACTACCCCGACGCCATTCTTCGAAAATTGTGGTAGTGGCCTGTTCATGGATCCCAATCCGGACCTGAATTCCCTGGCCGCGTACGATTATGAGTTGCCCGAGCGCTTGATCGCGCAGGAGCCCGCCATGCCGAGGGATTCATCCCGTCTGCTTGTCGTGGATCGCGCGCGCGGGGTCTGGGAGCACCGAAGCTTTCGTGACTTCCCGTCGTATTTTGATTCAAACGATCTTCTTGTCGCCAATAATACGAAAGTCATGAAAGCCCGTCTCCTGGGTAGGCGGCTGAAGCAGGATCCCGGACACCTTTATCCGGTAAAAGGTGGAAAAGTTGAATTTGTACTTCTCGAAAAGATAGCCGGACATGGCCCGCATGTCTGGGAAGGACTGTTTCGCGCTTCGGCGAGATATAACCCGGGGCTTCGGTTTGAGATCATCACTCCGGACGGGCAGTGCCTTCGAGGCGTGTTGGTTCGTGGTTCGTCCGAGTCACCGCATGGGACCGTTTGGGCGGAATTTGACCGCGATCCCGTTGAAAGCGGGGCAGGGGAGATTCCGCTTCCCCATTACATCTCGCGGGGGAGCACGAAGACAGACGAGGCCGGGTACCAGACCGTCTATGCGAAACACATCGGATCGGCGGCCGCCCCGACTGCCGGGCTTCATTTCACGAATGAGATCATGCGGGCTCTCGCTGAACGGAGCGTTTCCTGGGCCGAGGTCACTCTGCATGTGGGGCTCGGAACGTTTCGGCCTGTGAAGTCGAACGACATTCGCGACCATGTCATGCACGAAGAAAGATACGAAATTTCGTCCGAAGTCGCCGGGAGTGTCCGTCGCGCGAAGGCTGACGGAAAACGTGTCGTCGCGATCGGGACGACCTCGGTTCGCACGCTCGAGAGTGCCTGGAAACCGAGGGGGCTTGAGCCTGGAGTTGGTAGGACTTCGCTCTTCATCTGGCCAGGGCGTCCCGGAGGCCACCCGTTTCATGTAGTCGATCGGATGCTGACCAACTTTCACCTGCCGCGGTCGACGCTGCTGATGCTGGTTTGCGCATTTGCAGGTCGAGATCTGATTCTCGCCGCATATCGGGAAGCAGTCGCCCAGGAATATCGATTCTTCAGTTATGGCGATGCCATGCTGATACTTTAAATACGGGTTAAATATTCCGAACGTAAAGTTTGGACCGGTTTCGGATTTGAAGTGAATTCTTGCGGGGATCTGAAGGGTTACACAGGTCAAATACTTTGACCTCGAAAAACCAGCCTGTTAAAATGTACGTAACGTGTCATTCTCTTGTGAGCAGTACGTTGGAGTAGGATTTATTTTTTTCAAATAGTGGTTCTCGAGGGTTCTTTCTCGTGGGTTCTGATGTTGCTAGGAGGGCATATGGGATTTCCGAATGCGGAATTCAGGATCGTTCTGGGCGCGGTTCTGGTTTTTTACGCCACCGGGTGCGGGAACAAGGTAATTGTTAATCCCGTTGTGAACAGTGGTGATGAAGCTGTCGCTGATCCGACAGACGTTCTGACCGGCAAAGAATATTACAACGCGACCGGAAGCAAGCTGATAGGCACGATGCCGTCGGGAGCGAATGTGACCGGGGCAAACGGCGCGAAGCTCATCACCCTCGATTCGGGCTATTACGATGGAACGAAATCGCTCACGGTAAGCGATACAAACCTCGTCGCGAACAAGATCAAATCGGGGATATCGATCTTTGGAGTCGTAGGTAGCGCGAATCTCGAGATCCATCCGGCTTGTACCGCGAACGGACAGTCGGGATGTCTCGCCAACGCATCCTATGTTGCGGGTGTTCCGCGGGCGAGTTTTGCCGGTGCGAACGCGGCCAAGCAAGTGGCGATCCCGCAGGGCTATTATGACGGCTCCAGGAATGCAACGGTCTCGGACACGAATCTTGTCGCGTTGAATATCCTGAAAGACGTTTCTCTTTTCGGGGTGACCGGGACAGGTGGTCCGATCTCCGAGGCGGGACTCGTTCCCGGGCAAGAAGCTTCGGCAAGTCACATTCTGAAGGACAAACAGGGGTGGGATAAAACCGGCGCCCTGATCACCGGGACAATGGAGGATCGCGGGACTCTGAACGCGAGTGTCGCTTTCGCGGGGGCTGGTTATTATAGCGCGATTTCGAATGCGCCTTCAGCCGGGAACATTTGTTCGGGTGCCAGTTTCAACGGAGTTGCCGGGACAGCGGTATGCAACGTGCTTTTCAGTTCGAATATGCCCCGCGACAAGTCTGTTCCCGCGATTCTGCCTCTCCTCGAGGAACAAAATACCTTGGCCGCGCCCGCCGGCTATCGGGATGTTCCGATCGTCGCTTCTGACGACGAAGGATATGGAGGCGGTGCTTTGACCACGGCCGGAGTCTCCGTCGTGAGGCGAACTTCGGCAGGGGCGGAATGGGAAGCGGGAGTCGCTCGAAACGTTTGCGGAAAGAATGCCACGACGGTTTACTCGAAACTGGCGGATTGCGATAGCCAGCACGCCGCAAAGCCGGCCTGGGATGATCAGGCCGCTGATGGGAAACTTTCCTGGAATGGTGAGGAGTCGGCGAATCTGGGGCAAGGCTCCTGGACACTCGTGACCGTTTATTCGTCCTCACTCGCGAACGGCGCGGTATGCGATGCGAGCTGTTATGAGGTGTGGCGGGATGATCGGACCGGCTTGCTCTGGAGCTCCAAAATCGCGCGGCTCTCGGATCATGCTCCCGTCGGTGAGAATTGGTGCCGCGCTTCGGGCAATGCGGAGGCGGACGACGCGACGATTTGTGGCAGCACCACGTATCAGCCCCAGTTCCCGACTGCCGAAAGCGTTTGTGCCGAAGGGCCCGGGCTGAACCCGGTTTTAGGCTGGTGCGCAAAAGCTGATTTCACCTATCCGGCTTTCACCAACGAAACCGACTGCACGAACGCCGGGGGAGTCTGGACCGTCAACACTGAAAATTATGGCACCGGGATTTACCACCCCGCCAAAGGCGGAATGGGAGCGAATTCGGTTCCGGCCGTTCAGTGGCGCTTACCGACCCGGGATGATTTCCTCATTGCTGAGGTGAATGGAATCCGAATGGTTCTGCCGGGAACTCTTGATATCGGTAACGCGCAGAAGGCCCATTATGAATGGACCGCGACTGTATACGCCGCGGATCGGACGCAGGCACGCAGCTTTATGATGACGTCGGGCGGTACTCCGAATATTCACCGAACCACGAGTTATTATTTAGGTGCCGGCGGACTGCGAATGACGGTTCGCTGCGTTGGACGCTGAAAGGCCACGGGAGGCTCGTTATGCTGAATAGAACAAAAAAGATCTCTTGGAGCGTTTTTACGATTTTGACCGTAATGGGAATGTGCCAGCTCGCGGCTGCCGCGGGACCCGCCGTTAACGGTGACGTTCTGAGCGGAAAAGCGTTTTACACTTCAACTGGCGCAAAGGAAACGGGGACGATGCCTGCCGGTTCCAATGTTACGGGAACTGACGGTTCCCTGGTGGTCACGATTCCCGCGGGTTACTATGACGGGACAAAGACGGCGACGGCGGCGGATTCGGATCTTCTTCCCGAAAATATTCTCACCGGAACAACGATCTTCGGAGTCGAGGGTACGGGCACGCTCGAAAGTGGTCACGTCGCTTGCAATGCCAGCGGGCAGACAGATTGCGTCTCGAGTGCAGGGTTTTTGCCGGGAACGCCGCGAACGAGCGTGACCGGGGGGAATGGCGCGACCCAAATCACGATTCCTCAAGGCTACTATGACGGGACTTCGACGGCCACGGCCGCTGACTCGAATCTTACGGCTTCAAAGATTAAAAAAGATGTGGCCATTTTTGGCGTGACCGGGACCGCGGTGCTTGCCGGAACGGGTTACTCGGTCGGGCAGGGTGCGGCAGCAGGGGATATTCTGAAGGATAAGCAGGCCTGGGATAAGGACGGTACGCTTTTGACTGGAAGTCTCGTCAATCGCGGCGTTTTCGAAGCTACGGCGGCTTTTCCGGGCGTTGGCTATTACAGCGGCATGACGAAATCTTTGATTCCGCCGCTGATCTGTTCCGGGACAGACGTTGGCGGGTACGCGGGAACAGCGCTATGCACGGGCGGCACCATGATGTCTTGGAATATCTTTCACGATCGAGATGCCACGGTCTATCCTCAGACCGCTGAAGCTTCCCTGTTCGCGGGTTCTTACCTGAATACCCCGTTGCCCGCGGATCATCGCGTTGTTCCGGTCATTTCAAAGGACGATGACGGGTACGTGTCCGCTGGAGTGTTCAGCCCGCAGGTAAGACCGGTCACGCGTTCCGCGGACGGTACTGAATGGGAAGCGGGGGTGCCTCGCCGGGTCTGCGGAAAAGACGCGACCACGATTAACGACAAGATTGCGGATTGTGAAACTCAGCATTCGATTAAGCCGTCTTGGAATATCTTCCCGGGAACTTTCGAGTGGAGCGGGTTGGTGAATTCGAACAGTGGCCAGGGTTCCTGGACGCTCGTGACGGTCCGTTCTCTTGCTCTGGCGAACGGGGCGGTCTGCGATACTGATTGTCGCGAAGTCTGGCGCGATGATCGTACGGGGCTGCTCTGGAGTTCCGTTCTCGGCAGCGATAATTGGTGCCGAGCCGCGGGGAACGCGGAAGCGGGGGACGCCGCTTACTGTGGTAGTGTGGTTTATCAGCCCGATTTTCCGATCGCTCAAAGCTGGTGCGCCGAAGTTGGTCCGACTCAGATGGAAGAGACAGCCGCCTCGAACGAAACCTGGGCCTCCCAGAGCTACCATAGGGGTAAAGGCGGCATGGGTATGAGTACGACCCCCTCCGTCCGGTGGCGCTTGCCGACGCAAGGGGATTATTGGTTAGCCGACGCCAATGGATCAAGATACGTTCTCACCAATAATGTCAATGCCGTGGAATGGATCGCGACCATCCGCGGGGCGGATCGGACTTATGCACGGGCTTTTAATTCCTATCAGGGTGGTATGACGAACTACCTGCGTTCAACGAATTACGGGGTCCGCTGCGTAGGCCGCTGAAAAGACTTCGTTCAGTACACCGTCCCCATCGGTCTTCGTCCGACTCGTTTGAGAACGGTCGTGCGGAAGCGTAGCCACGGGATTTCCGCAGCGCGCTCGGTCTGCTGCCCGAGTTCCGGCGGGATCGGCAGTTGTTTTACCCAACGTTTGGCCTGAGCTACGGCTTCTTCGACCAGGACGGAGGCGGTGTCCGTTCCCGGGCCGGGAATACGCGAGTTCAAATCGATCGGGCTCTCCACGAACGCGCGATAGTGGGGATAGGCCCAAAGGTGAAATTCCAGAACGGCCGGAAGTTTGAAACCGTGAACCGCTGATTCAAGCTCAGCGTAGGCCGATCCCGAAACGCCCACACCGCGGACCGACGTCTGGGAGAATAACGAAGAATCGATTTGAGAGCGCGCCTGCGGGGAGTCCCCGGCCTGCTCCAGAATTTCGAACAGCACGTCTTCGCCGTAAAGCGCGGCGAGACGCTGCAGGGTTTGGGCATGGGCTTCGAGAAGGCAGATCAGAAAATCAACGAGTCTCACAGGAAGAGAATAGCTCAGGTAGGGGGCGGGGAAAAGAGAAGCCTCCATTTTGGTTGGAGATCTTTGCCGACGTAGTGCCCGGGCCAGGAGCTGAAGTCGAGCTGGAGCTGGAACGGTTTCTTGAAGGAGGGATGCAGAAGTACGGTCCATCGGCCAAACCACAGGCTCGGATCACCGGTTCGAGGCTTCTGTTCTGCCGGGACGGCCTCCGCGAAGAGCGGGATCCCTTTGGCCCAAAGGTCTTCCTTGAGGCGCGCATGCCATTTTTCAACCATCGGAAGCCGGATACAGGCCGAAAGCCGCCAAAGACGCCAGCCTTCAGTGATTCCCTCGGCCGCGAGGGCCGCCTCCCATAATCGATCCTGGCGAGTGAACTTCTCCTTCGGAATGCAGGCGAACACCGCGTTGGGAAGAACTCGGAGGCTCTTCTCGGGTGTCTGACGTCCCTCGAGCAGATCACTGAGTCCCGCGTTCAGCGGAGCGCGATCCCTGAGATCATCGATCCGGTTCTCCAATGCGATGAGTGATTGCAGGTCTTTGGAATTCCCGTCGGCGAGACGCTGGGATTTCAGCGCGTGAAGGTCTCGTGAAAGGTCCCGGAGAATCGAAAGCCGAAGCAAGGTCGGCGCCGGGGCGGCCTCCTGCCGATTCCAGTGTTCCGTGAAATTTTTGAGCAGCTGAGCGGTGCTCATCGCAGGATGGTTTGACAAACGCCGGGAGGCCTCTTGAGGAATGGAGAAGGTTTTGGTTTTGCTGCAATCATGGGTGGGCTGATGGCCTCGAACGGTTCGGGGGCCGCTATGGATGTTTGCTCGGGCGGGGGCGCGGCTTCGGGAACAGGAGGTGGACTCTTCACGGTCACGGGTTGTGTCCCGGTTTGTTCATGGAATTTCAGAAGCGCCTTGATAATCGACCCGTCCTCGAGAGCAGCCCGATATTCCTGGTGTGAAGTTGAATAGCTAACGGGCACGGCAGGCGTGATCGGAGTTTGAGCGCGCACTGGAGCAGGTTCCGGTCTCTCAATCAGCAGGCTTTTTCTCGTGACTTCCTCGAGTGTGCCCATTTGCTTTAGGGCTTCCAGGGGATCGCATTGCTGAGCAACGCTTTCGAATTTCTTGGATCTGGTCATGAGACGCTGCGCAAGTTCCGCCAAGGCTGCTTCTAATGAACGATCCATAGCGGAACTCCTTTCATGTGCTTCGAGAGAAGGTCATCCGTGAAATCTCCGAAATCCCTTCGGGAAATCCCGATTTTTTTCAGCTTCAATGAGCTCAGATTTTTTTGAAGGACTTTCCATGTTTCGGCGGGTACTTTTGTGCGCTGTCCAGGAGCACTGGACTCGCCAGCTCCGGCCAGAATCAGATGATAGATGATGCCGTTTCGTGTAATCGGGATGTAAGCACATTGCCCGGCTGCCCCCGTGATCGCGCCTTCCCTGAGATAGTCCGAGATGACGCCCTGGAATCTCCAATCCAAGAGCCCAGCCAACCCGGCAAGAGGGCGCTCGTTTTCAAAAAAGGTGACCGCAAGCCCTTGAACTTCGCCGGTGAAGAGCGCGCGATCGGCGTCCACATCAAGGCTGTGAATACGACTATCGACGGATTTTTCGGATGGTGAATCGGCTTTGTAAGTCCCCATGTGCTCTCGATCAAGTTTAACCGGGTTTGGCGAACGTACGCAAGGGGGCCCGTCCTCACTAGAGGATAGGCAAGATTTGCCGATTCAAATCCGGTTTCGCATAACGGCGTCAAGAATACCGTTTACAAAGCCCGGTGTCTCTTCGGTCCCGAACTGTTTCGCGAGTTCGATTGCCTCATCGATGACAATGGACGCGGCGGTGTCGGGAAAGTGAGTCATTTCATAAATAGCCATTCGGAGCAGACTTCGGTCCACGATAGGCATGCGATTCAGCTTCCAATTGGCTGCATGTTTTTCGATCGCGGCGTCCAGGGCGGAAACTTCGGTTACGGTCCCGACCACGAGTTGCGCGACAAACTCACGGAGCTCCTGGGGGACTTCAAAATGCTCGAAATGATGGGTCAGATCAGAGATGAACTTCTGGGTCTCGGCTTCAGCCGGTCCGGTTCGCCCTTGTCCTTCCATGTCGTATTGATAAAGAATTTGTAACGCTATCTCGCGCGCGTGGTGCCGGGATTTCATTGAGTTTGGCTCGTGTTGGTGGAAGTTGGAGAAGCAACGGTGTTGGAATCCGGTCCACTCGCAAATGGAAAGGCCAGACTTTGGGAGTCATCATGCGGCATCGGGGGACCCTTCAGTTCAGCGACAAATTCCTCGACATCGCGGAATTCGCGGTAAACTGAAGAGAACCGTACGTAAGCCACTTTGTCCAGCCGGTGAAGTTCGAGCATGACCATCTCGCCGATGGTTCGTGAGGGCACTTCCTTCAGTCCGAAACTTTGTATCCGCTTTTCGATCGAGTTTACGAGTTCGTCAATTTTTTGAGTGGGTACGGATCTTTTTTGACAGGCTTTTTGAATTCCGTCCCAGACCTTGTTTCGCGCATAAGGCTCTCGCCGGCCGTCTTTCTTGATCACGACGGGCATGACTTCTTCGACGCGTTCGTACGTGGTGAAGCGTCCCTCGCAACGCGGGCACTCACGCCGCCGCCGGGTGATATCACTCGTCTGGTTGATACGCGAATCGATGACTTTGGTGTCCAAGGTGGAACAATACGGGCACTTCACGAATAGAGATCTCCAAAGGTCTTGTACCCGATTTGGTGCCGCGCTTCAAGGAAGGATAAGGGGCCCGCTCAACTCAGGCTTAATTCACGTAGAGCGGGAATTGTCTACAAAGATCGCGGACTTCAGCACGAATTCGGTTGAGCTTCGTGGCATCCCCCTTCGACTCGAGCGCCTGATGGATCCAACGGGCGATCTGTTGCATTTCGGAATCATTCATTCCGCGGGTCGTAATCGCGGGGACGCCAATCCGGATGCCGCTCGTAACAAAGGGGCTCCTTTTCTCGTTGGGCACCGTATTTTTGTTTACCGTGATTCCAGCCAGGTCGAGCCAAGCCTCGGCGTCTTTCCCGGTGGTCGCCCCGTCGCCACTCGTCGTCAGGTCAACGAGCATGAGGTGATTGTCGGTTCCCTGGGTAACGAGACTGAAGCCGCACGCCATGAGTTCATTCGCGAGCACCTTCGCATTTCGAAGAACCTGCTTTTGGTACTCGACAAAAGACGGAGAAAGGGCCTCGCCAAAGGCGACGGCTTTCGCCGCGATGACATGCATCAGCGGACCACCCTGAATTCCTGGAAAAATCATCGAGTTCACGGCCTTGATCCTATCCGCACGAGCCAGGATGAGGCCTCCTCGCGGGCCCCGGAGCGTCTTGTGCGTCGTCGACGTCGTGTAGGTCGCGTGTGGAATCGGTGAAGGATGCAGGCCACTCGCGACGAGACCCGCGATGTGTGCCATGTCGACGACGAGATGGGCGCCTGATTCAGCGGCTATCTTGCCGAAGGCTTCGAAATCGATGATGCGAGGATAGGCGCTCGCTCCCGCGACGATCACCTTCGGACGTTCTTTCAGCGCCAGGTCACGAACCATGTCATAGTCAAGGCGGTTGGTTTCCGGGCTGAGACCGTATGAGATCGCGCGAAAAATTTTGCCGCTGAAATTGGCAGGACTTCCATGCGTGAGGTGACCTCCATGGGCGAGGCTCATCCCGAGAACCGTATCCCCGGGCGACATCAGCGAAAGATAGGCCGCCATGTTCGCTTGTGAGCCGGAATGCGGCTGGACGTTTGCAGCTTCAGCTTTGAAAAGGGCGCAGGCGCGCTGAATGGCCGCGGATTCAATTTCGTCGACATACTCGCAACCGCCGTAATAGCGTTTTGCGGGATAGCCCTCAGCATACTTATTCGTCAGAATGGACCCCTGTGCTTCGAGAACGGCGCGGCTGACGTAATTTTCAGAAGCGATGAGTTCGATTCCTTCCTCTTCGCGAACGTGTTCTTTTTGGATCATCGCATCCAGGACGGCATCTGTATCCTTGAGCTGGGTACCCGGGTTTCTGGATTTGTTCATTTGGCTGCACCTTTCTCGGTCTTTTTTGAGCGCCGGACCGGCTTTCCCGGGGCGCTGACCTTCTTCTCGAGAGCGTGGATTTTTTTGATGCGGTTCCGGTGTCTCGCGTCGTCGCTGAATCCTGCCTCAAGCCAGGCGCGGGCGATCTCGGCCCCGTAAGCGGGCGCTAAAAACCGGGAACCGAGGCAAAGCACATTCGCATCGTTGTGTTGCCGGGACAGGCGGGCCGCGCTCGGATTTTCGACGACGGCGGCGCGGATGCCGGGAATCTTGTTCGCCGCGATGCTCATGCCGATACCACTTCCGCAGATCAGAATTCCGCGTTCTACCTGACCGGCGGTGACGGTTTTCCCGAGTTTTGCCGCAAAATCTGGATAATCGACCCGATCGTCATTCAGAGGTCCCAAATCACGCCACTTCCAATCTTTGAGCGTTTTCTGGATCGCGGCCTTCATTTCAAAGCCGGCATGATCGGATGCAATGGCGATCAGCTTTTTCTTTTTCATTTTGATTCCCAGGTGGTTCTCAGGCGGATATCTAAACCCGGCCGAAGATCAGGCTCGCGTTTGTTCCTCCGAACCCGAAGCTGTTTGAAAGTGCATAGTCCATCCGCTTTTCGACAGCTCGTTGCGCCGTGAAATCGAGTCCAAGCTCAGCACATCCCGGATCGAGATTTTCGAGGTTCATCGTCGGCGGAATCTTGTTTTCCCTGATCGCCAGAATCGAAAAGATGGATTCAATCGCCCCGGCGGCTCCAAGGAGATGTCCCGTCATCGACTTCGTCGAGCTGATATGGAGGTGCTTCGGGCCATTCGGAAAGAGCTTCGCGATCGCGCGAGCCTCTTCAACATCCCCGGTAGGTGTCGAGGTCCCGTGCGCGTTAATATAACCGATCTGATCGGGCTGGAGGCAGGCGCTTTTCAGGGCTGATTCCATCGAACGATAGCCGCCCTCGCCGCCCGGAGCCGGAGCCGTCATGTGATAGGCGTCGCCTGAGAGTCCATATCCGACGAGTTCAGCGTAAATCTTCGCTCCGCGCCTTTTTGCGAACTCGTATTCTTCGAGAACCAGAACGGCCGCGCCTTCACCCATGACAAAACCGTCACGGTCCCGGTCAAAGGGGCGAGAGGCGCCTTCAGGATCGTCATTTCGGGCCGAAAGCGCCCGCATCGCTGCGAAGCCGGCAATCCCCAGCTTGCAAATCACCGACTCGGCTCCGCCGGCTATCATGATGTCAGCATCCCCGCGCTGAATCAGCCGAAATGACTCGCCGATAGCGTGCGAACTCGAGGAACATGCGGTGACGCTACAGACATTCGGACCCTGAAGGTTCAATAGAATGCTGAGCTGTCCCGAGGCCATATTGGGAATGACCTGCGGAATGAAAAACGGCGTTACCCTGCGGTAGCCTTTGGCGAGAAAATCGTTATGGACGTCCTCGATTTCAGGAAGTCCACCCATGCCGGCTCCGATATTCACTCCGATGCGTCCGGGGGAGACTCTCGAGCGAATCGCGTCCAAACCGGAGTCGCCGTAAGCTTCCAGGCCGGCAGCCAGGCCGTAATGGACGTAACGGCCTACGCGGCGTGCGTCTTTCGCGTTCGCCGCTTGGGTAACGGTGCCTTCAGTCGTGTCGAGCCCTTGAGGATGGAATGGGCCCACCGCACGTGTCACATCGAAACCTTTGACTTCAGCCGCGATCGTGATCGGGCAGTCGGTCAGGTCAAACCGCGTGATTTTCGCGACTCCAGAACGCCCTTCCAGGGCATTTCGCCAGGATTCAGCGGCAGAAAGACCTAACGGGCTGACCGCGCCAATACCGGTAATGACGACTCGACGGACGCCACCATCGCTGGCTGAGGAGGTGAGTGCAGTGGGCACCGGCGATTCCTCTCAGTGAGACGCTTTGGAAACGACGTATTTGATCACGTCGCCGACCGTTTTGATCTTTTCAGCGTCTTCATCCGGAATATCCAGGTCGAACTCTTCTTCCATGGTCATGACGAGCTCGACGATATCCAGACTGTCGGCGCCGAGGTCATCGATGAACGAAGCGGTGGGGGTGACCTTTTCCGGCTCAACGGCAAGCTGATCACAGATGATATTGCGAACTCTTTCTTCAACAGATGCTGACATCTACTTTTCTCCTATCAGGTTAATGCGATTCAGGGTCGCTGAAGGACCGGATCACATGTACATCCCGCCGTTTACTCCGATGACCTGGCCCGTGATATAGCGGCTGGCCCCCGAAGCCAAAAAAGCCACCAGAGATGAAACATCATCAGCGGCTCCAAGGTATCCGAGCGGGATGGTCTGCAGAATCGCCTCTTTTTGGGATTCAGTCAAGGCCCCTGTCATATCCGTCTCAATGAAACCCGGAGTTACGACATTGACGCGAACCTGTCTGCTTCCCAATTCTTTTGCAATACTTTTGCTGAATCCAATCAGTCCGGCTTTGGCGGCGGCATATCCGCTCTGGCCGGCATTGCCGGACTCGCCGATCACGGACGAAATCTGAATAATGCTTCCCTGTCGCGCGCGCATCATCTGCTTTGCCGCGGCACGGGTGCAGTAAATAGCGCCTTCAAGATCGACCGCGAGTGTTCTGCGGAGGTCGTCGTCTTTCAGCCGGAGGAGCAGGGAATCGATCGTGATACCGGCATTATTGACCAGAACCGAGAGCGGGCCGAAGGACTTATGAATCCAATCGAGCTTTTCATCGACTTGCGCGGAATTGGAAACGTCAAAATGGCAAAGTTCGGCCGTACCTCCGGCACTCACGATCGCATCGCGGATTTGGGCGGCTTTGGCCTCGTTTGAAGCATAATTGATGAATACGTGATGCCCGTCTTTGGCGAGGCGCTTCGCGATCGCCGCGCCGATTCCCCGCGAAGCCCCGGTGACCAAAGCAAAAGATTTTGCCGCTGTATTCATGTCGAATTCTCCTTATTACCTGTGCCGCGCGAATCGGCCTCACTGAGCACGGCAAGCGCTTTGATTCCGGCGAGATCGGGAACGTTCTGGAGGCGGCACGTTTTTCCAAGAGGCTGGGCAATTCTTTTGATGAGTCCTGTCAGGACCTTGCCAGGACCGAATTCGATCGCGGTGTATTCGGGAGTTCCCGACGATAGCGGAAGTTCCAAAAGAGCCGTGATCGATTGTCTCCATAAAACGGGGCTGTTGACCTGTTCCACCAGGAGTTCGAATACGAGGCCGCTTTCGTGCGTGGGTCGGGCGGTCCGATTTGGAACATACGGGATGTTCGATAGCTTCGGATGCTCAGCTTTGGAAGCGTTCGAAAACAGCTCCGCCATTCGTGCTCGGGCCGGCGCCATGAGGCGACAGTGAAAAGGAGCGCTCACTTGCAAGGGCACTGCTTTGCCCCCGCCGAAATCGCCGCCCGCCTTAACCAGAGCGATGGCTTCCTGAACAGCGTCCGTCGAGCCGGCGATCACGACTTGGCCCGGAGCATTGAAGTTCGCGGGTTCCGCGATCGGGTCCACGGTCAGATCCGGAAAAGCGCCTTTCTGGCGTTGCTCCTGCGCGTTCGAAGTCGCGTGCGAGCAGAGCTTCGTGATGGCTTCGTCGCCGAGTCCCATAATCGCGGCCATGGTGCCCTGTCCGCTCGGAACAGCGAGCTGCATCGCCTTGCCGCGTTCGCGCACCCATTTCGCGGTCGAACTCAGGGGGAGAGCACCGATCGCCACGAGCGCCGAGTATTCACCAAGCGAGTGGCCGGCCACCGCTGAGGGCGTGAAGCCGGTCTCGGCGTGCGCCACGCGATAGGCCGCGACGGAGCACGTGAGCAGCGATGGTTGCGTGTACTCGGTGAGAGTGAGTTCGCTTTCGGGGCCCTCGAAGCAGATTTTTTTGAGGTTGAGGTGCGTGGAGTCCGAAGCCTCCTCGAAAACCTCGCGAGCGATTCTGAAATTTTCACAGAGTTCTTTTCCCATGCCCACATGCTGGGCACCTTGTCCGGGAAATACCGCAATTTTCATATTAGTACCTCATTAGGACCGAGGCGAAGGTGAGTCCTGCACCGAAAACATCCAGCAGAAGAACCTGACCCGGTTTGATCCGGCCATCCCGCACGGCTTCGTCCATCATCGTGGGAACAGAAGCCGAAGAAGTATTGCCGTAGCGGTCAAGATTGATGAGGACCTTCTCCATCGGGAAATCGAGCCGTTTAGCGACGGCCTCGATAATCCTGAGGTTCGCCTGATGTGGAATGAACCAGTCGACGTCTTCGATTTTCATTCCGTTCGCCTGAAGCGCGGTGTTGGCGTAATCGGCCAGTGTCTTGACCGCGATCTTGAAAATTTCTTTGCCCTTCATCTGCATTTTATCGAGCTTCTGGGCGTGGCGTTCGGGCGTGACTTCCATATTGGATCCGCCGGCCGGGAGCTGGAACAGTTCCCAGAGATTCCCATCAGCGCCCAGATGGCTGGAAAGGATGCGGCGTGGATTGTCAGGTTCCGTTCTTTCGACGATGACCGCGCCCGCGGCGTCACCGAACAGGATCGCGGTTGAGCGGTCCTCCCAATTGGTGATCGCGCTGAGTACCTCGGCTCCAACGACGAGAGAGGTCTTGATCTGGCCGGAGCGGATATACTGGTCAGCGGTCGCGAGGCAATTGAGGAAACCGGAGCAGGCGGCGTTGACATCGAGAGCGGAGGACCGACTTGCGCCGAGCTTGTACTGAAGCCAACAGGAAGTCGGCGGGACCAGGGTGTCGGGGCTTACGGTCGCGTAAATGATCTGATCAATGTCGTCTGGAGCTTTTCCAGCCATCTCGAGGGCGTTGCGCGCGGCGATGAGCGCGAGCGAGGAGTTTTGCTCTGCGGGATCGCCAACCTTGCTGATTCGGCGTTCGCGAATACCGGTGCGTTCGCGGATCCATTCGTCACTGGTGTCGAGTGTTTTCGAAAGATCATTGTTGGTGACAATCCGTTTCGGGAAGGCCGAGCCGGTTCCCGTGATTCTTGCTGCAAATGGGCTCGGATGGTTGTTCTGGGTCATAACCGTTCAGATTCTCCTCTATCAGGTTGCGTGTTCCAGAGCCGCTTCGAGACGTTCGATCAGTTGCCCACGAAGCGCTGTCTGGGCTCGCAACAGCGCGTTCTTGATCGCTTTCGGATTACTCCGACCATGACAGATAAACGCATATCCCGCCACTCCTAAAAGCGGAGCGGCGCCGTACTCCGCGTAGTCGAGTTTGCGCTTCAACCTCCGGAAAACGGAGGCGGCGAGCAGAAATCCGAGTGGCGCGAAAATACTTCTTCTAGCATCTTTTCTGGCGACCGTCATCACGGCGGATCCAAGTCCCTCGATTGACTTGAGGACGACATTTCCGACGAAACCATCGGTGACAACCACGTCCACGGCTCCTTTGAAGATCTCCTTCCCTTCAACGTAGCCGATGAATTCGCCGATCGCGTTTGACGAGCCGGTTTTAAAAACTGAAACGTTCTCGATCAGCGTGGCGCTTGCACGGGTGAGTTCATTTCCTTTTTTTCGTTCTTCACCGTTCGAGAGAATGCCGACGCGAGGAAGGTGAGGTGAACTGCGTTCGACTTGTGAAAACAGCGTGCCCATCAGCGCGAAATCCCGCAGATGCTCCGGCTTGCAATCGACGTTCGCGCCGACATCGATCAGAACGCAGCCGTCGGGGCTCAGCGTCGGAAGTTTTACCGCGATCGCCGGGCGCTCGACGCGCGCGAGCCGGCCCATTGTCAGAAGGGCGGCGGTCATGATCGCGCCCGAGTGCCCCGCGCTTACGAAAGCGGCGGCCGCGGATTCTTTATATGCCCGGCTGGCAAGGTCGCAACCCACGTTGATCGAGGCGTTCGGTTTTTTTCGAATCGCGCGAATGGAATCATCCATTTCAATCGTCTGAGAGGCGTGGATGAGGCTGAGTTTGCATCGTGGCCAGCGCGAGGAGCCGGCGAGAGCTTCGGCGAGCGCCCGATAGCGGCGCTTCGCGAGCACAGGCTTCAGAATCTCGGTATCTCCGATCAGGACGAGTTCGCCTTCGAGTTCGGGCAAGGCGCGAATAGCCCCCTCTAAAACGGCGTGGGGCGCATGATCACCCCCCATCGTATCGAGAATCAGTTTTGGCATTCGACTAACAGGCCGTTCGAATGGATTTCAAATCGAGACTGGGGTCCAGTCAGGTGGAAGCGGTTTTCGACTGCGTGACCTGCTTGCCTTTATAAAAGCCGCAGGCGCAGACGCGATGCGGGCGTGTCGGCTCGTTGCAGCTCGGGCAGGTTTTGGTCGTCGGCTTGTCGAGTTTGTTCCCTGCGGCAAAACGGCGCATATTTCTACGGCTTCGGGATACTTTTTTCTTTGGGGTTGCCATCTGATTCTCCTTTATTTTCTCTCTTTTTAAAAAGGCTCTTCTACTACGGAATCTTGATATTTCCGAGCGCCGAAAAAGGTTTGGATCGCGGAATTTTTGCGCAAGCACATCTACCAAGGTTTAAATCCGTTCCGCAAGTGACGCAAATTCCTTTACAGTCCTCACGACATAGCGGCTGAAACGGAATTTGAAAATGAATTTGTTCGGTGAGGACTGCCGCGAGATCGAGGCTGTCTTCAGCTAAATAAGTGATATCGAGGTCTTTGCCGGTGGAATTCTCATCAATTTCATCGAAGTCGTGCGCGTGACGCGCATACCCCTGATTCTGACCGACGGGCTTGCCGGCTCCTTCCAGGTGAGCGACTCCTGCGGTGTCCGGATCGGAACAGTACAAGGCTGAGAACACCGTTTTGCACGCAAATGGGAATATGTTCGCGCATCGGCTGCAGATCAGCTCAACTGAGGTATCGATGTTTCCAGAGACCACAACGACTTCATCGACTTTGCGGAGATTGAAATGGACGTTTACCGGGCGGGACTTGAGGGGGGCTGGGGCTTCGGCTTCCTCGTCGTTCTCGTCTAGGCGTGCAACCGCCTGAAGGACCCACAACTCATCTTGTGTAAAGTCCAGGTCGGTGTCCTGGTCGGTAATCTCATGTAAACGGAGCTTCATTGTTTTATCCCTGAGGCGCAGTACTCTAGCCGGAAAAATCGTCTGAAGTCAACGAGTTTTCTAAGCTCGAAGGGGGCTTACGCGGACACCCTTTTTAGTCACATTCCAGACTACCTGTCGGGTTTTTCGGATCGTTTTAACCTGGGAAGGTCTCACACCGAGGTATTTGAGAGGGGTGGTCGTTACGCAGGGAAGCGCTTCCTTCATCAACGAGCGAAGTGGGCGGCGAAGACGCCGTGACTCTGATTCCAACCATCGGCAGAAGGCGGTTGAGAGAACCTCTCCCCCTCCTGCCAGGCTCCCGTCTTTAAGACGGCAGGCACCACCTTCCGCGTGAACTCGGAGAGGACCGAAAGGAACAGATTGCTCCTCGGGACAACCGGCCGCCGGGGCCGCATCTGAGATGAAACAGATGCGGTCGGGGGGATGAAGTCGCAGCAGCCAACGGATCAGAGTCGGTGACACGTGGACCTGGTCGATGATCGTTTCGATGAAGACTTCGGGTGATCCTACGGCAGCCCCGAGTGGTCCCGGTGATCGATGATGGAACGGCAAGGCATTCCAGGCGTGGGTCAGGCCACGAAAGCCGGCCTTGAAAGCGTGGTGGGCTTCCGCTTCGGTCGCCCGAGAATGTCCAAGCGAAAGCCTTATCTGATGCGAACGGGCCCAGGAAACAATGGACGTGAGACCATCAGCAGAACCCTTGTTGGCGATGAGGTTTTCGGGGGCGATCGTGATCACTTTAATCGTGCGCTGGCTTGCTTCCCAAAGATCCGAAAGTTCAGCAATCCGAACCGGCCGAATGGCGCCCGATGGATGCGCTCCGCGAAAATCCGCGTTGATAAACGGGCCTTCGAGATGAATGCCGAGAGGAAGTGCACCTGGAGCGGCCTCCGATCTGATCCAGCGGCCAATCTTCGTGAGGGCCTCCTGAAGCTCGTCTCTATCCGCTGAAACTGTTGTTGGACAGAATCCCGCAACTCCGTCATCCCAGAGCAACTTTGAAAGCTCCTGGAGTTCTCCCGGAGAGGCATGCATCAGATCAATTCCGCAGGCGCCGTGAAAGTGAATGTCGATCAAACCGAGGGACTTTATCGATCTTATTGACCGGTGTTCTTGAACGTGTTTATCCTTGACGGCGGTATCGCGGCGTGGCACCCAACGAAGGTAACACGATCCCGGTTCCGCGGTCTAGCGTTCAGGCGAGCAGCAGCTTAAGGCTCCCCACCGGTCCCAAAATGAGGTAAAAGATTTTCATGGGAATTCGTAAAGAAAAAAAGTCGGCGAAAGCAGTGCCTTCCAAGCCTACCCACGTTTCCAAAGGAAAGGTGGCGAGCGGCGCAGCGAAGCAGAAGAAGAGCGGTTCCAAGCTTGGCTCCATTCTGAAGCAGGCGTTCCTTGGTAAAGCCCTTGGAAAAACAAAGAAGAAAGCCGTTCAACCAGCTCCGAAAAAGGCGGCCAAGAAAGCTGCTTCTCGACCGGTAGCGGTCGCGAAGAAGGTCGACGCAAAGAAAAATCTCGCCTCGGCGGGTCCCGGGGCAGCTCGTGCGGGTTCGGCGGAAGTCGCCCCAAAATCCTTGAAAAATTCGAAAGCTCCTGCGGGGCGCGACGTAAAGACCGGGGTCGCACCTCAGGCCGCCAAAGGCAAAGCTGCGGTTTACTCCATAAAAGGTCGGACTGAATCGGCCGGCATTCGCGCACTGGATAACGGCGATGTTTGTCGCGAAGTTGCATGCGAAGGGCTCGCGACGGCTGCTGGATACTGCAGGCTTCACTACATCAAGAATTGGAAAAAGGTAAAACGCAAGGAACTGATTCTCAAAGAGAAGAAGCTCAACCAGTACATCGAAGAACTCGTTGCAAAATACCCCGACAAGTACATCGAAGCGATTCGGCAGGATCTCGCGAACGACAAGGATTTCGCCAAGGTCATTTACGATTTGGATCTCGATGAGTCGGTTGATGATTTTGACGTTGAGGGCGAGAATGTCGATTCTCTGATCGACAACATCAAGCGGGATTTTGAAGACGAAGGCGAAAGCTTCTAGCCTTTCCTCTTCGGCCCGGTTACAAAAAGCTCTTTGGCCGCTTCCTCTTCCAGTTTTCGGTTTTTCTTGAATTCCGGGTCGTGCTTGGCGAGCCAGTCGTCCGTCAGGCGCTCCAGGTCCAGGTTTGCGCGGTCAAGCTTGATGTAGACCTGGCGCCGTTCCACTTCCAATGCCGTCCACTCGAATGGAACGTTTTCGAGAGCTGAAAGCGGTTCTTCGAGGAGCGGCTTCAGGCGATCCTCGAGCAGAAGCTGGCTAAAGACGGTTCCGATCGCGTCCACGCATCCGCTGAGCAATTCTTCAACCGTCGGCGAACTCGCTTTTGGGTCAAAATCGACGCTGGCATAGACCGTTGTCGCCGCGAGATGCCCTTTGATGCTCAAGGAAACGGCGAGAACGATTTCTTGAGAAAAAATTTCGCCATGTCCGGAAAATGCGGGCATGGCGCCTGCCAATTTCTTGAGCTTCTTGAGTGGCGAATCGAAATTCGCGGTAAACACCTCTGATACCATTCGGAGGTAATCGACCGGCAGGGGGCTGGACTTGAGTAAATCGGGTCTGCGTCGTTCCATCAGATGATTCCTTGAGGAAGGTTTTCGAGCCGTGGGAGCTCCTGCAATTTCACGGTGACTTGCAGGGTTCTGTGGCCGCGGCGAATTGAAAGTTTTGTCGTGTCCGTCGGGCGGCGTTTTACCAAGGCACGCTCGACTTCGTGCGGGTCCTCTGTCGCGGTGCCGTCAATCGACAGGATGATATCGCCCTGGCGGAGTTCGGCGTCATCGGCCGGTCCTCCTTCGACAATGTTGTAAATCAGCACACCTCGGTCGATCGGCAGTTGATAATAGACTTGATGTTGGGGCGTCATGCGCTCGGCCATGATTCCGAGCCAGGGTCGGGGAACTCGTCCGTATTTCTTCAGATCGGGAAGCAGTTGTTTCGCTTCATTGACGGGAATGGCGAATCCGAGGCCACCGCTTTGCCCTGAGCGGGAGAAAATAACCGTGTTGATTCCGACCACCTCGCCTTTTGAGTTGAACAGAGGGCCGCCGCTGTTGCCCGGGTTGATGGACGCGTCGGTTTGAAGAAAATTGTCAAAAGGACCCTGTCCGATGGTCCGGTTTTTCGCGCTGATGATTCCAACGGTGACGGTGTGCTGGAGGCCGAAGGGATTTCCAACGGCAAAGACGGTTTCAGCGATTCGGACCGTCTCCGAATTACCGAGCGCTACCGGAACGAGGTTGTCCGGAATACGGCGTTCCTTGTCCCTGATCTGAAGTAAAGCCAGATCCATTTTCTGGTCTTTACCCACGATTTTGGCTTTGAACTGACGCTTGTCGTAGAGCGTGACCATCACTTCGGCCGCTTGCTCGACGACGTGGTTATTGGTCAGAACGAAGCCCTCCTTGTCGATCAGGAAACCGCTCCCGAGAGAGGTTTGTTTCCGCTCGCGCGGGATACCCCAGAAGAGGAGAAAATCCTCCATTCCGTGAACGCGATAATTGATGACCGTTGTCGAACTAACGTTGACGACCCCTGTGAGCGTTTTTTCGACAAGAGAAGGAAAATCCGGTGGAGGAATTGGCGCTGACGAAGCGGTCTGATGGGTGAGGCCGAGCGCCAAGGCTGTTGCAAGTCCAAGTTGGATGAGTTTTGACGGTTTTCTAAGCATAAAGTGAATTCATAATCGGAATTATGGCGACTTACAAGAGGTAGCGGGCTCGTATCGCTACTGGGTGTGCGAATTCGCTTCGCCGTATTGGAATTTTGAAGCAAGTACGACGGGTGCAATGGTTGAGCCATCGGGCTGGGCGATCTTCCAGGCGCCCTGATCCTTTTTCAAGCGAAAGGTGACCCGGTGTTCGCGATGAGCGGGGGGCATGACCGTCCCGTGCGCATCGCCGATGCCAGATAGGAGGTACCGGACTTCCACCAGAGCCTCGTTATCCTTTTCTTTCGCGGGAAGGACTTCATAGTTTTGCGCGATGAAGAACGAATCATGCTGAGGAAGTTCCTTCCACAACGTGAACGCGCGGCGTTCGACGTCAAGGAGGCCCGACCAGACAAATCCGGAAGCATCCCGGCCGCAATAATATTTGATCACTTCTTCGGGGTTCTTAAAAGTATTTCTGAAGCGGAGGCGTTCGTGCTCTGTTGGCGCACCGCTTTGCGCGATCTGTGCTTCCTCGCTGAGGACGAACAGAAACGCTGAGCTGACGCTCGCAATGGCAAGTATTCCGAGAGCGATCGCTCTGCAGGATCTAAAAACTGTTCGGAGGAAGGCCGTCTTCATGGCGAAGCTCCTCCGCGATACTTGCAGGCCGCATTGTCGGTTGCTTTGAGCCTCAGATCGACGAAACCGGGACGAACCAGCCTGACCGCCAGCTGTGGCGGATCGAACGAAAGCGGAACCTCCCGCGTCTGGAGCGCGCCCTGGCTGTTGGCCTCGAGCACCTTGGCGACCATGGTTTCGGGGTTGTATTCCCTTACGATAAAGACTCTGCCTTCCGGATGGGCCGGAACGCGATAGACCAAAAGGTCTCCCGCCTTTGGTCGCTCTCCGAGGTACAGGTCAACGGGGACGAAACCGTCGGCGAATTTCTCGATTAACTCAGCCCGACCCTTACCCCATTTCGGCGGAACGGGAAGGCGTCCGGTCCGCGCTTTGTACCAGATCGATTTCAGGTCGAGCGTCGTGAATTGCCATTTTCGTGATTCAGCTGAAAGCGCGGAGGCCACGAATTTGGCGCAATCAAGGGCTTGCTTCTGTTCACGGCCGCTGTCATTTCTCAGAACGGCGAGTTTCTTCGAGCGTCCATCCGGCAGCTTGAGCGTGTGCCGGTCTTTTAATCGCAGTTTCGAAAAAACCTTGGCCCGGAGATCTTCGGGAAGACCGGCGAGCATCAGGAGCCGATCCGCGAGTGAATCCGAAGCGGTTGCCCCGCTTCCGTTGGAAAACAGTTCTTCCAGGTCTTTGGTTTGGGCGAGCGGGTTCGATCCGTCGGCAGAGCCAGCACCGCCCCCTTGAGCTTCGCCGAGATTCAGCAGTTCTTTCGCGATCCGTGCCTTATCCCGGGCATTCAGGATAGCGTTGCGGTACTGGGTCTGGTCGGCCAGGCTGATCTCCTGTCCTTGGCCACCCTGAGTGAAGGCCTGAAAATCCCCAGCCATCCGGTCGAGTTCCTGTTGCGCGCGTTGAAAGCGGTTGCCAAGCTCCTGTTTTGGAATTCTGCGATAGGTATCCTGGAGAGTTTGATAATCGTGCCGAATGTCGGCGCTCGCGGCGCTTCTTTGTGCCGTTGCGGTTCCGGAGAGTTCGTTGCCATGGGCGTTCTGCGCAAGATTGGCAGCTTCCTGAATTGCTCCGATGTTGTTCGCCGGCATGACGCGTGTCGGGGCCCCGTTCCCGAAAATTGCGCCCGTTGACCGGGGTTCCTGGGCGGGATTCGTTAAGACGGGAGAGTTTTCAAAACCCGGCAATCCCGAGGATCCGCTTCCGGCTGAAGGCGTCGTGTCCCCGGTCGCGGGGCTTCCGCTCGGTTGAGGTGCCGGTACTTGCGTACCGGGACCGGGCGGGCCGCCGGGGTGATTCGTTCTCAAGCAGTCTGCCTTTTCACCGGTGCCGGTCCCCGTAGGGCCGCTGGATGCGCCGCTATAACTCTGCTCGATTTCGGCGCTGATTTTTTCACGTTCCTGGTCGCTGGTGAACGGGACCAGCCGGCTTCGGGACGCCGTGAATTGCAGGTCGGGATTCATGGCCGATCGCACGCGGACTTCGCCTTCGGTCGAGGATTCCGGGAAGCAGACCTCCGAATTGTAGGGGAGTGTCGCGGCTTCCGTGAACGAGCCGAGGTTGTGCGTCGTGAGCGCGGATCTCTCGCCGGGGTTGCATGCGGCTTTGCCGACGGATGGCTGAAGTGCCGCGAAACTCACGGACACGATCAGCGGCAGGAGGTGGAAAGGTCGGTTCATTCGAAACACCGGGAATCAGTCTCCCCCCGCGGCATCGGAATAGGAATCCGCCTCGTCAGCCAATTGCGCGCCGGAATCGTTTTGTGAAGCTTCGGAGCCGCCCCGAATATTTTTGTCGCTATTCAATGCGCTGTTGTCGATTCCAGCGGCTGGGCACATCTGCTCGAAACTCTTTTCACATTCCGCGACGGTTTCAATATATCCGATCGAGAAGCAACCGAGCCGGCTCTTCACTTTTCTTTCCTTGTCGGGGTCGTCGCACACGCCCTTGCAGGCATCGAGTGCGACCTTTTTCCCCACCGCAAATTCGTCTTTGCATTCCATCACCTTTGGCTGGTCATTTCCGGCCTTCTTGAGCGACTCTTGCAGGAAATCAGCGCCGGCCTCGAAACCACGAAGGCAACAGTAGTAGTTGGCTTCTGCTTGGGTAAGTAATCTCGACATGCCCTGGTCTTTTGAAAGAACCGTGGGAACGACTTTTGCGGTGATCGTGCTCAGGGCGAAGCGCTTCGGCCGGTACGGCTTGTTGGGAGGAAAGGCGTTTTTGAGCCTCTCATCTTCCGACGTGAAAATTTGCGAGAGCTTGGCATCCGTGTTTGCCGCATCCTCGAATACCCAGCGGGCTTCCGCGATCGAATTCTCGACATCCGTTGCAATGTTGTATTGGGTGATGTAGCTCGACAGGGAATCGTAAAGACTGTCGTTCCGGGAATAGGATCGGCCATAT
Organism: Bdellovibrionales bacterium RIFOXYD1_FULL_55_31; assembly: GCA_001770175.1. Classification (GTDB taxonomy): domain Bacteria; phylum Bdellovibrionota; class UBA1018; order UBA1018; family UBA1018; genus XYD1-FULL-55-31. The sequence continues at coordinate 2,807 of MEQK01000052.1, read as the reverse complement.
TCACCGCATGCGCGCTTTTTGTATTGTTTTGCATTCAGGACGGCATGGGTTTGCAGGAAGTGCTGGCCTGTGATCGCCTGATTCGCGCCCTGAAGAAAGGCGCCCGCGGCATCTCCGGCCTCTGATTTCATCCTGTTGCAGCCGGAACGAACGAGACGTTCCGAACCCTCGCTCGAGTAACGTTTGTGTTGCCGTGTCGTGAAGTTCTGCCAACTGGTTTCGAAGAAATCTTTGGGGGAATCTTTGGGTTCGGAGCCGGGTGGAGCGGAGAGTTCAGAAGAAGAGTTGGCGTAGGCCACGAGCAGTGTCAAGCTCACCAAGAGTCCCCAAGCCCCGGATCGCAACGTACAACTAAGCTTCATGGTAAAGTCCCCGTATAAGTTCTCCGTTTAGTTCCGAAATTTACCTAAAAATTGCGAAAAAACGTGATCTTTCCGTCTCTATCCATTGTACGGGGGATCAAACCGGCTTTCAACTGTTTGAAATCGCTCTCTCTTGCACGCCCTCTTGCATGCATGTGTCGGGGGAGACCCGCCCGACGAAATGGATCGGCAACTACTCGTGAATTCCCCGTGCGAGACGACGAACGGCGTTCTTTCTGGTATTCTGTATTTAGGAATCCTGGACTGAAACTTATCAGACAACTCGAGGGCACCTTGATTCTGACGATCCTTCTTTTGCTTGCGCAGCTTGGTTCATCGCATTCTTTCGCTTCAGGACGGATTTGCACCGGGGAGTGCCGGGACCCGGGTTCGAACGCGGGACTGGTGAAAAATGCGGGGCAGTTCCTGCCCGCACTCTCGCGGCTAGCCGCGGGCGCGAATGCCTCAAGGGAATACGGGTCCGAAGAGGAGGCATGGAGAGACACCGGGCTTACTTTCGAGTCCCTTCGAAAAGTCATTTCAAACAAGGAGTGCAATACTGATCCAAATGCATCTCAGGCGTGCCTTTGGGCGATGAACGCGATTCTGAGCTACCGGGACACGTTGGCGGTCTGGGTTCCACGCGACTACTATGAACGTCATCGAACCGATTTTCAGGGTGTCACGGTCGAGGTTTCGCCTTTCGTCCTTTCGAAGTGGTCTCCCGTGAAGGAGCGTGACCTACTTCGAAGTGAAAAGGCTTATCGAAAGTATCAGAAGTCCCTTTTTGAAGCGCTTTCAAAACAACGTGAGCTTCTGGGACCGAAGGCCGATTTTGAATCGATCTTGAAACATTCCGAACATTTCGTGATGAGGAGCGCGCCGTCCCGGGAAGCTGAAATCACGGCCGCGGCATGGAACGCCTACTTCGGAATTCTGTTAGACCCGCATGTCTATGTTGCGCTTTCACCCAAGGTTCAAATTAGGAGCCCTTCATTTGCAGGAATCGGGGTTATCCTAAAGGATTCGCCACAAGGTATCTCGATTAAACCGGATGGAAATTCACAGGCGGCCCAAGCGGGAATCCAGGATGGCGACGAATTAGTTCAAGTGGATGGAGAGCCGATTCGGGGGCTCACTGTTGACGCGGTACGGTCTAAGATTATCGGCCCGGAAGATTCGTCGGTAAAGGTGACCATCCTCAGGGCTGGACAAGAGCATTCTTTCGATATTCAGCGAAAGAAGATGGTGCAACGTTTATCCGCCGACAAGACTATGACGATAGACGGAGTTCGGGTCGGCTACGTTTCCCTTCAGCAATTCGCGAGCGAAAGTTGTTCTGTCGTGCGGCAAGCTCTCCAGAACGTCCTCCGGTCGAACCCGAAAGGCATCGTTCTTGATCTCAGGGGAAATCGTGGAGGACGTACTTCGCAAGCGGTTTGCATCGCGTCGCTTTTCCTGGATCCGGGAAAGGAAATTGTCCGCCTCCAAACCAAAGAGGCGACCGCAGGAGAGCCTTTGACCCGGCTGCCGCTCGTTGTGCTGATGAACTCTTCTTCGGCGAGTGCTTCGGAGATTCTTGCTGGAGCCCTTCAGGAACACGAGAGAGCGCTGATTCTGGGTGAAAGATCGTACGGGAAAGGCTCGTTTCAGTTTCAAGGTCAATTTAAAGGCTATCCCATGTTGATGATGGCTGTAACAGAAGGAGTGTACACGCTTCCGAGCGGTCGCTCGCCGCAGCTCGTCGGTATTCTTCCTGATATCGAAGCCTATTCAGACCCGGCGATCACGAAAGAGGAGGATTCCCCCGCTTTGCGTGAAGAGGATCTTTACATGAACCCTTTGCCGCCGGTCGAATCGAACGACCCGCCATTCAATATTTACCAGGCGCGGAAAGCCCGGGAGTGTCTGGCGAAGCATTCCGGCGCGCGGGAACAATACGAAAAGGACCGTAAAGCCGGGAAATCCGCCGATTACCAACTGCTGTTAGCGGCCGAGATCGTCGGGAAATGCTGGACCGAGAAAGACTCGGCCATGGACACGATCACGGAACTTCGTCGCCTGGATGATTGCGTTATGATCGGACAAATCATGCTTGAATTCGGAGAGCGCGCTGAAAGTACCGCCGAGGAGTTTAAGAAAGCCGCCAGTGCCCTGCACGAGAAAACCAGAACGGTGAAAGCGTACAGGACTACCCCCGCGTATAAACGGGAGTACCGCGCTTTGCAGGACCTTGACGATACCTTCAGGGAAGCCCGTCTTTATTTCAATGTCCTTCGGGAGTCCTCGCGCAAACAGAACTGTCAGCGATAGGGCCAGGAGTCGAGAAGTTCAAGCAACTTGTCGCGATACGTTCCGTTATGCAACGTCATCGCGTCGATATGGTTCCCGTCCTTGATCTCCCAGAACCATTTGGGCGGGTTCGCGAGTTCGTAGATCTTTTTG
>MEQK01000051.1 GCA_001770175.1 Bdellovibrionales bacterium RIFOXYD1_FULL_55_31 | reverse complement strand
CGAATTGCTCCGTCATCATTTCGAGCAAACGCATCGGTTCACCACTCATCAAAAATCCGAACGTCCTGATCGCCATGAACGGGCCGTCTCTCGATGCCTTTGAGAACGAAGTCGCGGCGGGCGGAACGATCATCGTCAACAGCTCGATCATCGAGCGCAAGGTGAAGCGCAATGACGTGAAAGCGATCTACGCGCCTTTGACCGAAATTGCCGCCAACCTCGGATTAAAGGCCGCGGCGAACGCGGTCGCGGTTGGCGTTTATCTCGGGCATGACAAGGTCTTCGGCAGAGAGCGCATTTACGACGTTCTCAGGACTTCTTTCAAAAAGAAAGACGCGGTCGACCTGAATATCAAAGCGGTGGACGCCGGTTACCAGTTCGTTCAGACCGCCTGAGAGCGGCTGTCGAAGTGATAACAAAGATCGCTTCCGTTCTGCAGGTCCTGTCCGCAATGATGGCATTTGCTGATCGCGACGAGCGTCTGAGCGTCCGGGCATTCGCAATCCGATTTGAGACAGCAACCGGGTGAACAGTTTTCTGTCGTCATCCAGTATTCGCCACAATCAGGACAGTACCAATCGATTTTGCTCCATCGTCCCATGGCGTCCCTATATCGCAACTCGAAGATCCGGGACAATGTGATTGAACTGATGCACCGCAAATGTCCTTGCATTTTTGCGGCGGACGACTAGCCTCCTGGGCTATGCACAATCAACCGGCTTCAATGATCGCTCTGGCCAGGTGCTGCATCGTCGTCCTCGCGCTCGTGGTGTTGACGAGGGGAGAGGCCCAAGAGGTGCCCGCTTTCACGATTCGATCGGCTGTCGACGCGGCGCTTGCTCATGACCCGGCGGTTCAAAGCGCTCGTGAGAAATTGAATGAAGTCGACGCGGCTTTCACGGTTTCAGTCGCGCAGATACTCCCGAACGTTGCGACTACGGGGACGTTTTCGTACAGAAAAGACGCCCTGAACGTCGGTAATCCGGCGTTTGGAGGCGAGCCGTACAATTATTATCAGCTCGCCTTTCAAGGTACGCAGCCCCTGTTTGATCTCGGCGTTCTGGCGGCCATCAAGGGCGGGCGGAAAGAAAAGAGCATCCGGCAACTCGAAATTGAGATCGCCGAACGTGACCTGACCTTGAGAGTCATTCAATCTTTTTACAATCTTGTCCTGAATGAAAGGCGCCTTCAGGTTCTGCTCAGGACCGAAGTCGTCGAGAAGAAAGTTCTCGCGACGGCCCAAGCACGACTCAAGATCGGCAGGACCCAGCTTCTTGACGTTTTGCAGATCCAGACGCAGCTCGCTCTTCTTGCCCCGAAAATCGCGCAAGCTCGCAGTCAAATCGAGATCGCCGCGGCGGAACTCGCGAGCCTTCTCGGCGACAAGAACCTGAAACAGATCCGAATCGAAGGCGTTCTTGATTTTCCGAACTGGAAGAGGATCTCAGAATCACTGAAAGCCAAGCCGTACCGGCTTCCCGAGATCGAGCGCGTCAACCTCCTTCAAGATCAGTTTACCGACAAAAACAGCCTCGCGATGGCCAAGCACTGGCCGAAGCTGAACGCGGTCGGAAATTGGGGGCGTGCCTCTTTCGCCAAATCCGAGCTTCTGGACGGATATTCGACGAATTGGTCAGTTGGGGTGCAGCTCACGATTCCGCTTTTCAGCGGGCTTTCTTCGGTTTGGGAACGAAAGCAGCTCGCTTCGCAAGAAGCGCAACTTCAGATCGAGGAGGCGCGTACTCGCGACAAGGCTTCCTTGGATCAGATCCGTTCCGAAAAGGGCCTCGCTCTTCAACTCAGCCTGATTGAATCTTCCCGCCTCGCTTTTGAGTATGCGCGTGACTCCTTGAAAGAGGCTGAAAAGGAATATCGGTTTTCGCGAACTGATTATCTGCAGCTGCTCAAGGCTGAAGAAACCAACCTCCAGGCCGAATCCTCTTATGATCAGGCGAAGTATGACCTGATTGTCGGGGCCGCGAAGTATTACGTCGCCTCGGGTTACAGCCTTTCTGAACTCGTAGAATGGCTAGAAAAACGAGAACTTGCCACTCCTAAAGGGGGTTCTTGACGGGCTAAGTCCCGGACGGGTATAACGCACCGTGACAGCGAGGAGATCCTATGCTCAAGCATCATCATTTGGTCGCAACGGGCTTCGCCCTTTTTCTGGGGGCTTCACTTGTTGCATGCCAGGATAAAACCCTGGAAGACTGGCAAAACGAAAAGGTGGGACGAGATACGGCCAAAATCCAAGCCGTAGCCGGGATCTACCGTGGAGTGTTGGTCTCTCAATGGGATCTGTCGCAAAACAGTCCCGTTGCCCCTGTCGAAATCCGGCTTGAACCAAAAATTAAATCAGGCGGTTCGGGCGGCTCTCAGCAACAGGCCACGATCCAGGCTAAGGTGATCATCGGTGAAGGCAGTCAGGTGAAGCGACTGAACTTTACCGCGAATTCGTTCAACTATGTCGACCAGAGTTTCGAAGCAACGGCGAGCGTGGCGACCGGTAAAAGTGACTTGGCCGTCAACATGCAGGCGGAGATCTCTGATTCCGGAACGCTCCAGGGCAAGTTTGAAGTCGACGGTTACTCCGACCGTGGTGTTTCGTTCGATCTGGTAAAGGACGCTCCGCTGGGAGTGGTCGATTCCGGCTCGGCGGGCCGCCCGGGAATCGAGCTGCCGGAGGTCGTTTACTACGGTGAAACCCCGGATTTGGGAAAGCCCCATGGCGTGATTCAAATCGAAGCGATGATCCGAACCTACCCGATGAGTTCGGGGGCGGAATTCGTGGAGCTGATTTCACCCATCAAGTTCGTTGAAGTTTCCTGGAATACGGGAATGGAAAATCCCCCGATCCTCGAGGGGCAATTGGATCTCAGCACGGGTCGCCTCTTCGCGGCCCTCAGTATTCAGTTCGAAGGGCAGCCTTATAAAGTCACCCTAGATTGCAAGATGAGGGATCCCGTCTCTCTCGATGGTGGCTTGGATTGCCGCTTTGACTCACGAATGAATCTCCATTACTCGGTCACCCTTCTCCCCAGAGTCAAGAATGCCGGAGGTAACCAGAATAAATGATGACTTCACGATTCAGCTCCCTCGGTGTTCTTGCGGTTGCGTTTCTGGGTGGTTCTCTTTGCGCCGCCTCTGAGGGCATCGTTCTCGATATCCCGCAGAGCCGATTCCAGGAGACGACGACTCCTTTGTCTTCGGCCAGTGCCGGCGAGGGCCGTCTCGCGATTTCCGTTTCGTCCTGGAAGCCGGGCCGTCTTGAAAAGATTCACGTGAACAGCCGAATTGATTCCGTCGACGCGTTTCGGCCTGATTCGCTTCCTTACCTCTCTGCCTCTTACATCATGCCGGTTCGGCAGACTTTTCGCGTGGGCTCGTTCGCCTGGAAACTCGGCGCAGGCTACTTTTCGCTGAATCGATCGGGAATCGTTGCTTCTGACGGATTGAGCAGGCGCGCCGAACAGGCGTTGCATGTGTTTCCGGTGGCGGCGGGTTTCGAATTTTACCCCCGGATTTTGCGAGGGGATGGAGTCCACTCGTACACCTCGGCCTCGCTCCTTCCGACGGTTGCGCTTGCGACCCGTTCCGCTCTCGGAGAAAGCTTCGTTTTCGTTGGAGTCCCTTTTGAATTTTCGGCAGGGCTAAATACGCGTCTGAACCGGCTCTGGAACGCCCTGGGCGGAGCGGAGCTGGACTTTGCGGGAGTGCTGACCCTCGGCACTGTTCAAAGCATGGATCTCTTCGGTGCGGGAGTGCGTGCCGGGTTTCGTTTTCCGATCTGAGTCGTCATTAGAAATTGGTCGTATTGACAGTGGTGGGGGCGTCCGAGCCCTCCCTGGGTTGACGCCACGGAAGGCGAATTACAAACCGTGTTTGCTGGCTCTCGGAATCAAGTTCCAGCTGTCCTTGGTGGCTCTCGATGATGCTTCTCGAAATACTTAACCCCAGGCCGGAACCTTTACCGACAGGTTTTGTCGTAAAGAACGGCTCCATGAGTCTCGCGCGAATCTCGGGTGAGATCTTCTCTCCGCTGTCAGTGACGCTGATTTCGACATGATCGGGGTTGCTGTCGAGCTCCACCTTGATCCACTTTTCAGGAACCTCGCACACCGCATCGTGGGCATTGTTCAAAAGATTGATGAGAACCTGCGAAATCTGGACACCTCGGCACTCAAGGACCACCCCACGAGAGATTTCGGGAACGATCAGCGTTATTCCATGAATTTTGAAGCGTTCACGGCACATATCAAGCGCATCGTCGAGAATACCCTTTAGCGCGAGCCTCTGGGTCGGCTCACTTTTGCCGTCATGAGCAAAGGTTCTCAGACTCTTCACTATTTTGGCCACGCGCATGGCGGTTACTTCAATCTTCGTCGCGATCTCGCTTATCTTCAGCGGATCGAGCTTATCGACCTCGATGAGGTCCTTTAACTGCCCCGCCTTCCCGTGAATAATGGCAAGAGGGTTGTTGATCTCGTGAGCGATTCCGCTCGCCATCTCGCCGAGGGCGGCGAACTTGCTTGTTTCGATCACCTGCGCTTGGGTTTCGCGTAACTTCTGATTGAGAACGGTTAATTCCGCCGACTTTTCTTTCTCCAGCTGTGCCGTGGCTTCGGCGGTGGATCGCCGTTGTGATTCCTCCATGAGCAGGTTGTAATCGGTCATGTCCTTCAATACGAGAATCGCGCCTTTGGACGTCCCCGATGAACTACGACTCGAAAAGGCAGTTCCGGAAACCGCGACTGAGATCTCCGTCCCGCCCTTTTGAACGACTCTGATCGACGAGTCCTTCTGAACTCCGTACCTTTTGATTCCGGCCATGATGTCTTTGCAAAAATCCTTTTCGGGAATAAGAAGGCAGATCTCTTTCCCGAGAAGTTCATCGCGCTCATAGCCGGTCGCATCCAGGCAAGCCGTGTTCGCGTGCAGGATCGTTCCGGCTTCTGAAACGACGACGAGCATTTCGCCCATCGAGCTCAGGATGCTTTCGCTGTACTCCTTCTCCTGAATGAGCTTCTCGGTCATCTGATTGAACGAAATCGCAAGATCCGACAGTTCGTCCGAGCCGGCCTCGGGAGCCTTGCTGTTCAGGTTGCCGCGGTTGATTTCGTTCGCGGTGTTCGCGACGAGTTGAATTCTCCGAGTCGTTCGCGCGGCGATCCATATTCCGAGCAACAGGACGGAGGTACCTAGGAATATCATGACGAGCACCAGCCTTTGATAGCGCCGCACGTCTTTCCAAAGCAGCTTTTCGTGAAGCGCTCCCGCTGCCCGGAGAGATTTTGAGAGCGCGTACAGAAGGTCGCCTTCTGAAGCGATCAAGTTTTCGTTTCCGGGAGCGGTCCTGAGGCGAGTTTCGAGGGAGCGGATGTTTTCGAGAAAAGTCTTTCTGATCGCGTTTTCCTGGTCTGCTTGCGTGCTGATGGTCGTGCTCTGGACAAAAATACCTCGGGGCCCCTGGAGTGCTTCTAGTTCTGAAACGAGCTCGGCCCGTTTTTGGATGTATTGGCCGACATAAAGGCGGCGCTCTTCGGGGTTTCGCGTTTCGGCCGCTTTCTCCAGGAATCTTAACTCATGAATCAGGAGTTCCGTGCGTAATGAGTGAATACGCCAAGCTTCGATTTCCGCGATTGACTCCCACATGTAGCCGTGCAGGACCCCGAGTATGAGTATCATCACGACGATCGCGCAGCCGATCGTCGTGAGCTTGCCGCGAATGGTTCTCGTCAGGTAACGGATTGTTTTGCGCACATCTCATCGTCTTTGATTGGCGCTCGTTTTTCAATGTGGTCGTGCGCGATAACGCGCAGCGTCTTACCGCAATCCTTGAGCGCGGCTGGAAAATTGACATCGCCGCCGCTTCGGCTCGATACTTAAGGATGGGGCACCAGGATGGTGCTGTGCACGATGTGATGGGGGACTTCCATGAAATTCGAGCAGCGATCAGACGATAAGAACCCAAAGAGTGGGCTCGATTTCGACCAGGAGCTGATCGACGAAATGGAGCTGCTTTCGGCGGCTGCCAGAACGGTCGCCGCGCGGACCGCGAAGAAGTTTGAAGAGCCGCTCAGGCGCGAGGTTCTCAGGACCCGCGCGCTCGAAAAGGAGCTGTTGGTCGAGCGTGCCCGATGGCAAAAGGCTTTGAACCACGCCCACGAGCGGGTCTCGATGCTTGAGACGCAGATCAAGGCGCAGCAGCTCAAATGCGAAGAGCTTCTCGGTCAGATCCGGGCCGATCAGGAAATCAAGCACAAGCTGTTCAGGGATCGTGAACAGGCTGAACTTACGATTACCCGGGAGCGGGAAGCCGCCTCGGCGGTTTCGATCAAGCTGGAATCCACCGAAACGGCTTTGCAACAGGAACGTGAGAGAACGAGGGAGGCTACGGACGAAATTTCCCGCTTGAGAGCGCACTGGACGGAGGTTCTGCAACGTGACCGCAAAATCCGTGAGCTGGTTACGGAGCTGCAAAGGCGAAATCGGATCGGCCAGGAAGGCATCAATCACTATAAACGGATCTCACAGCGTCTTCAGCAGGAACGTGATCGACTTGGCTTGGAACTCGAGAAAACGCAAAAGAAAGCCGTCGAACAAGAGCTGGGGATTTCGAGACTTGAGAAGCTGGCCAGGGATTTGCGCGCGGTCGTCGCGGAAAAAGGCGAGCTCCAGCGTCAGGCCGATTCTCTCCGCTTGGAACTCGAACGCGTGCGGCTGGAAAAAGCGCCCCCGGAACCCGTTAAACTCGATTCGCGGCAGGTGCTGCCCGGCGCAACTCCAACGCCCATGAAACTGACATAGAGCTCAAATGAAAAAAATCTCAGGTTTGAAATGCGTCAACTGCGGCAAGGAATCTGCTCTGGCGAAAGTGCGGTACGTTTGTCCGGAATGTTCCGGAAACCTTCAGGTAGTTTACGATTACGCCAGCATCAGGAAAAAACTGACTCGCAAGGCTCTCGCCAAAAATCTCGATCCAACGATCTGGCGCTACCTCGATGCGCTTCCGATTCGCGGATTGAAACATGCCGTCCCTCTTCAGATCGGACCGACGCCTCTTTATCGATCGCGTGTTTTGGCCGCTGATTTCGGACTCAAGGGGCTCTTCATAAAAGACGACGGTCGAAATCCGAGTGCGTCGTTCAAGGACCGGGCGGGGGCGATCGCGATCGCAAGAGCCCTCGAAGAAGGCGAAAAGCTCATCACCGGGGCCTCGACCGGGAACGCGGCTTCGTCTTTGGCGTGCCTGGCTTCGGTCATGGGGCTTAGGACCATCATCTTCGTCCCGCAGTCCGCACCGGTCGCGAAAATCGCGCAACTTCTCGTTTTCGGCGCGACCGTCATTGCCGTTGAAGGCAACTACGACCAGGCTTTTGACCTGTGTCTCCAGGCGACCGCCGAGTACGGCTGGTACAACCGGAATACCGGCTATAACCCCTTCACGCGCGAAGGAAAGAAGACCTGTTCATTCGAACTTCTTGAGCAGCTCGAATGGCGTTGTCCGGATAAAGTTTTCGTTCCGGTCGGGGACGGCAATATCATCAGCGGAATATGGAAGGGCTTTTACGAAGCCTATTTACTCGGTTTGATCGATCGTCTGCCGAAGCTGGTCGCCGTGCAGGCCGAAAAAAGTGATGCGATCAAGCGTGCCCACGAAACGGATGGAGTGATCCGGCCCGTGAGCGGCGAGACCATCGCGGACAGCATCTCCGTGAGCATTCCGCGCGACGGTCAGGCGGCCGTCGCGGCGCTGCGCGAATCAGACGGGTTCGCGATCTCCGTTTCGGATTCAGAAGTGCTCGAAGCCATAAAGGTTCTCGCTCGAGCGGAAGGTGTATTTGCCGAGCCTGCCGCCGCTGCCTCGATTGCCGGGCTGAAGAAAGCGGTCGCGGCCGGTCAGATCCGTCCGGGAGAGCGCGTGGTGGCCCTGATCACCGGGAATGGCCTGAAAGACGTCGCGAGCGCGATGAAGGCCGTGGGCCAGCCGCACCGGATCGCTCCGAAGATAGAGGATTTACGTCGGCTAATCGGCGCACTTGACCGTCCGGGCGCTCCTTTGTAGGTTGGAGTCACAGGCGCAGGAAGCGATTTTGCTGACTCCCACCGAGAGGAATTCACGTGCAGAAAATCAAAATAAACGAAGCCGTCGTAAACAAGACTGCCAAGCGCTGTCGCGAACGGGGAGTGATCATTCCGACGTTCTCGCAGCAGATTCATCCTGAAAAGGTTCCCGCGGAAATCAAGAAGAAGCTTCCCTCGGTCGGTCTTTGGGACGTGAACCCTCTCAATCTGTTCCGGATCACCTGGAAGAACGATGTCAATACCGGGCTTTACGGCGGCGTGAACTACGTCGAGATCCCGCGCGAGTTGACGGGCGTCGATGCGAAGATCATCGGACTGGTCGGCAAATACTTTCCGACCGGCGCGCACAAGGTCGGCGCCGCATTCGGTTGTCTTGTCCCGCGTCTCGTGACGGGCGAGTTCGATCCTTCCACCCAAAAAGCGGTGTGGCCCTCGACCGGAAATTACTGTCGCGGCGGGGCGTTCGACTGCGCGCTTCTCGAGTGCACGGCGGTCGCGATTCTGCCCGAGGGGATGAGCAAGGAACGTTTCGAGTGGCTCAAAAAAATCGGCGCCGAAGTGATCGCGACGCCGGGCTGTGAAAGCAACGTCAAAGAAATTTACGACAAATGCTGGGAAATCAAGAAGACCCGCAAAGACTGTCTCATCTTCAATCAGTTCGAGGAATTCGGGAATGCAGCCTGGCATTATCATGTGACCGGGAACGCGGTTGAAGAGGCGTATCGTTCCGTCGCGGGTCCGAAGGCCCGGCTCGCCGCTTACGTCTCGTCCACTGGCTCGGCGGGGACGATTTCCGCCGGCGATTATCTCAGAACCATCGCGCCGCAGATTCGCGTGGCCGCGACCGAAGCGCTTCAGTGTCCTACGTTGCTTCGGAATGGCTTTGGCGATCACCGGATCGAAGGGATCGGCGACAAGCACGTGCCCTGGGTTCACAACGTCAGGAACACGAATGCCGTGGTCGCGGTTGACGATGAGAACACGATGCGCGTTTTGAGGTTGTTCAACGAAGCGGCCGGACAGAAGGTTCTCGCGGCGAACGGGATTTCCAAGAAGGCAATCGAAGCGCTTCCGCTTCTCGGGATCTCGAGCATCTGCAATCTGATCGCTTCGATCAAAATGGCAAAGTACTTCGAGTTCGATAAGGATGACGTGATCGTCACGATGTTTACCGATTCCGCCGAGATGTATCAGTCACGCCTGGGTGAGTTGAATCACGCGCACGGGAATTATTCCGAGTCACAGGCCACCGTCGATCTTGAGCGGTATCTCCGGGGTGTGGGCACCGATTCGATGAAGGAGCTCGGCTACCACGATCAGAAGGCGCTTCATAATCTGAAGTACTTCACCTGGGTAGAGCAGCAGGGCAAAACGGTCGAAGAACTTCGCGAACTCTGGAGCCCCGGTTTCTGGCAGGAGAAATTCTCCCAGCTCCACGACTGGGATAAACTGATCGAGGGTTTCAATCAGCGGTAATCATTGAAGAATTATTAATTACAAGGCTGACGTCAAAATTCCGATAACGATATTGGAATGTGTATACAGGCCCGGTTTTGGATGATGGCGGTTTTACTCGTCTATGCGGTCGCGCCGACCGACCCGGTTGCCGCGTCCGCGTCTGAAAGCGCCTTTCAGCTCTGCTATTTCAGTCTGAACAGCTCCGAAGAATTCAAAGCGATGGACGAGATGGCCCGCAAGCTCGGGGTTGTTTCCCCGCGGATGATTCAGGTTCGGGAATTTCATGATCCGGATAAGAATTCCGAGCCCCAGTCTTCATTCGAAACCATGGTTCGGGAAATGATCGCCTCGGGACAGAAATGCGACGGCTTGGTCATTTCAGGACATCACACGGGATCATTTGGAGGTATTCGCACCCGCAGAACTGGAAAGCTGACGCTTGAGTTCATGGAGAAGCTCTCGTGCGATCCCAAATACAAGGGTTGGTTCAAGGAGATCAAGGCTCTTTGGCTCGAGGGCTGTCGGACGGCGGGCTCCGGCCAGATCGAGGAAGCCGATGATCAGGAGTTTTCTGCGGATTTCCATATGCGACGGGTCGGGGCGGTTCGCGAACAAGATCACCTGACGCAGAGTTTTTCGGACCTCAATCGTGAATATTCGGCCACGCTCGATCAGGACAATCCGCTTTCGTCACGGTATCTGCGGATCTTTCCGGCCGCGACGGTTTTTGGTTGGACGAAGAGCGGCCCGGGCCGCAATGCGAGGAGCGAGCTGTCTCTGCCTTATCATATTGCTCAAATCGCGACGCTGAATGACGAGAGAAACCGGGTCTTCGATAACCCCGTAGCCGACGAGATCTCTCCCGAAAGTGCCGCGGCCTTCTCTGGCGCGCTCGCCACGCTTTTTCGAGCATTTCGGCCAAATCAAAAATGCGAGGATCTCGCCGTTCAAGGTTGGCTCGAGCATGGACGGGGTGATCGCGGCTATGTTCTCAAGAATCCTGATCTGAACGGATTCAAATCCCTTCTGGGAAGCGGCAATGCCAAACTCGTCGAGGCGAAGCTGAACGACTGCATTTTCAAGAATGATCCCGATCCCAAGCGGGTGCTCGAAGCGCTCGACAGAATTCTTCGCGATCCCGTTTCGATCGGATATAGCTTCAACACGCTGTTTGAGTCCATGCTGGATCTGAAAAAGGCCGGATCGAAACGGGGTCTCAAGCTCCTGGATAAAATTCAGAAGAAACTTCAGTCCAGTTCAGAAGTTCAGCAATTCCTCGATCGCAAGCTGTTTTCGAAGCAGTTGGGTCTTATCAGGAAGATCGATTATTACGCTTTTCACCGCGTGATGACGGGCCGCGCGGAATTGGCGATCGAGCAACAGATCCGGAAAGCGGCTCTCGAACAGCTCGTCGGCGGTTTGGTGACCGGCAGCTATCACGACGTCGTTAACTACAAGGAAACGTTGCTTGAATCTCTCGAAAAGCACAATCTCCTCGATACGGCTTTTATCAGAGCGCTCGCGTCCTCTCCTCTCGCGGATGCGACGGTTCTTGAACATGTGCTCTCGTATGCTCAGGGCCAGAAAAACAGTGAGCTCTACCACGAATTCATCGACGGCATACTTATGCCGCGACCGCTTCGGGGGGCGGGAGCGGTTACGGGGGTGCCAGCCGGTGCATCTGTTGCACTTGGCGCAAACGACGTCCTGCTCGCCAGAGTTCTGGAAGAAATGCCGCCTCTCGGAAGCCGCGGGGTAACGAGGGCTGATCGGGACAAGTGGATCAGTGGCGTGCTCGGGTCTTTCGGCTATGGCCCGAGAACGTTTGCGGCCATCGCCAAGCTAAGGAGCTCAGAAGTCGTCGATCAGGAAGCATTGAGAAAAGCCGCAAGCGAAAAGTTGCTTTCACTTATAAACGGGCATAAAAAACGCGCCGTTTTGGGGGACATGAGTGCCGCGCTCGTTGCGATCATCGAATCGCGGCCAGTGCTTCCGAAGAGCAAGGAAGTCCTCGACTGGTACTTCAGCCGTGATGATCTGACCGGATGGGAACTCGCATCCCTTGCCGAAGCGATGGCGGTTCCGGATATCGGAATTGGCGATCGCGGAGAGCGTCTTCGTAAAATCCTGTCGTTTTCGAATGCCAACGCGATTGTTCAGTCTTCGGTTTGCCGGACGATCCTCGCGGCGCCGGAGATCGCGGGTGCTGCTCAGCTGATCGAGACTGTCGCCGACTCTCCATCCGCTCATCTGGATACGCTGTACAGCGCCCTGCAGGCGACGTTCGCCTTGCCGGACTCTCCCGAGCGGAAGGGCGAGCTTTTGCGTAAGATCATCTTTCGCGGCAAGGATCTGACCCGCGAAAAAGGCGCACGCCCGGGCGCGAGCCTTCGCTCGGCGCTGCGGAACGGACTTCAAAAATCGCGCGAGAAAATCCCGGGATCCGATGCGTTACTTCGTTCCGTGATGACTTGGTGATGGAATCTTAGAGCCCGACCCGCCTTTTGCCGCTTTTCGCGAGAATGCCGAGTACCTTCGCGGGATCCTTGAAGCGACCCAGGAAAATCATCGAGGCTATGATGAACGGCTTGTAGCCGGCCTCCTTGTAGGTCTCCACGCGATAACGCTCGAAGACGGTATCCTGGACTTCGCCTTCCTTGCAGGAAACGTTGGAAATATCGGCCGGCAGGCAATGCATGTAGAGGGCTTTGCCGCCTTTGGTGAGCTTCATCTTCTCTTCGGTACATTCCCAGTTCTTATAACGGGCGTTGTTCGCGAGACACTGCTTTTCGAGCTCCTTGAGACCGGTGGAATCATTCGTGCGCAGGAGTTGGGTCCGCTTCTCCATGACGTGGAACGGCGCCCAGCTCTTCGGGTACACGATATCGGCGTCGCGGAAGGCGTCTTCCATCGAGTTCACGATTTGAAAGGACCCGCCGCTCTTCTTGGCGTTACTTTGGGCGACATCCGTGCAGTCCTGGATCAACGAATAGCCCTCCGGATAGGCGAGCGTGACATTCATCCCGAAGCGGGTCATGAGACCGATGATCCCCTGGGGAACCGAGAGCGGCTTGCCATAGCTCGGCGAATAGGCCCAGGTCATCGCGATCTTTTTTCCTTTGAGTTTCTCGAGAGATCCGAAGTAATTTTTGAGATGCGCCAAATCGGCCATCGACTGGGTCGGATGGTCCACATCACACTGAAGGTTCACGATCGTCGGGCGTTGATTCAGAACGCCTTCCTTGTGTCCCCCGTCGAGAGCCTTCGCGACTTCTTTCATATAAGTATGCCCCGCGCCGAGGTACATGTCGTCGCGGATTCCGACGACTTCCGTCAAAAACGAGATCATATTCGAAGTCTCGCGGACCGTTTCTCCGTGCGCGAGCTGGGATTTTCCCTCGTCAAAGTCCTGCACCGTGAGGCCGAGCATGTTGCAGGCCGAGGCGAATGAAAACCGGGTCCTGGTTGAATTATCACGAAATTGAGAAACGGCGAGACCGGAATCAAAAACGCGGGTCGACACGTTCTTCTCGAAAAGGGACTTGAGTGCTTCGGCGACTTTGATGGTCGCGAGAATCTCGTCTTCGGATTTCTGCCAGGTGAGCAAAAAGTCCTTATTCACCATGTCGGTTTTGAGCGATTCGAGTTCTTTGATCGTTTGTTGGACGTTTTCCATTTTCAGGTCCTTTCTAATCCGTGTCTCATCCGTGCTGGTCAAATCCGCGCGGCAAACCCTGTACGGGCTGGTGCCGCTCGTTGCTTCTTAACGAGTAACCGTGGTTCCGGCCTTGCCTTCGATCGTTTTGTCGAAGAGGTTTGTTTTCGTGATGTAGGCCGCCGTTCCGCCGCTTTCCAGGAATTTGATGACGGCCTTCATTTTAGGTCCCATGCTGCCGGCCGGGAAGTCTCCTGGGTCTTTTTCGAAGAGTTCCTTGGCCTGCGCTAACGTGAGCTGGCGGAGATCTTTCTGGTTCGGTTTCTTGTAATTGAGTTTGGCGCCGTCTTCGTTCGTGAAAATGGTGAGACTGACCTCAATGTCTTCGTTTCGAGCACGCGCGCGCTCGATGAGCATCTTGCCAAGCAAAGCCGAAGCCAAATCCTTGTCTATGACGGCTTCGACTCCGGAGTAGACCTTTACGGGTTCCTGGCCAGCCTGGTAGGGGCGCTTGAAAACAATGCCGTGGCTGCATTCGTAAACTTCCTCATCATTGACGACCTTGGGTTGCACACGGGCAATCGGGATTCCGCCGCCGCCGACGCTGATCGGGATCATTCCCGCCCGAAGCTGAGTGTCGACAACGTCGAGTTCGATAATGTCGACAGGTTCTGGCGAGGGAACCACCCTGCGCCAGAGTTCCTGTCCCTGCGCATCGGTTCCGTAGAGTTTCACTTCCCAACCGTCTTTTTCCTTCCGGTCCATCGCTTCCTGCTTCGTGTAAGTGGTACCGATGAACTTCGAGGGATTCTTGAAGTCCGGGTCGTTCAGGTCGACGACGGTTTGAGTAACGGTCTCGGCGACGAGCTTATCGATTCCGCGCAGTCGCAGCTCATTCGAAAGCTGCGCCAGCATGTAGCCCATCGCGCCCTGGGTGTCGGCGCCGCAGATGTCGAGGGGGAGCGGGTGCAGAATCGGCCGCGCGTACTCCGCGCGAAGAAGAATGTTGCCGACCTGAGGTCCGTTGCCGTGGGTGAGGACATAAAGATCGTTCGGGAATTTTTGAATAATGTTCGCGATCATGCGGCAGGTGTCGATCGTCCGTTGCCATTGGAGATTGATATCCGGGTTGATCGACTTGCCGGTTTTCGGATCACGCATCCCCACCGGGGAGACTTCGTTACCGCCCAGAGAAAAAATACGAAGGTGCTTTGCCATAAATTTCCTTCTTGGAAAGTGACAGAATTATTAAAGCCAGAACGTCTATTTATTCACCGAAACCACGAAAAGTAAATCCCCGCGCTGACCGGGCGGCAATAACGATAACTCTGCGCGGCAAAGCGCATTCTCGACGCATTTTGGCGAAAAAGTGGCGCTTGGGGCGGTTTAGCGTTATCAATTTAAGAACCGAGAGGAGTCCCCATGCCTTATAAGAAGCTGGCCGAAAAATATCGGAACGATTGCGCTCAATTCCTTCGCGAGATGATCAAGATTCCGAGCGAAAGCAGTCAGGAGGAGAAGGTCGCGCATCGAATTGTCGAGGAGATGAAGAAGGCGGGGTTTGATAAGGCCTGGACGGATGATTACGGTAATGTCATCGGCCAGATCGGCCACGGGCCGATTCGCGTCGTCTACGACGGCCACATCGACACGGTCGGGATCGGGAATCTTTCGAACTGGCCCCATGACCCTTACGAAGGCAAGGTCGAAAACGGGACCATTTACGGCCGCGGTGCCTCCGATAACAAAGCCGCGAGCGCAGTCCAGGTGTATGGGGCGAAGCTTTTCAAGGAACTTGGAAAGGATCTCGACCAATTCACCATTTTTGTCGTGGGATCCGTGCAAGAAGAAGATTGCGACGGTCTTGGTCTCCGCTACGCCTTGGAAAACTCGATCGGCAAGGTCGATTTCGTCTGCATGGGCGAATGCACGAACCTGAATGTCTATCGCGGGCATCGCGGGCGAATGGAAATCAATGTGGTCGCCAAGGGCAAGTCCTGCCACGGGTCAGCTCCTGAACGCGGCGTGAACGCGATTTATAAAATGACCAAGCTGATCGCCGAAATCGAGAAACTGAACGATCGCCTCAAAGATGATCCGTTCCTTGGCAAGGGAACCTGCGCGGTGACGCACATTTCGTGCGAAACACCGAGTCTCTGCGCGGTTCCGGATGGCTGTCGCATTCATATTGATCGCCGGCTCACGCACGGCGAGGATAAGGAACTTGCGGTTAAACAAATCCGTGAGCTTCCGAGCTTTGATCACGAAACGATGAAGGTCGAGATCCTCACGTACACCACGCCGTCATACAAGAAGAAGGTCCTCGAGACCGAAAAATATTATCCGACTTGGGTTTTGCCTGAAGAGCACCCATTGGTGCAGGCCGGGGCGAAGGCCGCTGAACGGGCCCTGGGACGCAAGACGGGAATCAGCAAATGGGTCTTCAGTACGAACGGGATCGCGAGCATGGGACAGTTGGGGATTCCGAGCATTGGCTTCGGGCCCGCTCGCGAGGAAGATGCTCATTCGACAAATGATTGCGTGAAAGTCGACGACCTTGTGACTTCGATCGCCTTCTACGCAGCTCTTCCGGCCGCAATTTTAGAGGCCCGCAAAAAGTAACCGATGGCGAGGGATTCGGCCCTGAACGATCTGTTGATCACTAACGGTATGGTCGTTACCGCCGACAAGAAGGTTCGGGCCGACATTCACGTTCTGGGCGAAAAAATCGCCAAAATAGCCCCGGCGCTCTCGCGTAAACTGCCCGCGAACCCGGCCCGGAGGGTGATCGACGCCAAGGGCTGCTTTGTATTTCCCGGCGGGATCGATGCGCATACGCATATGGAGCTTCCGCTGAAGGAAACCTCTTCGAGCGACACGTTCGAATCGGGCACGCTCGCGGCTCTTCACGGCGGGACGACGACGATTCTCGATTTTGCGAATCAGGTTCGGGGTGGCACGCTCAAGGGCGCCCTTGATGAATGGCATGCGAAAGCTCGCGGAAAAGCCGCGTGTGATTACGGTTTTCATGTTTCGGTCACGGACTTCAATGAGCGCACTCGCCGGGAAATTCGAACCTGCATGGATCAGGGGGTGACCTCGTTTAAGACGTTTACGGCGTACAAGGGAAGTCTCATGATCGATGATCGCCAGATGATCGAGGTCATGAAGGAGGTCCGGGACGCGGGTGGAATCGTGCTTACCCATGCGGAAAACGGAGACCTTATTGACCACTTGATCGAGAGGTTTCGGGCGGAGGGTCATTATGAGCCGCGCTATCACGCGCTTTCGCGTCCGCCGTTGGCGGAGGCCGAGGCGGTAAGCCGGATCATCGATCTCGCGAATTTCGCGAATTGTCCGCTCTACATCGTTCATCTGAGCAGCGGGGCCGGGCTCAAGCGCGCGCTCGGGGCTCGGCCGGGTCGGGCGCCCGTTTTTCTCGAGACCTGCATTCAATATCTTCTCCTCAATGAGTCGGCTTATTCGAAACCGGGATTTGAAGGAGCGAAATACGTCCTCAGCCCGCCGCTGCGCGGGCGTGGCGATCAGAAGGCGCTCTGGGCGGGGCTCGCCAGTGATGCCGTCAGCGTGGTCGCGACGGACCACTGTCCGTTCATGATGGCCCAGCGCGAACTCGGCCGGAAGGATTTTTCAAGAATTCCCAATGGCATACCGGGCGTGGAACACCGGATGGAGCTTCTCTATTCCGAAGGCGTCGCGAAAGGGCGGATCAGTCTTGAGAAGTTCGTGGAATTGACCTCAAGCCGGGCCGCGAAAATCTTCGGCCTGTATCCCCGGAAAGGGGCCTTCAGACCGGGTGCTGACGCCGATATCGTCATTTTCGATCCCAAGGTGCGGCATGTGATCTCTTCGCGAACGCATCATATGAAATGTGACTACTCGGTTTACGAGGGCCATAGGCTTCAAGGTAAATGTCGCACGATCATTTTGCGCGGGCAGGTGGCCGTCGATAACGGCATTGCGCGTGTCGGACGCGGGTTCGGGAGGTTCTTGAGCCGGGAGAAGTTCAGGCGGGATTTCCGCACTTGACGATGGTTGTGCATAAAAGTACTTAAAAACAGAGGTGGTTATGAAAAAACTCCTGATACTTTGGGCCGTCATATTTTCCTGGTCGGCTCAGGCCACGCCGGAGTGGATTCCTTCGTGGTGCACGGTAGAGAGCTGGTGCCTCCAAAAAGCCACCGAATGTTCCGTTACCCATGTCACCAATCCGCGGGGTTTCTATCAGGGCCATTCACAATACTCGATTTTACGGAAAGCCGTGGTGCTCTGTCGCGAGGACTACCATTCAGTCGTACGTCGGGTGATCACCGGTCCTGTCGAAACCGTGCCGTTCTCCGGTGCGCTCGAGGATTCCGAATCCTTCGCGCGCGCAAACGCCCTTCGGCTCTGCAGGGCTTATCGCGAGGACTGGGTGGGCGCTGCGCCCAGCTGTGAGTAACCCTGGAGGTTTCTCATTCTCCCCTGAGCAGCCGCCGTTCTTTCAGCGGTAAACTGGTTCTTCGAATTTTGTCGAATTGATAAAGCGCGCCGGCCACGGCGGCGGCGGTTGGCACGAGCCCGATTTCCCCGACGCCTTTCGCGCCGTAGGGACCGTGCGGGTCTTTGACTTCGATTCCGATCACTTCGACATTCGGCGTATCCTTGGCTCGCAGAATGCCGCACTTTATGAGCTTGGTCGAGACGGGCCGGCCACCTTCCATCGGGAAGTCCTCGGTGATCGCGTAACCGAGGCCCATATGGACGGCGCCCTCAATCTGACCTTCAAAAAGGGTCGGATTCATGATCTTGCCGGCATCGTGCGCGGCCCAGACCGTTTTTATTTTCCCCGTATCGTCGAGTTCGACGACTTGGGCGGCGTAACCGTAGGAGTAATGGGTGACCGTCTCGACTCCGGGTTTTTCCACGCCGACTTTGGTTGTCCAGTCACAAATCCATTCGCCGCGATATTCCTTGCCGACAAGATCAGCGAGTTTTTTTTTGCCGAGGTCGGCTTTGAGAGCGCGGCAGGCTTCGATTAACGAGAGACCGACAAGGGAGGTCCCGCGCGAAGAAGTGGTCATCCCGCAGACCGTGTCGCTTACCGTTTCAACCTTGACTTCGATCAGGGCCGGATCAATTCCGGTCTCTTCGGCAACAGTCTGGATGGCCATCGTGTGGACGCCTTGGCCCATTTCGGTCCAGCCGTGATGGATCACCACGCGGTCGGCGCTTTCGATGACGACCTTGGCGCGCCCTATATCGGGCATGCCGCAGCCGATTCCCGTATTCTTGATGCCCGTCGCGATTCCCGCGTATTTCGCGTTTTTGAATTTGTCCCGCAGCGCCTCGAGACAGGATCGTATTCCGACCCCACTTTTCATGAGCTGGCCCGTGCAGGTCTTTGTTCCTTCGCGGAGGGCGTTATCCCATCTGAATTGCCACCGATCGAAGCCACCCATTTCGCAAAGCTCGTCGATGCAGGATTCGACCGCGAACGCGGCCTGATTGACTCCGAAACCGCGCATCGCGCCGCACGGGATGTTGTTGGTGTAAACCGAAAGCCCTTTCACGTGAACGGCGGGAACGGTGTATCCGCCGCTCGAGTGGGCGACGGCGCGTTCGTTCACTTTCATCCCGACGGAAGCGTAAGCGCCGGTGTCCGAGATCATTTCAGCGATTAATACGGTGAGCTTTCCGCTTTTGTCGCAACCGACCGTGTAATCCATTTCGAATGGATGGCGTTTCGGATGCATCATCATCGACTCTTCGCGCGTGAGGAGCACTCGAACGGGCCTTTTCAGAAGCCAGGCATGAAGGGCCGCATGGCCTTGAACCGAGAGATCTTCCTTTCCTCCGAATCCGCCGCCGTTCTGAACCTGAATCAGGTTCAGCGAGGGCTCCGGCAGGCCGAGAATTCGCGCGATCTGTTTGCGGTCCTCGTAAACACCCTGGCTTTGCGAATAGACTTCGAGCCCCGGTTTGCCGTCAGCGGTGGTCCAGGGTTTTGCCAGGCAACATTCCGTCTCCAGGAAGGCGTGCTCGATTCTCTGGGTCGTGAACTTGCGTTTGACGACATAGGCTGAGTCGCGGAGAGCCTTTTCCGGCTCTCCTGACTTGATTTCCGTCACGGCGAGGATATTTCCGCCGGCATGGATCTTCGGTGCGTCCGGCTCGAGTGCGCGATGAGGATCACAGACCGGTTCTAGAATTTCGTAATCGATTTTGACGAGTTTCGCGGCCTTTCTCGCGATGTCTTCTGATTCGGCGACGACCGCGCAAAGAACGTCACCGACGTATCGCGTGATCTCGCCTTCGGCCACCATCAGGGGCCAGTCGTTGACGATCAAACCGATCACGCGCTCTCCCGGAATGTCGCGGGCCGTGATGACACGGAGAACTCCCTTGAGCGCGAGAGCGGGCGAGGGATCGACCTTGAGCACGCGCGCGCGCGGATGATCACTGAACCGGAGCGCGGAATGAAGCATCCCGGGCTCCTTCAGATCGGCGACAAAAGGACGAAAGCCGAGCACGGCCTCGCGGCCCTGGTATTTTGGAAGCCGGCTGCCGACTTTTCCGTCATGTCTTGACGTCGGAATCGGCCGGTTCAAATTCAGGTGGTCGGCCGCGGTGATGACGGAGTCGATGATTTTTTTATAGCCCGTACAGCGGCACAGATGAGGCTGGAGCGCCTTGGTCACGTCCTCGCGCGCCGGGGCCGGCTTTTCCCGGATCAAGGTGTTGGCGCGCATCACGATTCCCGGCGTGCAGAACCCGCACTGGACGCCGCCTTTCGTCACGAACGCTTCCGCGAAAGCATTTTGAACTCGTTTTGAAAGACCTTCGGTCGTCGTGACCGTCTGACCTTCGACTTTTCGCATCGGAGTCGCGCAGGAAAGAACGGCTTTTCCGCTCATCTCGACGGTGCAGCAGCCACAGGAGCCCTGGCTTGAGCAACCGTCTTTCACGCTGGTGATTCCTTCGATCTCGCGCAGGTATTTCAAAAGCGAGAGTTCGGGGTCGCCTTGATAGGTCTTATCTGTTCCGTTCAGAATAAAGTTCATAGCTATTCCTTGAGTGCGGCGAGTTCGGCCGGGGTGCGGTCCCGCATGAAAAGCGCTTCCGCGAAGCAGGATTTCACGCAAATCGTGCAGCCCACGCAGCGCGACGGGTCCGTTTCGGGATGTC
>MEQK01000050.1 GCA_001770175.1 Bdellovibrionales bacterium RIFOXYD1_FULL_55_31 | reverse complement strand
GTTTATCTCTGCGCAATTTGGCAGGGCAGGAGGGATTCGAACCCACAACCCGCGGATTTGGAATCCGCTGCTCTAGCCGTTGGAGCTACTGCCCTAAATAAAGTTATTTACCCTCTTTGTGGGGAGTGTGTTTCCGGCAGAATTTGCAATATTTTTTGAACTCGAGCTTATCGGTAGTCTTCTGTTTATTCTTAGTCGTCGAATAATTCTTACGCTTACACTCGGTACAATCGAGACTCACTATGACTCGCATGACTTACATCCTTCTACTACTTTGCTCTCTACTACTTCTCTTTGATGCTCCAAACGGGGAGGGCTCCAAAAAGCCCTCCCCTCAGGAAGCTATCTTCTGCCGATTCCTTATTCCAGAATTTCGGCAACGACGCCCGCACCCACGGTGCGACCACCCTCGCGGATGGCGAAGCGCAGTTCTTTTTCCATGGCAATCGGAGTAATGAGTTCAACTTCCATTGCCACGTTGTCACCAGGCATGACCATTTCAATATTCTGCGGGAGCTTCACGACGCCCGTCACGTCAGTCGTACGGAAGTAGAACTGAGGACGATAGCCGTTGAAGAACGGGGTATGGCGCCCGCCTTCTTCCTTCGTCAGAATATAAGCCTGGCCTTTGAATTTCTTGTGAGGAGTCACGGAACCAACGTGCGCGAGCACCTGGCCACGTTCCACTTCCTCTTTCTTCGTGCCGCGGAGGAGCGCGCCGATGTTGTCGCCCGCCTCGCCCTGATCCAGAAGCTTGCGGAACATTTCAACGCCGGTGACGACGGTCTTGGTCGTCGGACGAAGTCCGATGATTTCAACTTCCTCGCCGACCTTGATCACGCCACGCTCCACGCGACCCGTAACGACGGTACCGCGACCGGAGATCGAAAACACGTCTTCGACCGGCATGAGGAACGGCTTATCTTTGTCACGCTGAGGCTGCGGAACGTATGCGTCGACAGCTTCCATCAACTTGGCAATTGATTCTTCGCCGAGTTCGCCAGCATCGCCTTCCATTGCCTTCAGAGCAGATCCACGGATCACCGGAATCTTGTCGCCAGGGAACTTATACGAACTGAGCAGTTCGCGAACTTCCATTTCAACGAGGTCCAGAAGTTCCTTGTCATCGACCATGTCGCATTTATTCATGTAAACTACGATCGCAGGCACGCCGACCTGGCGGGCCAAAAGGATGTGTTCACGAGTCTGTGGCATCGGGCCGTCGGCGGCCGAGACGACCAGAATTGCACCGTCCATCTGGGCAGCGCCGGTGATCATGTTTTTCACATAGTCGGCGTGTCCCGGACAGTCGACGTGCGCATAGTGACGCTTGCCCGTCTGATATTCCACGTGCGTCGTGTTAATCGTAATGCCGCGTTCCTTTTCCTCAGGAGCATTATCGATCTGGTCATAGGCTCTCGCCTGGGCCAGTCCTTTTTTCGCCAATACGGTCGTAATGGCCGCAGTGAGCGTTGTTTTCCCATGGTCAACGTGACCGATCGTCCCGATGTTGCAATGGGGCTTCGTCCGTTCAAATTTCTCTTTCGACATACCTTATGAGCCTCCGCTGTTTGGTTAGGTTTTTCCGGAACCTAAAACCGGTTAAAAAAACTGGAGCTCTTGTCGGGATTTGAACCCGAGACCTCTCCCTTACCAAGGGAGTGCTCTAGCCAACTGAGCTACAAGAGCGTTAAAATTACATCACCACTACAAACTGCACCTAAAACCACAAGTCGCACTGCCTGGCAAAACCATCCAAAATCCGTGTGAAACTCAAATTCCCTTCGGAATTTAGAACCACCCAGATTTTTGGAGCGGGAGAAGGGTCTCGAACCCTCAACCCTCGGCTTGGAAAGCCGATGCTCTAGCCAATTGAGCTACTCCCGCATCACGTTTACTTCTCGTACTTCTCACGGCCGCCGTTTTTGCATTCCTCAGTTCTTGTCCCTTGTGCCATGTTCCAGGCACTTCAGCCATTTTTTTTGCATTCATACGAATGCTCAAAAATGGTGGAGAGAGAAGGATTCGAACCTTCGAAGGCGTACGCCGCCAGATTTACAGTCTGGTCCCTTTGGCCGCTTGGGTATCTCTCCCTACAAGAAATCTGAACCAAAAACAACCCGCTAACAAAATGAATGGAGCTGGAGAAGGGACTCGAACCCACGACCTGCGGTTTACAAAACCGCTGCTCTACCAACTGAGCTACTCCAGCCCGGATCAATCTGTGTCGAGCCCTGTCCAAGTGAAAACTTCAAATTAAGCGCCGTAATACATCAAATCGCTCAAAAGAAGCTTTTCCAAAGACAAACCAACCCATACCGACAAAAATGCCAGCGTGTGCTTGGCGAAAATTCCATCGTTTGAACAAAAAGTCAACTATCATCCCGTTTGGCCCCTCGTTTTTTAAAATCCCCTCTTTGCCGCCCCCGTTTGCCGCATCAATGACCAAATCTCTTGAGAGAGGGCGCAACCAGGAACGAACTCCGAACTGCTTATCGATTGACTTTCAAAAAAACTCAGATCACATTTAGACACTATGAAATCAGCTACTTCTACCGTTTTCACGATTGTACTTCTTTCAATTTTCAGTTCGGCCTCGATCGTCGAAGCGCGCGACAAAAAGGCCAAAACACCAGAATCCGCTCCGGTCGCGCTCACCGACAGGTCGGAATCCGGCCGTTCAGCTTCACGGCGCATGGCAGTCGGCATCAGCTCATCAGACGTGGTGACTGGGTCGGCAACATCGCTGGCAGGCATTCTTGAATTGGATTCAGAGAACCTCGTTCATGGTTATTTTTCGCTGCCATCCACAAGCCCCTTCCAGTTCTCTCTCGCCGGGCTATACAAGCACAATGTCGCGGGGAGTTCCTCAATCGGCCTGCATATTGGCGGGGGGCTCGGACTTGGCTCTACCTCAGAAGGAGTCGCCGCAGCCAACGCGGCCGCTGCTGCAGCCGCAGCCCTGGGTGGGGTAGCGGCGCCTTCTACCAGCGACACTGCCTTTTTCTTCCAACTCATGGGCGTTGCCGGAATTCACCTGCCCTTCCCCGGTGTTTCGAACATGATGATCCACTTTGATGCCGGACCGGCCCTGCACATCCAGAGCAATTTGAATGATTTTGGAATCGGCGCTTTCGGCTCCCTGTTAGGAGCGAGCGTGTTTTATTATTTCTGATTTCTTTCTCGAGGGCGGTCGGGATCCGACCGCCTTCCTATTCGATTTTCGGGCTCAAAAGCTTCCGCCAATTCCGATTCCAACGTAGCCTTGCCCTAGCTCGGTGCTCATTCGAGTGACCGCGAGGCCTGGCTTCATCCTTCCGTTTCCCTGGCCGTTTCCCTGGCCTTTTCCCTGGAGATTTCTGGAGTGATCTTTCTGAAACACTCTGTGCCAGCCTTTGCCGATCTCAAGTCCCCCCGCCAAGGCCAAAGCTCCGTAACCGAGCTTGTACGAAAAACGTTCGCCTCCATCCCGGGCGCCCAGGCGCGACATGAATTTCGTCAGATCATTTTGTGAACCAACGAAAAGAATGTCCTGCGAGAAGTCAACCCATGCGCCGGTTGCAACCATTGCCGCTGCTACCTGGGCATACTTATTTTGCGGGACATTTTCAGATTCCTGAAGAGCTGCGTATGAGCCCACGATCAAAATATCCGAAATTTTCGGAGCTATATCGATGATCGCAAGCTGCGCTTTGCTGAACTCCCCGGTGTACTCGGTCTTGCCGAACATGACGTAACCCTCACCGTCTTTGGACGGAGTAATTTTGAAATCCTGGACTTTTCCGCCAAATGTCTTCACGGCGAGGGCGTGAGAACCTTCATGTAATGCGACATTAAGGAAATATTCAGCGGGCGCGATCAGCGCCGCAGCTCCGATCAGCTTGAGTACCGAAGGACTGTTCGCCTGACATCTCCCATCGCTCAGATCAAGATTCACACGCTTGATCTCGCGGCCAGGTTCATGCAGATCGTCTCGATCGTCGGCAAAAGCCCTGAGCGGAAAAAATCCTCCCGAAATCAAAATGAGAACCCAAACCGCGATGGAAGAAAATACTCTCAAGAGCAAACTCCTGTTTCGTAACGAGAAGACTCTTGCAAATGACAGTCCGAAGAACTCAATGCAATGATTACAAAGACATGGAACAAGAATTCATGAACTGTGTCCGCCAGGTCACTGGCATGTGGCTAACGATTAGACAGGTGCGCGATCATGATTCCCGCGGCCACGGAAACGTTCAACGATGTGACTTTCGGTTCGCGGCCTTGGGGAGAAACTTTGCAAAGCACATCACAGGATTCAGCCGTCAGACGACGAACCCCTTTCTCCTCATTTCCAAGCACAAGGAGCCACGATCGATCGCGTTCTATTGATCTGAAATCATCATGGGCATGCTCGGAGGTGCCGAGAACCCAGAGTCCGCTCTCTTTGGCGACTTCGAATGCTCGTTGCAAATTTGTCTGGATGGTAAAAGGAACATACTCCATCCCCCCCGAAGCGACATCGTAAACAGCCGCTGAAAGAGGCGCCGAACGCTCCTGCGTCAGGAGAATGCCTTCGACGCCAAAAAAAGCAGCCACACGAAAAATCGCGCCGACATTGCGAGGGTCCTGCAACGAATCAAGCGCCAACCAGAGCCCCCGGCCTTCGGCCCTTTCCTTTGCTCCGGAAAAGAGTTCCTCGACGGAGACCCCTTGCCGCTCGCGGACACTCGCTTCCGCCGCTCCTTCGCGACCGCCATCAAATGGTCCCATCGTGGCTGCCCGACGTTGCTGATTCAATCCTCCCGAGGCAGCTTCGACGATCTGAATCTTATGTTTGCGCGCGATTCTCACGACCTGTTCCCAGGCATCTCTCTGGACCTGTTGACCCGACCCGGATGGGGACCGAGCAAGAGAGCGTGGAATCGTGATCTGCAGGACGTCTTCAGGGCGAGCGTCCAAGACTGCGAGGACACTGTGCGGATTACGAATCAGGATTGGCATGGGCGCGCTCTCAACTCGTTAATTCGGAGGCAGGCACGAAGGAAAGGTCTTTGAGGACCTTCTCGACAAGCTCTCGCGGGTCCTGCGACTCGATGATCGGCCTTCCCATCACGATAGCACTAGCGCCGGCCAGCCGCGCCTGTTCAGGAGTCATCACTCGAGCCTGATCATGAGCAGAAAACCCTTCAGGCCGTATTCCCGGAACGACCGCATAAAGAGTGGGATATTGTTTCCGGAGAGATGGCAATTCCAACGACGAGCAAATCACCCCATCGGCTCCCCATGCCAAAGCATGCTCGACTATACCGTTAACTGAATCATCCGTGTTTACCGCATGCCCCGTAAGAGCTTTCGTCACTTCGGCCCAGCGGACATCGTCGAACGAAGTTAGGACGCTGACACCGAGAATTTTCGGACGAATTAACGAAATATCCGCAAGAGCATCGGCAACCGCCTTCACCATCGCGCTTCCGCCGGAAAGATGGACTGAGAACATCTCGACGTGAAGCGAAGACGCCTGAATGGCCGCGCGCGCCACGGTGTTCGGGATGTCGTGAAATTTCAGATCCAGGAAAACACGCCGTTTTTGATGAACGAGTTCCCGCACGAAAGAAGGACCATCTGCCATGAAAAGTTCGAATCCTACTTTGTAAACCACCGGGAGACCGTCAAGCTTTTCCACGAGCTTGAGAGCCTGTTCCGGTTTGGCAAAATCAAGGGCCACGATCAGATCAGTCGGGGAATGATTACGAATCACGGGCTTCCTTTCTGTTTAACTCTGGTCACAGCATCAAGGGGTATTCGCCCACTCAGTACGCCCTAGCAAAAATCGCGCGCAGGGTCTCCCCTCCACGACCGCATGCCAAACACGGGCCTGACTCTTGAATCGGGTTGTGGTGCTCGTCGAGCGGCAAACAGCGAATGGTGGCTTTGGTTTCATCTTTTACCTTGGCCTCGCAATCCTTGCTTTGGCACCAAGGAGCAACGAAAAAACCACCGGTTTCGTCGAGCTGCTTCTTGAACTCGGCGTAGCTGGCAACGCGGTAAGTGCTTGCGTCGCGCAACGCACGCGCTCTCTCCAGAAGCTCCTTCTGCATAGAAACAAGCTGATGAATAACCCGTTCCGGCACCGCCTGGAGCGAAATGAATTCCTTTTTTCCCTCATCCCGTCGAGTCATCACTGCTTGACCTTTTTCGAGGTCACGGGGGCCGAGCTCGATCCTAATCGGCGTACCCAGAAGTTCATGTTCGTGAAACTTCCATCCAGGCTGTTTGGTTTCATCGCGATCCACTTCGACACCGATTTCATAAGGGAGATTCGCGTGGAGCGCCTGGTCACGAATGGCTCTCTGTAATTCATCCGCTTTATCAAGAACCTGAGCTTTCGCCGGAGAGCTACCTAGAATCGGAACGATCACGACGTGGGTTGTTGCCAGCCGTGGGGGCAAAACAAGCCCCTTGTCGTCTGAGTGGGTCATGATCATGCCGCCAATCAGGCGTGTCGACACGCCCCAGCTTGTCTGGTGAACCAATTTCTGCTTTCCATCTTTATCGAGGAACAATGTATTAAAGGCTTGCGCGAAATTGGTGGAAAGATTGTGGGACGTCCCGGCCTGTAAAGCTTTTTTGTCCTGCATCATCGCTTCGATGCAGTAAGTCCGAAGGGCCCCGGCGAATTTTTCACTCTCGGATTTCAGTCCTGGAATGACGGGCATCGCGAGAATTTGTTCGGCAAATTCAGCATAGACTCCGAGCATACGGCGAGTCTCCTCTTCCGCCTCCTCGGGAGTCGCGTGACAAGTATGCCCTTCCTGCCATAAGAATTCCGTCGTCCGGAGAAATAGGCGGGTCCGCATTTCCCAGCGAACAACGTTAGCCCATTGGTTTATCATGAGCGGAAGATCGCGATACGACTGCACCCATTTCGCGAACATGCTGTTAATGATTGTTTCCGAAGTCGGACGAACGACCAGCTTCTCCTCAAGTTCCTTTCCCCCGGCATACGTCACCACCGCGCATTGGGGCGCGAAACCCTCGACGTGTTCAGCTTCTTTCTTCAAAAAACTTTCTGGAATAAAGAGCGGAAAATACGCATTCCTGGCGCCAGACTTCTTAATCCGCCGGTCCAGATCCTTTTGCATCAGCTCCCATATGGAATAGCCATTCGGCCTGATGACCATACATCCCTTCACCGGGCTGTAGTCAGCGAGCTTTGCCTGAAGCACGATGTCCTGATACCACTTTGAAAAATCTTCCGAACGAGGTGTGATTTTTTCTGCCATGATCCGGACCATATGACGGGTCGGCGGCTGCGCGCAAGTGTTGGTTCAAATATTAACGGAACGCGTCACCCCGGATTCTTGCCAAGCGGGTTGGGTCTACTCAGTTTCGATTCCGTACGACTTGATCTTCCGATGCAAATAGCTGCGCTCGATCCCAAGCACCTGAGCGGTTCGGGATATGTTCCAGTCCTGTTCCTTCAATGTTTTTATAATGAAGTCCTTCTCAAACTCATGCCGGGCGTCGCGCAGGTTCTTACCCGCGCCGGAGGAGGATTCTTCATTATCGAGAGCAATGGCGGCTTCCTCACCCGCACGAACCGCAAAAACCTCATCCTTCATATGCCTGAACACGCATGCCGCCGAAACCGGCTGAACTTCTTCGGAAGCCGCTGTCAGAATCACAATGCGTTCTATCAGGTTCTTAAGCTCTCGGACGTTCCCGAGCCACGGATAGGAAGTCAGGGCAGAAAGAGCTTCGTTCGAAAACCCTTGTAGAGAACGACCGTGAGTTGCTGAAAACTCCTTCAGGAAGTGATTTGCGAGAAGCGGGATATCCTCCTTACGTTCCCGAAGCGGCGCCA
The DNA here is from genome assembly GCA_001770175.1 of Bdellovibrionales bacterium RIFOXYD1_FULL_55_31. Classification (GTDB taxonomy): domain Bacteria; phylum Bdellovibrionota; class UBA1018; order UBA1018; family UBA1018; genus XYD1-FULL-55-31. Next base: position 4,720 of record MEQK01000050.1, on the reverse strand, counting down.
CGACGAACGGGATGACGTTCAGTCTGTAAAAAAGGTCCTCCCGAAAATTTCCGCGCTGGATTTCAGCTTTCAAATCCTTATTCGTTGCCGCAACCACCCGAACATCAACGGATATCGTCTGTGACCCGCCGACACGCTCGAATTTCTGCTCCTGAAGAATTCGGAGAATCTTGGCTTGCGTCTTCAGAGACATATCGCCGATCTCGTCCAAAAACAGTGTGCCACCATGCGCCAGGTCGAACTTTCCTCGCCTGAGCTGAGTGGCTCCGGTAAATGCGCCCTTTTCATGGCCAAAGAGTTCGCTCTCAATCAGTTCTTCAGGAATCGCGGCGCAATTCACTTCGATAAAGGGTTTATTGAAACGGGGAGAGAGAGAATGAATCGTATGTGCAACGACCTCTTTACCCGTCCCGTTCTCACCGGTTATCAGAACCGATCCGGTGGTCGGGGCCACACGCTCGATCAACTCCTTAATGTGTTTCATGGCGGGGCTTTCGCCGACAAGAACACGGTTGCGATTCACCTGACGGCGGAGCGCCTGATTTTCCCTGGCCAGATCCTGAACGCTGAACGCGTTCTGAAGCAGAACAAGAAGTCGTTCAAGCGAAAGCGGTTTTTCGATAAAATCGAAAGCCCCAAGCTTGGTCGCTTTAACCGCGGTATCGATGGTACCATGCCCCGACATCATCACAACGAGCTGCTCCGGCCACTCGGCCTTGATCCGCCGCAAGGTTTCCAGCCCGTCCATTTCGGGCATCCAGATATCCAGCATCACGACATCCGGGCGCAGGGATCTCAGTACCTCAATTCCCGCAGCACCGGAGCTTGCAACCGCGACACGGTAACCCTCGTCCTTCAAAACGCCCGTAAGCGACCTTTGAATCGGCTCTTCGTCATCTATGATCAGCACCAACCGCGACATGGCAGATCTTTATCCTCTTTTGGGCTGGGTTCGCAATGATGTTGGAAGCTCGATGAGAAAGCCGGTCCCCTGTCCTGGGGCGGAATGAACACGAATAAACCCATCATGATCATTCACGATTCGCTTGGCAATCGCGAGCCCCAGACCGGTGCCTTCCGCCTTCGTCGAGAAATACGGCTCAAAAACCCGAGTTTTTACCTCATCAGACATGCCGGGCCCGTTATCCGACACTTCAATCACCGCCATTTTGAGCTGTTCATTGTAATGGGTCGCGATTCGAATCTGCCGGTTTTTTAAATCTGTTAAGGAAATCAAGGCGGCAACGGCGTTATCAAGAAGGTTGATCGCTACACGCTTGATCTGTTCACGGTCGAATTCAAATATCGGAAGTTTGCTCTCAAGCTCCACCTTGAACGCAATCTGGGGGTGGGCCTGCTGGTAAAGCGCAATTACCTCCCCCAAAGCAACATTTAGATCGTGGCGAGCAGGAGATGCTTCTGGAAACCGGGCGAAGTTCGAAAATTCATTCACCATCTCCTTCAATTCGTCCGTATGTTTCACGATTGTCTCGGTACATTCCTGAAGAAGAGCACCATCCGTCCCGCGAACGTGAGCAAGACGACGCTGCAATCGCTGAGCTGAAAGTTTGATCGGAGTCAGTGGATTCTTGATCTCGTGGGCAATTCGGCGTGCGACTTCGCGCCAGGCCATTTCCCGCTGGCCTTTGATCAGGTCGGTCATATCGTCTATGACGGCGACGACTCCCCAATGCGCCTCACTCTCGCGCAAGGGCGTCGCGATTGCCGAAAGAACCTTCGCAACTTCGCCTTTTTTGAAGTTCCATTGCGTCACGTCAGGCAAATAGGCGACGCCCTCGCGGGAAGCCGCGAAGGCACGCGCGATCGCTTCAGCCAAAGACGCCGATTCACCCTGAAGGATATCCAAATAAGGACGCGACAGGGCATCCTGAGCCTCGACTTGAAGAAGTTTTGCCGCCGCTGGATTAAAGGTCGTAATTTTCCCGGCGCTGTCGATGGCAATCACGCCAGCGCCGATATTCGCAAGGACCGCCTCGAGCTGCAAACGACGGCGTTCGAGGTCGGCACTCGCCTGGGTCAATCGTTCGCGATTGTCGCGCAAATCCCGCGTCATGCGGTTAAAGGACTCTACAAGGACTGAAATCTCGTCGTGCCCCGAAGCCGCGACCAGAACATCGAGATTTCCGGCGCCGACAGCCTGCGCTCCGTGAACAAGACGTTCGACGGGGACGGTAAGTTCCCGCGCCATATACAAGCCGATCCAGATCGCGACAAAGATAATCACGAGCGTGATCATGACCAGAATGACGAAATAGGTCGTCTTCATCGGGTACTTAAGGGGGTTGGTATCCTTATAGTCATCAAAGACACTGGCAATCTCGTCCACCTTGTTCACCAGGCTCACCGGGATATAGGCGTTGACCACGATGACTCCGAGAACCGCCCCCGAGGGCGCCGCCCCCTGACGGACCGGAAAAATGCAACGAATCAGGTCGCCCGTTCCGATATGCTGAACGGCGGGGACTCTTTCACCGGAAAACGCCTTTTCGAGAAGATCCAGCGAGAGCCGAGGGTATACGTGCCGGAAATCACCACCCGAACTACGCTGAGCAAGAACACGATCCTCCAGGGGATCAATGTAATACTCGACAGCATCCAGAGCCAGGAGCTCCCTTTGGCCCCTCAAATAACCCTCCACCCAACTCGGAACTGAGTTTTTGAGGCCTGATTTTGCCCCCGGTTCGATGGAAAGTCGCCGTCCCAAACCGTTCGACAGGTGCTCCGCGAAATGCATCGCGGTCTGCTCAGTATTCCGATAATACGTCCCTGTAATCTCGAGAGATGCCTGCAACGTATTCTGGATTTTGATCGAGAACCACTTATCGAAGCTGGAATTAATGTACATCGCCGAGATCACGAATAAAACGAGCGTCGGAATAATCGAAAAAGCCAGGAAAGCGATGACAAGCTTCGTTTTAAGTCGGGAACCCAAGACCTTGCGTCGACGTTCAATGAAAACTTTTCCGATGTTCCTGAAAACCAGCCAGACGAGCGCAATCAGGATGATCAAGTTGACGTTCAAAAGGCCAAAAAAGAATATCGAGTTCACGAACGGAAGCGCACTCGACACTTTCGTCAACCTGAACTCAGCGATCATCAAAATGATGAAAAGGAACCCCAGAAAGCCGATTGCGAAGGCCTCTCGCTTCCTTTTGAGACGTTCCCGGGTATCTAGCGGTTCAAAACTGCCCGACTGAGCCATTTCTCCTTATTGCCACGCCCGAGGTGCCGGACACAAGCAAGTAGCGACGCAAGCCGGCGAGATCAAGCGAGCGGAAGAGAGACAATCATCTCAGTCCCGACACCGACTTGACTCCTGACCTCGATTTCACCGCCATGGCTCATTATAATCTGTTTAGCAATCGAGAGTCCCAGTCCGCTTCCACTCCCGCTGGTCGAAAAAGCGAAATCAAAGATACGGGGGAGAATTTCGGGTGAAATTCCCTGACCAGAATCGATAATCCGGGCAAGAACGAGCTTTCTTCCGCCCACTTGGGACACTTCGCCCATGATTTTGAGATGACCGCCGTTGGGCATTGCCTGAATCGAATTCAAGACAATATTGGCAAAGGCCTGAATCATGGCACGAGGATCGAGGTTAATGAGCGGCAGCTCGCCAAATTCCCTGGAGACCTGTATTGAGCGTGCGGTGAGATCAGGTTTGACAAAGCGAAGGACCTCGTCCAATAGATCCGACACGGAGGATGCCTTGAATTCCGTCCCGCTCTTCGAGAAGCTCTGAAGGTTCTTAACCAGAAGTCCCGCACGTTCAGCAGCACTCATTAGACTCTCGAGATGCTCTCTGATCTTCGGCACGTCCTGTTCCAAAAGCGCGAGATCAGCCCGTCCGGTGATTTTCAACAGGGCGTTTCCGAGTTCGTGGCCCATTCCCCTCGCAAGCTGGCTAATGGCCGCAAGACGTTCCTTTCGAATCTCATCGAGGTGGCGTCGCTGGAGTTCCAGCCGCTCATCAGCTTCCCTGAACATCTGTTTTGCCTTCAGGAGAAACTCATCCCGGGTCACGGGAGCGGCAAAAAAATCCCAGCGAGCGCTCAAAGAGAACCCAAACAGGCGTTCGAGCTCTTTCATGAGTGATCCACCGTCTGGAGCGACGACCGTCCAGCGAATCTTCTCGTTCTTCTCGTGCAACTTCGCAAGCACCTGGACCGTTTCGGCCGAATTTCCAGTTCCGAAATCAAACCATCCCCCCGCTAAAGGACCTTCTTGCCCTTCGGACAGAAATTTCATCGCCTTCTCGACAGCGGATGTGCAAAAAAACCGACTTTGAGGCAGTTCCGGGTCACGATTTTCTTTGATGAGAGCCGAATATCGCTCAGAACAATCAGAATCGCAGGAAAACAGAAGGAGCTTTCGCTGTTTTACGTTCATGAAGTGCCTCATATCACAGTTTGCGAAGAGATCGATCGTGAACGAGAGAAACTGATTCGCGAAAAATCGAAAAAAAAATTCAACTTCATGCGATCTCTTCTTGATCTAGAGAAAATTCAAGGTAATTATCAGAGTAAGCCCTGGTCGAGTGAATGCTCGAACAGGTTAACGGAGGAAAAATAAAAATGGCGACTAAGAAAAAAGCCACCAAGAAGAAAACCGCAAAGAAGAAAACAGCGAAGAAAAAGAAGAAGTAATCTTCTCGGTTCTTTAAGTTTTCGAAAGCCCTAGGCTTCGGCCTAGGGCTTTT
>MEQK01000049.1 GCA_001770175.1 Bdellovibrionales bacterium RIFOXYD1_FULL_55_31 | reverse complement strand
AGAGGAAGACCGGCAGCAAGGGATAGATCATTTCGCTGGATAAGTCTGTCAGGAGGCTGACGATTCCGAGTACTAGAACGGTTCGCGAAATGTTCGTCATAAGCGAATTGAGTATAGCAGATCCCGTAAATCCGGAGCCATGCGAATCGTTTTGAGTCTGGTTGAGTCTGGGCTTGAGTCTCAGGCCAGGGAAGGATAAACAATAATCATGGGTGCGCAATGGAAACACGCGGGACGTCTGGAAAACTCTTCCAAACGGGGCGCGTTAATCAGCAAGTTGGTAAAAGAAATCATGGTTGCCGCGAAATCCGGCGATTCCAATCCAGATAACAATGCACGGCTTCGCGCCGCTGTTGAGGCCGCAAAGAAAGCATCCGTGCCTCGCGACAACATCGAACGCGCCATCAAGAAAGGGTCAGGCCAGCTTGACGGTCAGATCATTTACGAGCTCGTCACCTATGAGGGCTTCGCTCCTCATAAAGTCCCGGTTATCGTCGAGTGCCTGACCGAAAATAAGAACCGAACCGCGGCCGATATCCGGGTTCTCTTCCGCAAGGCGCAGCTTGGCTCGATGGGGAGCGTCGTTTGGATGTTCGATCGACTCGGCGTGGTCGAAGGGACTCATGCCGAAAAGAACATCGATATCGAGGGCGCCGCGATCGAAGCGGGGGCTCAGAATGTCGAGCCGCTCGAAGCTCACGAGATCCCGCAGGGCCATGCAGGAGCCCGGTTTTTCTGTGATTCGACCGACTTGGATTCGGTTAGCAAAGCCCTGACGAAAACGGGTTGGACGATTACTACTTCGGAGTTGAGCTATATCGCAAAAAATGATGTCGAGGTTGCCGAGGAACAGAAGAAGGAAATTGTGGAATTTCTGAACGCAATCGACGACCACGACGATGTTCACCGAATCTATACAGCACTGAAATAAAAAGGAGATAACCCATGCGTAAGGCGATCATGATGAGTATTCTTTTCGTTCTTGGATTTGTCCTGTTGCCGATGGCCGATCTCCCGGCGTTGGCGGCCGCCCCTAAATCGAAGACCGCGATTTTCAAAACCACGGCGGGAAACATCACGGTCAAGTTGTTTCCCGATCGGGCTCCAAAAACCGTTCAGAACTTCATTGGCCTTGCGACGGGAAAGAAAGAGTGGACGGACCCGACCAACGGAAAGCTCGTTAAAGGAAAGCCGCTTTATAACAGTACGATATTTCATCGGATCATCCCCGATTTCATGATCCAAGGGGGGGATCCCCTCGGGACCGGGACCGGTGGTCCAGGGTACACCTTCGAAGATGAGACGAAGCCGACGGATCAGTTCGACCGCCCTGGAATCCTGGCGATGGCGAATGCCGGTCCGAATACGAATGGCTCACAATTTTTCATTACCGTAAAACCAACCCCATGGCTGAATGGCCGTCACACGATTTTCGGTGAAGTCACTCAAGGTATGGATGTGGTTGATAAAATCGTAAATGCCTCGAAGGGTCCGAACGATCGACCTGTTGATCCGGTCAAGATTACTCAGATCACAATTAAGTAGAATAACGGCCTTTTCGGGGTTGAATTACCGGACGGGTATTCGTACACTGCTACCGCATTGAGGTGCCGACTCATAACGCCCACTCAGCTGGCCGCAGACGAGAGTCTCTGCCAGAAATAAGGACGCTCATGACGCAATCTAAGGCCGGCCGTTTTTTCTTGAATTCCCTATCCACCGTTTTGTTTCTTTTAGTCGCGAACGGCTTCAGTTTATCTGCAGCCTTCGCGCAAAGTGATCTGAAGTGTCTGGCGAATGACCACGGGGTCCTGCCCTTCATGAACGAAGAGGTGATCCGTTGGAAGCGTGAAACGCAGAATCAGTACAAGGATCGCGCTTTCGTGCAGGGGCGGATCGTAAAGCTGATTAAGTCGCGCAAGACTCATGACCATCTGAAGATTCAGATCGGCAGGGATGGCTCGAAGGATACGATCGAAATCGTCTATAACAAGGCATTCGGCAAATTACCCAAAATCAGGTCGGGGATGTCGATTGAGGCCTGCGGTGATTATATCACTGCGCGCGAAAAGGCCGGCAATTACCCGCCGTCTCCCGAAGGCGCTATCATCCATTGGGTGCATATCAACACGGATGGTTATGGCCAGCTGATCGAAAGAGAGCGGCACGAAGACGGGTTTCTTCGGATTGATGGTGTCGTTTATGGAAACCGTCCCGGAACACGCGACTGAAATATCACGTCTTAAAATATCGAGTTCACTCATATGCGATTACGCGTTGAGAGCGGTCGCGAACCCTTCCTCTCTCGTTTTACTCCTGCACGGGTATTTGCAGAGCGGTCCCTATCTTTTCAAAAAGCTCGAGCCGCTGATTCCCGCGTCCGCGATTGTTCTGGCTCCGAACGCGCCGTTCCCTGTTCCCGTGAAGTTGAAGGGAAAACCCGGCGAGATTCCCAAAGGAACTGAGAGCGGCTTCCGGCTGGGTTTTTCGTGGTATTTTTACGATCCCTCGAAAGACGATTACTACATCGACATGGAAAGCTCGGTGGAATATCTGAAGGCTCTCGTGCGCGCCTTGGGTTACGAGGAGTTGCCAAAAATACTCGTCGGCTATTCGCAAGGCGGCTATGTCGCCCCGTTTGCAGGACAGGCGTTCCGGAGGGTCACGCGAGTACTCGGTATTTCATGTCAATTCCTGGATGAGGAAATCCGTGGAGCGATTCCATTCCGGATGGACGCGATCCATGGTTTGAGCGACGACTGGGTGGATGCGGAGGTCGCTGAGCGCTCGCATCGCGCCCTTGTGAACAGGGGAGTGGAAGGCGAGTTCATCCTCTTGAGGAACTCGGGACACAGGATCACGTCCGAGATGGCCGACGCGATCAGCGAACAGTTGCACGAGAGTTGATCGCGTGCGCCGGTTGAGCGTCAGTTATCGAGAGTGCTCATGTCCTGATAAAGACAGTTCGCCCGGCCCTGATCGTTGGTGTTGAGAACTCGCTTTTGCTCGCCCAGTCCCGAAGAGTCAAAGCCGAAAACGGGGTACATGAGTGCGCTCAAATAATCGGGATTGATGCTCGGGTGAGTGCAATTCGGCGTGCCTGTCTTACTTGTCATCTCGCAACTGTGATTCAAACCCATCATGTGCCCGAATTCGTGCAATACGATCGTCTGCAGATCCGGCAGTTTACGTCCGGAAACGAAGAAATACTGGTAATTCAGCTCGGTGATAGCGACCGTCATGTAAGGCAGAGGTGTCCCGGCCATTTTGCAAAAAGTGGTCAGCGCGATCGCGTCGCTGAGATTCGAATATGGCCATCTGGATTGCTTATAGATCACCACGGCTCCCGTGAACTGGCCATTTTGCAGGAGGCCCATGGAGCAAAGTTCAGAAGGTTTCGAAGCAGTGGATTGCCTGGGATTCGCGGGATCTCCGTAGTCGATGGCGCTCAAACCGAGACTTTGGGCATAAAAATCGTTCCAGGTCTTGGCTGCTTCGATCATGTCCTGAAGCTCGCTTGCATCAAATTGGCCCTGCTGAAACGCGATGGGGACAGCGACTTTTTTCCAGCGTGCGGAGAGGGTGCCTGTCTGGTCTTCGGGGAGCACGCACTCTTTGAGATAGTGTTTGGTCGATTCCCTGGGAGCGCACCCCGTAAGTGCGCTCGATAACGCGAGCGCCACGAAACACAAGAGGAGGTGTTCACCGAAAGCCCAAATCGCGGTTTTTGTCGAGCCTGTCAAGGCCACAAGTTCCCCCTAAATGCCTAAAAAGACGAGACTTTTCAGAGTCCCCCTCGCGGAAATCTCTCTTTTTAAACCTGACCTTATCAGTATACTATTTTTTTGATGTATTGCAAGCTTTTGGATCGAAAGCTCATTTTGTTCCCAGGACGTCTCGGAATCGCTCTCTAGGCGTCTTCAGGATGCCCTGCTGATCAGTCCGGGACAGGCGGGCGCCGGCGGCTTTTAAGCGATTCAGGACGACCGGGGATGGGTGTCCATAGATGTTTCCAAACCCGGCAGAGATCCATGCTTCGGCTGGTCTGAGCGCCGAAAGGAGCGCTTCTGAAGTTGCTGATCGCGAACCATGATGGCTGATCTTAAGGATTAGCGGCGATGTGACGCTCCGTGACATTTGTAGTTTCCTGAACCATTCAACGATCTGCTGTTCATCTCGGGACCCGGCATCTCCTGTTGCGAGGTAGACTCCGCCATTCTTCAGCGGAATTGCCATCACGCTCATCGAGGAGTTTTTCCGCTTAGCTTTGGTTTTCCGTGCGCTGATCTGCAGTGTCTTGAAAGGAAAGCAGGAGCCGTCAAACTCGGCAACGCGAATTCCTGATTGGGAGAGAGCTTTCCGTAACCGAATTCCACGAGATGATTCGAAATCGGACTTCGACATCGCGACACATTCTATTTTCAGTAGGGCCTGGATGCGGAGCAGTCCTCCCGCATGATCTTCGTCCAGGTGCGTGAGCGCAACCCAGAAAAGTCGAGTAATTCCTCGCCTCGAAAAGAGAGTCAGCCAGTTTGCGTCCGAGAGCGATCGTTCGGAGCCGCTGTCGACGAGCCCGACTGAGTCCCGTCCGGTTTCGTCGCTGAAAGCTCCGATCACCAGCGCGGCGTCCGCTTCGCCTACATCAAGTTGTTCAACGGATCTGGCGGTCTTCTGGTTCAGCTTCGAGTCGGCTTTTTCGGCGAGATTGGATGTCCGAGAAAGACTGAAGCGTAAAGCAAAGCAGATCAGAATAATGATCATCTTCATTCGATACCCGCGCAGCGCGGGCAAGATGGCCAGCGCGGAAATGAATCCAGCCACCGGGATTGTCCAGAACGGAATGATCCATAAGCTATCGAAGGCAGCAACGAGCCTGAAAAAGAACGAAATCGCCATTGTCCCGAACTGAGCCGCCATCGAAAGGACCGGGTCGGCAACAATGCCTAGGTGGCATGTGTGCCCTAGTGTTGAAATGAGCAACGCCGGATACAGAACCATACAAAAGAGAGGCAGGGTGAGAACGCTGAGCAAGGGCGTCCCAAGGGCGACTCTGTTTTCCGCGAGACCCTCGTAAATGGCCACGAATACCCAGGATCCAATCGCGAGTTTACAATGAACAAGAAATTGCGATTCTGATCTTTTTGAACCGGTTTCGAGGGTCATCAGCCCGCCTCCTACGGCCAGCGCGTAAATCCAGCGCCCCGGGGCCCATTCACGTCCGTCAAGACAGCGGAAAAAAAACGCGACGAGAAGATCCGCGGTAAGCGCGATCGCAAGGGGCGCCCATTTCCTCCATCGAAGGCCGAGTACCTGCGCCGATTTTCTTGCCATAACGACAATCCACGGGCGGAGCATGCCTGGTCGCCCGCCGGACATGAGCCACGCGAGCAACCAGCAGGAGAAGGCTGCGGCACGACTCAAGAGCAGTCCCACGGCCAGCCAAAATCCCGGATTTGAAAGCCGCGGAAGCAAGAAGCGGCAGAAGATTGTTTTGAAACCCCAGTCACACCATGAAGCCAGCGCGTAGAGGTGGATGCCGGTCGCGGTTAGCAAATGCACGAAGCCGAGCATCCGGAGCAGCCCTCCCGGGCCGTTGCTCTGCTTCTCGGATAGAAGAAGATGTCGGAAAATGCCGAGCGGGTCATGTGGAGCGAGGATCTCCGATGCGCGCTCACGGGTTTTTTCGATCGTTTTCCAAATCGGGACCCAAACTGAAATCGCTCGGCCGGACCCGTCTGAGACTTCGGTGTTATCCGCCAATCGATCGACTCTTAGTCTCGTGATAACGGGCTTCCGGAGAACCGGTTCGCTGTGTGCGGTTTCGGTGCTGCCATGCCTCTCGTGGCCATGATTGTTTGGGTAGGCAAAGTACTTGAGCCGACCCGAGGCGGGACAGATCAGCTCCGCGGCGGGACTTTTCAACCACCTGATCCAGAGATCTCTAGAGAGACAAACCCGGGTATTTTTCGAGGAGTTCCACTCCACCCAGCACGAAGCCGTGCCGCGTCTTTCGGCAAGGCCCCAAAGGCATTCACGTTCATGAGGCGGAAGCTGAGCGGGCGCTCCATAAGCCGTGGTTAAAAAGAGGAGAGCAAATCCCAAGAACATGGCCTTTACGGGGTTTTTAAATCCATCAATTTGAGGCAAAATGGGCAGATGATCCGGCAATTTCTTTTGGCGACCTTCGGAGCTGATCCCAGGGTGCTCACGATAGTTTTGGAAATAGCCCTGATCGCCGTGATCGTCGGTGTCGTGTGGATTTTGAGGCGTCCCAGGGAAGCCGAGTCGGGTTTCAAGTTTCGCGAGGCCGATCGGCTTAAGCCAGCTCAGGAGCGCGCCTCGAAAGCTCCGGATCTCCTTGCGCATGCTCAAATGAAACGACCGGCCCGCGCGCTTCGACTGGAGGGGATTCGAATTGATGGTGAACCCCACGAAGTTCTTGGTGTCGCCGCTACAGCCAGCCCGGCGGAAATCCAGCGAGCCTATCGGGATTTGATGAAGCGGTACCATCCGGATCGGATTGGCGCCCCGGGGTCGAGGGAATGGCAAGATTCTCAAAAAATTGCTGAGGCTATCAATCATGCAAAAGAAGTTTTGCTGAAAAGCAAGGTTTAACGGGACTCGTTTTGATCTGTTGTCAAAAAAGGCCGAGTCGCTCAGGCCGGTAACACGCCGCCTCGAGCCATTGCGCGCTGGACGGTTCCGGGATCTCATCCCAGCAGGCTAGCGACAGGGCGACGCGGAGGATCTTGTGTCGGCAACGGAAGTTTTCGAGCCGTAATGATTCGAGCTGATGAGCCCAGGTCGGGTGATCCTGGAGTAATCGCTCAAGCTCGGCGGGCGCGAGTAATCCGGGAACATTTCCCAACCGCGACACCGCACGATTCCGCGTCCGTGCCGTCTTCTCGGAAAGAAAATCAAATCGCTGTTTCGCTACCGTCATTTTGGAGTGGCGCTCGGCCTTCGATCTTGATTTTCGAGATTTTTGCGTGACTACGAGTGAGACCAGATCGATGCGGTCCAGAACGGGACCGGAGATTCGCGCCAAATAATGATCCCGGGCTGCTTTGCCGCATTTGCATCGAGGCGGTCTCCTTCCGCTCACTCGATATTCCTGCGGAATAGGGAAGTGAGACGGCCAGCCTCCGCAGGGACACAGGTTCCCATTCGCGGCGAAGTTGAAACGGGCGGGAACCTGCATCGATCCGCTCGCTCTTGTAAGCGTCACCACGCCGTTTTCGAGGGGCTCGCGGAGAACTTCGCGGCTGTCTCGTGGCCATTCCGGAAATTCGTCCGCAATAAGAAGGCCGCCGTGCGCCAACGAGAACTCACCTGGGCGGACAAAAAACGAATTCGCCGCCCCGATCAGAGCCGCTGGACGAACTTGAGCGCCGATTCGACGTACCGGGAGCAGTGGACTTGAATCGCTGGTTTGCGAAATGCCCTGAGCGAGTTCTGTCACGAGTGCGTTTTCGACGAGAGTTCTGGCTGACAGCTCGGGTTGTAACCGGATGAGCCATTCGAGAGCGTGGGATTTTCCGGTCCCCCGAGGCCCTAGCAGGAGAATGTGATGAGAGCCGGATGCTGCAATCCCGATCGTTCGCTCGAGCGAGGGGGGGAGGGCCAGGAGATCGTCGATCGGTGGAGAGTATTTCGCATCGGGAACTGCGGGGGTTGAATCGATTTTCTGAGAGTTCTCGGCGTTAGAATTGCGAATGACGTCCCAGGCCTCGCGTAGTGTGGAAATTGGAATGAGAACTGGCGCCCTAAAGTCGAAGGTTTGACTCCTGCTCATCCAATTCAGGGCCTCGACTGCACGGGAGAATTCTTCTTTGGGAACCAAGATGATCCGTGCTTGTGCCGCCCAACTTGCGTACAGGGCGCGTGTGAGCTGCCCAGCCGGTTTCACACGGCCGTCCAGCCCGAGTTCACCCCAGGCCACGACGAATTCGACGGGGCGCTCCCGATTGCGATTCGATTTCGAATGAGCTTCGAGAATTGCCAAAGCCATGGCGAGATCGAGGCCGGTACCGCGCTTTCGAACACTTGCGGGGGAGAGATTCAGAACGACTCGCCGTTTCGGAAATTCGAATCCGCTTGTTTCGATTGCGGCGCGAATCCGTTCGCGTGCTTCGGCAACTTCCGGACAGGGTAACCCGATGATCTGGAAATTGGGAATTTGAAGTGAACTCGCGACTTCTATGGATTGAAGAACGGGCCTGGGTTCGTGATTGAGGGGAGCTGCGAAACGCATGTGCCGCGCATTGCAGGGACAGGGCCGATGTATGTAGTGAAAAATGAGGTAATTGAGCGACAAACCGGACTCGAGAAGATAAACCCGGACTGCGACGAATATCGGGTTGACTTACATTTCCGAAAAGCATTCTCGGACCTTATGTAACTAGCTGTAATGTTGGGGATAATTTTTTAAATAGGGCAAATAGTTGACCAATATGGCCAAGTATTGTAACTCAACGTTCGGAGTGTGGCGCATGAAGTACGTGAAGTCCTGTTTGCTGAATATCTGGAACTACTCCTTGGCTTTGTTTCTTGGGCAGCTTGCCTCTTTTTTAATTGCGAGTCTTCTTCCGATTGGGCCTGTAACAGCCCAGGCTGAGCCCAGTCCGCCCGGTTCGATCGTTCAGGTCGAGCCTGCCCAGGCGAACTGGCTGTCATTCGTTCAAGAGGCTGAGATGCTTGCCTCTCCGGAGGCACTCCTTGACCAGTGCGTCCGTTTCGCGCGTTTTAACGAAATGGCGCTCGGGATGACGAGCGAGACGTTGACGCAAGAATTTGCCGACCAGCCGCTGCTCAAGACCCTTGATCGTCTGTTCAAGCTTCGGCTGGTGCTTCGTACGATGGCCGGTGAGTTTGTTTCGCAAAAGAACTCGCGTTGCGTTGATGCGATCCGTACTACGTTGAATGAAATTCGGGTTCTCGAGGATTTTGTCGCGGTAGCGTACGCACGCCAGCAGGATCTCAAACAGCCGGGAGTACTTCGGGGGGAATCTCCCTACCTTTTGGTGAACCCCATCTACCCGCGTGAAAAGGATGGAACAGTTCAACTGAAGTCCGGCGATATTCTCCTGAGCCGAGGGAACCGGTTTATCAGCGCCATGATCGCGAAGATCACCGAACCCGGTGGTCTTTTTAGCCATGCGGCAATCGTTTACGTCGATGAAAAGACCGGGCAGGCATACACGGTAGAGGCTCATATCGAAATTGGAGCGGTGGTTCGCCCGATCAGTGCCTATCTCAAACCCGGCAGTGCCCGTGTTATGGTTCTTCGCCACAAAGATTCAAGACTCGCTCATCAGGCTGCACAGTATATGGCAGAACGTGTCGCAGCTATATCCGAGACTGGGGAAAATGTTCCGTATGATTTCGCCATGAGAACTGAAGAGCACTCAGAGCTCTTCTGTGCTGAAGTTCCGTCCGAAGCGTATGAGATCGCCTCAAAAGGTTCTGTTGTCATTCCGACATTTCGGAGCCGTATCGAGATGAAAAACCAGAACTATCTCCGTCGACTTGGAATTGCTGTCCGGGAAACTTTTTCGCCTATCGACATGGATATTCAGAGCGACTTCGATGTAGTGGCGGAATGGCGTGACCTAGAAAAAGTGCAGGCAACCTGGCTCTCGGATGTCATGATGTCCGAGATCTATCGCTGGATGGACGAATATAACTACACGCTTCGTTCCACTCCAGCAATCAATATGGCGAAGTGGTTTGCCTGGAGCATTCGCCGAACACCACTCCTGAAGGAACTGGTTCGTGAAAAGCTTCCCTCGAACATGAGCCGAAGCGTGATTGAGGTGGTCGGCATTCTCGACAAGCTTGAGAAGGTTCTCGTGCCGATACTCTTGGCTGAAAACCAGGAATCTCTGAACCGCGATGGAATGCCTCTCACTCGGGTCGAACTGAGCGGAATCCTGGAAAAGTTTCGCATCGAAGACTTGGATCGTTATCTGACGTACAGCGAGTTCAACTTTAAATACGGGAATAATCCTCCAAGCGAAGGTCTCCCGGTATTGGCGCCGCCACTTCCGAGGTTTCACGGGATCTTCAGGCCCGCGGAACTGCCTTAACGGTCAATCCGAGGCAATCAGCTTTTTTGTTTTAAGAAGATCCATAGCAGCCTGATTGGCATATACGCTCGGCACGAAATTTACGAAGCCTGAAAGATGTTTCATCAACGTATTCTCTCGAGCGACAAGGAGGGACGGTTTCCCGGATTTGGAAATGACCTTTATCGGGTCACGTTCTCGATAAAGACTGTCGCTGGATCGTTTCTTCGCGATTTGGCGCATGCCGCGCGCGAAAACAACGTCCGTAGCTGGAATGTCAGCCAGTATCCACTCTTTGCCGGTGCCGTGTTCTTGGAGAGCTGCCTCAAATCCGGCAAGAACCGCCCGGATTCTCGCGGTCAGGCGAGTCTTTTCCCGTTCATTGCCTTCTGACCGCAGAATCCGATGGGCAAAGAGAGGGTGCTCCACGGTTTTCGGGGCCCGCCGATAGAGCAACATTTCCGTCAATTCCGAGATCTTCGGATCATGGACTAATTTCTTGAGATGAACTTCCATGCAGCGGTTCATGAAGTAAATGTCATTCCACCAGAAGAAGCGCTCGTCCTGGTCATGCACCATCGCCAACAAATCATGGAACTGATGGATCAAGTCCTGTTCCAGGAAGGCCTTTGCGACGTGAGTGGACATGATGTCGAATTTAGCTGATCCTTTGTTCTTGATGATTTGCGAATACCAGCTGAAGCGCGCGATCAGATAGTCTTCGGCTGCGTGGATCGCATTTTCATTGACGCCGAAAGCGACCTGCCCCGCACCGGCGTCATAAGTCTGAAGATTGGCCAGGATGTAGTCCCGATCGAACTGTCCGTATTTTATGCCCGTAAAATGCGCATCCCGCATGAGGTAATCCATTCGGTCGGCATCGAGATCCGAATGCATGAGCTGGTTCGCGACCAGAAAGGGTGAATCTCCCTTGATGATTTTGGAAATAAGACGAACATCGAAGCCATATTTCTCGAGGATCCGGGTCAAACCGCCTTCGTAATCGGTATTTTTGATGATGAATGAACCCAAATGCTCATGGGTATTAGGCAGATCTTTGGAAGAACGCCGCGCCCGCCTTTGATCGTTGCCATGACGAACATACGCATTTTCGACGACGTGACTGAATGGAAAACTCCCGATGTCGTGAAGGAGCGCCGAAACCCGAAGCGTCTTGTGAAAGACCGCTGCGCCGCTTTTTGAAGCTGGATCGAACAGTTCGCTCTCGGATACCGCCAGGCCGAGAGACCGCAGCATTTGATCCATCGAATACATCACCCCGATCGCGTGCGCAAACCGGTTATGCTCGGCACCCGGAAAGATATAATTTGAAAAACCGAGCTGTTTGATCCACCGCAGGCGTTGAAAGAAAGGTGAATTGATGAGTTTTTCTTCCCATTCGGTGATCGGAATAAACCCGTACAGGACATCGTAAATAATCCGGGGTCGAACGCGGGTTCGCCGGTTTTGAGGGGAAGCCAACGGGCTATCTCCTGGTTGTCTGTTCTCGCCTTTGTTCCGCAACCTGCTTTTTCACGCGTAAAGGGACGTCATTGAGGTCCTTAAGGAGTGCGAGGACTTCGTCCTGCGTCATCACCTTGGATTCGCGTTCGCCGTATTTGCGGACGGCGAATTGATTGGCTTGCATTTCCCGATCCCCAGCAACGAGCGCGAAGGGAATCTTGGCCGTTTGTGCCTCGCGTGTTTTGAAACCCATGGATTCATTTCGATCATCTAGTTCGACCCTGTATCCAAGATCCTTGAGTTTCTCGGAAAACGAACGGCAGTACTCGCCGTGATTGTCCTTAATCGGGATCAGGCGCGCCTGCACCGGGGCGAGCCAGAAGGGAAAGGCACCGGCAACATGCTCGATTAAAATCCCCATGAACCGTTCGATGGACCCAAGAACGGCGCGATGGACCATTACAGGGCGCTGGGACGCGTTATCGCTGGTGATGTAATTCAGGTCGAACCGCTCCGGCATGTTGAAATCGAGCTGAACGGTTCCAAGCTGATGTTCGCGTTTCAATGCATCCCTGACGAGGAAGTCGATTTTCGGGCCGTAAAATGCTCCGTCGCCGGGGTTGACTTGGTACGGTCTCCCGATTGAGTCGAGAACTGCTTTGAGCGCGGTTTCGGCTTGGTCCCAAAGGGCATCGGACCCGGCGCGTTTTTCTGGTCTGGTTGACAGGAAAATCTTAATGTCCGTGAACCCGAAGATTTCATACGTTCTCAGGATCATGTCTATGACGCCTTTGACTTCGGTTCCGATCTGCTCGGGCGAGCAGAAGATATGAGCGTCATCCTGACAGAAAGTCCGAACCCGTGTCAGGCCGGCCGTGACTCCCGATTTCTCATAGCGGTGAAGCCGTCCAAAGTCGGCGAGCCGAAGCGGAAGGTTTCGGTACGAACGCTTTTGTGAAGCGAAGATGAAGGTCGCAGCCGGGCAATTCATTGGTTTAACTGCGTACTGACGTTCATCCACTTCGGTGAAGAACATGTTTTCCCGGTAGTTTTCGTAATGGCCGCTCCGGTGCCAAAGCGCGACATCCAAAATTTGGGGCGTGATCACTTCATCATATTCATAGGGACCGTAGAGATCCC
>MEQK01000048.1 GCA_001770175.1 Bdellovibrionales bacterium RIFOXYD1_FULL_55_31 | reverse complement strand
ATCTCTTTTTTACATTTCCAATGTCATTGTCGCAAAAGGACTCCGAAAAGATCAGGGGGATGCTTTTGCATACGATCGAAGAAATCCACAAAGTCGTCGGACCTTCTCCCTCCGAATGTGTTCGATGCTTGAATCTCGATTATTTTGAATACTGAATCCGTTGCCGAGCGACGAATGGAGCTCGATTCTGGGAGCAGGTCATTCATTTTGTGCCTCGCTGTCGAGCAAACGGCGCGGATATTATGTCGGTCACGATTTCCCACTATGGAAAGTCGGTTCCAGGCTGCCGCGTCGGATCCCGTAAGAGCTTTTCATTTTTCGGCAATGTGATCTGAAATACTTTTGGCCCAGGGTGAATGTCTGAGAGAATTAGGCTGAAAGTTCAGTCGGATTCTTGCGAATGGAAAGATTAATCTTGTTGTTTTGGGACTGTAAGCACCGATTTGGCTCATCACAAAACAAATAGCGTGTATATAAAATTCGGCGTAATTTTAAAGGATGTTTAAAAGAGATTCATCGAGGCGGGCTTCAGCGCGTTAAAATATTTAAGTATTTGTTGTTTTTGAGGTGACTTGATTGAACGATCGTCCCATTACGAAAAAAAAGAATGCCCCGCCAATGCCATCGTCCGGGGAAGCAGAATATTTAAGAAGTCCCTTTACCTGGTTATTTATTGTTCCTGCTTTGGTTATTGTTTTGATGTTATCATCCGTGCTCCTGGCTCCGGACTTGGCTTTAAACTTTGTCCTGTTCATTGCCGCGCTATTCACAACGCCTTTTGGAATTGCTGTAGTAATCGGATATCTCTTATTTGCTGCAATTATCCATGTTTTACCCGGAGCGCTGGTTCGGGTCGCGGGTCTGCTGATGCTTATATTTGTCGCGTTTCTTATCCTTGCCATTTCCACGCTGAGTTTTAGGATGTAACCTCCGTCCCCCTGCGGACTTTCTTTCGATCGTTCGTGCTCGGTTCCAGGTCTCAAAATCCGTTACTGCGTCCTCCTGCGACATCTGCCTTTGTGCAGAAGTGAAGCCAAAACTTGTCTTCCTAACTCCGCGTTCACCGAAAAGTTTTATTGGTGGCTGAGGGCGCAGTCGCACTGCCGCCCGATTCGGATATATAGCGGGAAATGCGGGGAAAAGCAACGTGACGTGGCTCAGGGCGCGCGCGGATGGCCGCGCCCGAAAACGAAAAAGCCCGCGATCCGGGGTGAGCGGATGCGGGCTGAGTGAGATCCGTGGTCTGTTTGGGAGTTGAGGGTTGATGGCCTGGTCAGGCCGAGGCGGGATGAGGACGCGGGAAGGCCGCGCTTAGGATGAACGCTGGCAGTGCGGTAGGAGTTGGAAGCGGGATTGAGGACAGCGGAAAGCAGAAGGCACCGCGAACTGACCAGCCTGGCCGATGACTTCGGGGCCAGGGTTAGATCAACGCGAGTGCGGGCTCACGTTACCTAACTGGGCCAGCTCGGGTGATTTTGTCGCACTCAAAGAGGCGTTACCCTGCTGTTCACGACCGCGGGTTCTCGCTGTGTCGTGACTTCGCTCCAGGTGCCCATTCCGCTGTATGGCAACTCCGCGGGCGCCCTGAACGCTTAATCCGTCTAAATTGTCCGCGGGTATCATGCCCCCGCTGGCCGCACCCCGCGAATCACTGGCGGGGTTGTCTCGAGCGCTCGCAGCGCGCCGGAGGGATCAGTTCGTGTTTTCTCGGCCGCGGTGAAGCGCGAGCCAAGTCCACCGCGGGTGAGGCTTAGATGCTGCACGCCGAGGCCCGCGGTGCAGCTTCAGGATCGCTGTTTTCAGCTTTCCCGGTCAACGATTTCTTCGACCGGTCCGAGGCTGTCCCAAAAACACTTGATAGAGAAGTCGCGCTGGAAATGGCTGACCCCCGAGATCAATGAAAGGGCCTATATCGCGGTTATCTCTTAGCGTTCTCTTATCTGTCCTAGTACGGGATACGCCCACTGCTTAAACGTTATACAGCGCCAGCCCTCGCGTTGGCCGATCCCTCCAAGCGCGGAGCGCGAACCAGGCGCACCCGGTGAGCTTCACCAGCGAACGCAGTAGTCAGAGTGGGCGCTGAAAACTCCCTTGCGAGTTCGCGAACAACTCGTGCAAGATCGAAATTATGCGGTGCGGTAAAGCGCAAGAAGGGCCCGTTTTCCAGCCGATCCGATGGGCGCGCGAACTGGATGAGGCCGAGGGATTTCGCTACGACTTGACGACGACCACGCCCCCGGCGCTGGAGGACCAGCTCCTCCAAGCGTTCTTGGAGGCCAACCCCCAGATCACCAAGGTGAAGCCATACAGGCTCGCGCTCCGGTTGATCCTCCTCAACCTTCGGGCGGTAGAGTGTACGGGAGTGCCCTACCTGATGGTCAGCTTGACGAACGCGAAGCCGCCGAAGAGATACAACCCGAGCGCGGCGACCGCGCGCACGCTCAGGGCGTTGTTTGACTGGATGGTCGGTGCTGGCCTCCTCGAATTTCACCGAGGCTATTTCAACCGTAGCACCCGCCGCGGGAGGCGCACCCGGATAAGGGCTACCACGCGCTTGAATCACCTGCTCGCGGAAGAGACGGCGACACTCCTGGTTGATCCGCGGGCCGACACCATCGTACTTAAGAACGACGCCAAGCACCTGATCGACTACCAGGACAGCGCGAGCACTCGTGCGGCGCGGGATCTCGTCATGCGCTTGAATAAGCTCCTGGCGGCGTCTGAAATCGTACTCGACGGCCGCCGTCTGGAAGGCATCGGTTACCGCCGAGTATTCAACGGCTCCTTCGACCTTGGGGGGCGCTTCTACTCCGCGGTCCAGCAGCTCAAGGCCGACGACCGCTTGCGCCTCCTACTCAACGGCGAGCCGGTCGTCGAGATCGACTTCTCCGCCCTCCATCCACGCCTGCTGTACAAGACAGAGTACATGGGCGATCCGTATGCGGTCCCTGGCTTCGCCCGCGAGGCCGTAAAGGCGGCGTTCCTTTGGGGGTTGAACGCGAGGAGCCGCATGGGCGCGGTGAAGGTCGCGCTGGAGCACGCCGGTGACGAAGGCTTCTCCCTGGCGTCTCGGCCCGAGATCGAGAAGCTCTTCGACGCCGTGGAGCAGTTCCATCAGCCCATTTCGCGCCGGTTCTTCACCTGTCCGGCGCTCCAACTCCAGAACATCGACGCCAAGATCGCCGAGCTGGTCATCAAGGAATTTGTCTCCCGAGACGTCCCGGTCCTTGCCATCCACGATTCCTTCATCGTGCCCGCGAGCTTCGCCCACGACCTCCGGGCGGCGATGCTGAGCGCGTATACCGCTATAACGGGCAAGTCCGATGCGGTGATCAAGGTGAAATCGCAGTCTCAGCGCCAGACGCGCGATGTTGCTTGAACAGACTTCGTTGAGAGCTTGCCCGGTCTCGCGTCCTGATCCCCAAAACTGCCTAGTATAGAACTTCCGAGGGACTGCACCCGAACGCAGCCCCTAACGAAGAATGCGGTGGATCATGTATCGCGAAAGCATAGACCTAACTCAAGCCTTCCACCAGAGGACCACCACGCAGGCGGCCTCTTCTTCGGGGCAGGGCTGTTCGGCGGCAACGCCGGCGGCCCTGCATCTTTCCATCAACAACTCTGACGACAGCACGACCGCTTGGCCCCGGCCGTGTGCGACGTCTCGGGCCGTGGTGCCTGTTCCGGTGTCACGGCCCGATCTTCATCCCGAAAGGTGAAAGCCATGAAGCAGTCCCAAGCATTCCAAAAACTACAGCGATTAGTCGAGAAGGCGAAAGCCGAGGACGACACAGCACTCCTCGACGCAGTCAAGATCTTCGAGGAGCTGAGCGCGGATGTGGCCACGCCTGGCTCCCAAGGTGTCGGCGATCCACAAATTCACAAAATTTCCGAAGCGCTAAAACGTCTCGAAGCCAAAATCGACAGCCTGGGCCAGGCCCTCGCTGTCGCGCTCGATGAGCGCATCGCCGAAATGCAGGCGGAACAGCAAGAACGGAGCTGATCATGAAGAGGAATAGCACTGGCTACTTCGGAGTAGAGCGCTTCAGAGATAGATTCAGGGCCCGCTATGAGCGCTTCGGCGCGAAGCGGACAATCCTCGAATCGCCAAGCGCGGAAGCATGTGCTCTCGCCTGGGATGACTTCCAGTTACGCAAGCGTGGCATCCGGTCTCTGCCGAATCTGAATTTTCCCGACCGCTTTCAAGAGCAGATCCGCGAGTTACGCATGAAAGAAGCCGAGCACCAGGCGCGCGAAGCCTCGATCCGAGAGAACGCGCGTAGAACTGAGCCGCTCACCGAGACTGAGAGAGCGGAGGTCGCGAAGCTCTCATCGACTGGAACACTTGCAGACGTCATCTCGAAAAAGCTAGCGATCCACATCGACGTGGTGCTTGAGGAGCTGCAACGGCAACGCGCGGGACGCGAAGCGAACGAGCGCTTGCTTGCCGAATGCGAAGAGGCCGATTTCGATGGCGACGAGCAGGTTGAGCGCGTCCTCGAGCGCTACGGCGCAAGGAGGCCAGCGTGAAAGAGCGCAGGCGCAAAGCCAAGTCGGCATCCAGTGATCAGCTCCAAGAATTGGCAAACTCTGTGGTGCTCGAGATTCAGCTCAAGCAAGCCCAGATGGATGATGGCTCGCCCAGTCCTAATTCAGATGCACTCAGGGCGATCCGCCGCGTCCGCGACATCGCAAACGAACTACTCCGCCAGGCTCGGCGCCGACCGCGGAGGTAATGAGCCATGCGGGTCAGCGGATGGGCGAGCACTCCAAATAAGGATCGCATCGGTGACATCATCTTGCCCGAGGCGTTCGTCGGAGCCGTTTTCGACTTCGCCGAACGCGCTCATGTTCGCGAGAACCACTGCAAGCACTGTGTGGTTGGCCGCGTCCTCAAGATGAATGTCACACCAAAGGGGCTCTACATCGAAGCCCATATCAACGAGGATGCAGTGGAAGTCCGAAGGGCTGTCAGAGAGGGCAAGCTCCATTCGTTCAGCGTGAGCATCAAGACCCTGAAAGCTCGACGTAACCGGGCCACGGGAACTCGGATCATCGAAGCAGTGAGGCTCATTGAGATTTCGCTCGTTGATGATCCGCTTTGCCCGGGAACTGAACTCCAGCTCATGGAAGAGAGGGGCTCATCTAATCCGACCCTCGCTACGCTCAACGCCAGAATCGAAGTTACCAGTGAATCCTTGCCCGAACTCAGGCGCGAAGTGATCGTGCGCGAGCTTCTGAAGTTCGCCAGCCAAGGCCGCACCGCAAAGGAGATGTTGTGCTTTCTCAATCAACTCCGGGCCGCCTAACGCCAGACGCCTACGGGCGGCCTCAAGGCGACTTGGCCCTGGTGAAGGGCACGACACCGACCGCGGGCCGAGAGGCGCGCTTTCGGCCCATACAGGACTTTGGCGAATGCATGCCCAATCCATGGTCAGAAATTGTGTTAAGCGCGCGATCCCTTTCAAGAAGCCCTGGTGGACGCCCTGACGAATTTAGAGGGGAAGCTGCTCATGAGTAAAACCAAGGATCAGGAAAGCACCGCCGAGGCGATTGAGGAGCTTGAACGAAGTGCGTATCGCGTTGACCGACGGGCGATCGAGATTGCGAAGCTCTACTTTCAGTTCTACAAGCTCGAGGAAATAGCATCCCGTCTCGGCGTCTCGTTATCCACGGTCACCCGCTCGATCCGCCGCTTGGGGCTCAAAAGGATGAGAGACGAGAGGATTTCAAAGCGAGATCTTTTTCGTGCAGCTCGAGAAATCAATAAGGCTCGAGACCGAGAGATGGCCGCGGCTGATGCCGACGCTCGCGCTGGTATACAGTCGGATGAGAGGGGGCGCTTTACCGAAGTTGAGGTCTGGCAAAACGGGCGACCTTGGGGCGATGAGCACTTTGGTGTCATGCCTTCCATGGACCGAAGCGTAGTCGAAGCCAGAGATCCAGCTACAGGCGCGCTTCGTCTGCGTCGTTATCTTCCAGATTCAGCCGCGGAACACGGAGCGGTTCTTGACCACATTGAGCCCCTTTTGTCCGTGGACGCGGATGAACAAGACGACGACCAAAGTGACTGAGGATCTGTAAATCAAACACTTCGTGATCTGACACAGGAGCGCGCCGCTAACTCGCTGATTTCCTGATGCGCTCGGCCCGGCTTCTGGGTGAGGGTTGTTTTACAGCGTGAGCGCGCATGATCTCGGCGACTTTCGTGTGAGACGGCCTTCCTCCGAGCCGCTTCGAGATCTGACGAGAGGAAAGCCCCTGCACGGCCAGGGCCTTCACCTGGGCTACGATCTCGGGCGTTCCGGTCTCCTTCCGACCACATCGCCAGCCGGTGCCATCGCGCTGGGCCTTGAGCTTCTTCATCGCAAGCGCAGTCTTGATCCGATCCGCAATGAGATCGCGTTCGAGTTGACTGACGATTCCGACGAGCCCGAGCATCGCGCGACCGATAGGCGAGCCAAGATCCAGGCCCTCACGAAGGCTAATGACAGTAACGCCATAGCTATCCAGCTCGGCCATCAAGTTCAGCAGGTGCCGAGTGTTCCGGGCAAGTCGATCCAAAGCGGTCACGATAATGACCTTGAAAGCCCCACGGCTCGCGGCCTTCACCAGCGCATCAAGCGCCGGACGCGATTCCTTAGTGCCGCTGACGCCCTCGTCAACATGCTCGCTCACCAAGGTGAAGCCCCTGGCTTCCGCGGCCTGCTGGATCGCCGCTACCTGAATGCCTGGATCTTGGCCTAGAAGAGTGCTCACCCTGACATACGCACTGGCGCGTATATCGCGCTTCCTTTCGTGGCTCGACTTCATACAACACTTCCTCACTTCTACACGTGACCGCAAGTGCGGCTCGTGCCCTTCAATTTTATCACGCGCGAGAGCCACCGGGGGGCTTTCCAAAAATCACGGCTATGTTCGAGAGGGGCTTTTGTAGTCGCTATCCAGCCATGATGTGATTTTCAAGGATGCGCGAAAAATACAGATCAGCCGCAATACTGCTTCACGATCTTGAGCAGTACATCCAGATCCACTGGCTTCTTGATGAAGCCCGTCGCCCCTGCTGCTTTCACCTTCTGATCAGCGACCGCTGAGACGACGATCACTGGAATGGGCGCCAGCGCCACGTCGGTCTTTCTGAGTTCGAGAAATTCCCAGCCGCTCATAACAGCCATCATGAGGTCGAGAAGAACCAAGCAAGTGTGATCCTGGGACTGGGAGTGCAGAATCTCGATTGCTTCTCTTCCATTCGTCGCGGTCACGACGTTGTAGCCTTCAGATTCTAAGAGGAGTTGGATCGTCTCTCGGATCGCGGTGTCGTCCTCAACGATGAGAATGCTTTCGCAGCGGCTCATTCTACTTGCAGTTCTCCACCACCTTGAGAATCGCAGCAGAGGTCAAGGGCTTGGTGATCGAGCAGAAAGCTCCTTCCAGGCGCGCTTCGCCAGGGCCTGAAATCTGCACAACAGGAATGGAGCTTCGTTCTGGATCGGACCGAAGCACCGCAAGGAACTGCTCGCCATTCATCAGCGGGATGCTGGCATCAAGAAGGATGATCGAGGGAAGGCTCATCTTCTCCAGGAGCGACAAAGCGTCGGCCCCGTTTGTCGCTGAGATCACGAAGTGACCTGCATCCTCCAGCGCTCGCCGGATAGAGACGCGGGTCTCATGGTCACTCTCGATCACTAAAATCGTTTTTCTAACTACCATTCTTCCCATTCCACACGCTGCTACACTAGCGCGTTCGTGCCATCTCTTCAATCAAGCCTGCCCCGGCAATCGCACGTTCCTCCGATGAAGCATCGCCCAGTGCGCACTCTCACAACCATTATCAGTTCACGATCGTAAATTCACGATCGAAAACGAATTGTTAGCCTCCCTATCTGTGCAGAAGAAGGGCAACGATCCGTTAGAACAGATGAGAACTCAGGTTCGGGAGGCCATCTCCAAGGCTTATCCGACCGTCGAGGACTTCTGCTGGGAGAACGAGCTAAGCAAGGCGACGCTGTCCAACTTTCTGAACGACAAAAAAGACTTTCAGATTTCTACGCTGATCAAGATCGCAAACGCACTGCGCAAGAAGCTCACCATTCGCTTGGATTGACGAGCACTCAGTTAGTCCTTCTCCTTTCGATCCTGAAAGTCGTCGATGATCCGCGTGATGCGATCGGCATCTTGATCCGCGCCGCCTAAGACTTTCTTGAGCTGCTCGAAGGCGTCAGGTGAGGGCACCGCGTTACCCAAGATCCTGTTCGCAAGCTGGAGCTTCAACTTCAGCGACGTCACCGGTGTTTTGAGTTGGTGAGTGAGCAGGGCGAGGAACTCATCCTTTGATGCGTTGACGCTAGCTGTCAGTAGATTCTGATCGTGCTTATTCTGCTCATTCACTGCTCCCTTTCATAACCAGCTAAGATCAGAAAGGAAACGACTAAATAGCTACCTATAGGTAGCTGGTTACATACGGTAGCAGTGCCTGACCCTTGAGGTTATGAAGGGCAAAGATCCAAGGGGCTATCGTAAAAAGGGACTGCTATTTTCCGACATTGAGTTCTCAAGCAAAGGCGAGCGTATGTTCGTGAAGCAGCAGGTGGAGCGGCTTGCGGAGAAGATCGCAGAGATGAGGAAAGCTCGCGGCATCTCTCAGGAGAAGCTAGCCGAGCTTGCCTCGGTGAGTATTTCGACAGTCAAATTCATCGAGCAGCATCAGCGAACTCCGAGCCTGGCGGTGCTCCTCAAGATCATATACGCGCTTGATCGAAATGCGGTGATCTGGAAGTAGCGCGATTTCGATCAAGTAGCGTGCACTAGTCTGTCGCTGAAAACCCTGGCCTATTACATGTGCCAGGCGCGAGTGCTATCACGCCTGGCACGTCCCAACATTAGCGATCAGTGATCACGGTCGGCGGGTGAAGGTAACCGCACCGTGGTTTTTCCTTCCCCGACCGTTGTAGTAATGGCCGCGGAGACCCATACCGGCAACGTCGAGTTCCAGCTCACACGTCCCATCGTGAACGACAAGCGCGTCCGGTGCCATAGCATCGGGTGCGTTCGTATACGAGTATAGGAGCCTCGGGCCCGCTCCGTCCTCGCAGATCACGGAGGCCGCGACGCTCCTCGAGATCGACATCGGTCCCTCCCAGCGGACCTGCATCCGGTCAAACTCCTGGACGATCCGCATCGTGACCTCCCGTTCAACTTCATCGTGCGATGTACGGAGCTTGCCGGTGTACGATCCAGCGAAATCCGGCGTCGTAACAACGCCGATCTTGCGCAGGACATGGAGGCGCCAGCCCCATTTCGAGAAGCCCTTGCACAAGGCAACGTAGATGCCCCAGACCGCTGGCGCATCCAACCACCACAGTTCCCAGCCCGTGGCCTTCAAGGCGCGACCGAGAAGCCAAGCCAACGGGACGGAGCAGATGGCGAAGAAGAAGTGGATGCGTTTACGTTCGTCTTGGTTACCCTGATAAGCGTGCATATTCGTCTCCTCCTCACCGGCTCGCCAGGTCGCGGAACACGCTCGAGATTGACGCGCGCGCGAGGCCGTAACCATAGAACTGGAATGCCTTAATCTCCTCCGCGATGGGAGCGATCTCGGTGACCAGGCGTTGAAGCGCCGACAGCTCGATCCCCTTGAACAAAGGCTCGTGCCCGTTCGGTGTCATGAGCTTCTCGCGTGCTGGCTCGTTGGCCAGGAGATACTGGGCGTAGCCGTAGAAGTTCGTGACCAGCTTCAGCTCGTCGCCGAAGTCAATCATCAAGTCCGCTGGCGCCATGCTACAGGCCAGACCCGCGATATGGTAGCTTGAGACCTTGATCTCGACGTCGGCGTCGGCCTTCACCGACTTCACGAAGCGGATGATCTTCTTCAAGCTCCCATACACAGCGCGATCAACATCATCGAGGCGCCGCTTGTGAAGGAACGGATAGTTCGTCACTCGCGTCGGGCCCGAGGTGTCGAGAATCTGGATGCCGCGCCAGTCGCTCCCGTACATGCGATAGTGCTCGGTATCGAGCCAGTTGCAGAACACGACATCTACCGAACGCGTGAGTGAGCCCTCCGAGATCGCCACAGCCTTGGAGCCCGTCGTGTCCACCTTGGCTTGCGGGAACTTCTCTTTCAGCACCCGGGTGCCGTGGCCGCGCAACTCCATCAGGTGTTGCACCGGATCTCCAGCCCACGGGAATGTCGGCTGAAGCGGCTGCTTCAAGCAGTGGAAGGCTTTCGCGACTGTTAGCAAGTCGATGTCGCTGTACAGCTTGATGTGGGTATCGGTCGTGACCGAGCCCTGGTAGGCGAACTCCGCCGCGTGCGTCGAAGGCAGGTTGTTCTCGAGCTGACCACGAACGCGCTCGCCCTGTTTGAACGTGTTGGCGGTGTACTCGGGATCGACGGGCGTCATGCTGCCTAGGACGTACTTCACCGTCTCTGACGAGAGCGAAGAATTGCGGATGCGCTCGTCGAGCCGGATGTTGCCTCCCAGTTCACGGGGAGTGCGACGATCAATCAGCTTCTGGTAACGGGATTTCGGATACAGATAGGAACTCATAACTCTTCTCTTTCTGGCCTGCGCGTCGTGCGCACGGCCGGGTCATAGTTGGGTGCGTCGAAGTTTTGCTTGACCGCAAGAGGAGAGCTGGCAGACTTGATGTTCTCAAGACCAAGTGCCGCCTGCTCTCAGCGCGGAAAAGCGCCTCGATCGCGACTTGCGATTGGGGCCTTTTTATTTCTGGGTATTGACCATCAAGATCCTCCTCCTTGAGCGGTGCCATCGCCCCATCTCCATGGGCGACTTCCTACGGGTAATGCTTAGACCGTCATAAAGCCTACGCGCAGCTTTTGGCGGTGTCAAACCAGGCGTCGTTACGCGATGCAGAAAGCACAGGATGTGGGGGTATTAAGTGCGGGCGGCTACAAGAGATAGTATACCATGCGGCCTACCAAGTTGACGGATGGCCTCATCCGCCGGCTGGTCTGCCTGGAGGGGGCTGAGGCGGCTCGGTCGCCTGGACTTCTACAAACTTGATGTGCACGTTCGTTGGTCTCTCTCCCCTGGTCTCAAAGTCCTTGAACGTGTCCTCCTTGGGGATGCCCCAAAGATGCGAGGAGTAGTGGACGTGGTTGCCGCCGACCCAGTGCTCATCTTTAGTGTCGGCGAAGTCAAAGAAGATGAAGTGGTGCTGGGCCTCGTTCTCGAATAGGTGAACGTGGATCTGCTGTCGCTGAGTAAAGACATGCCCCATCTGCTTGAAGAAGCGCTTGCCGGCTTCGGTTAGTTCCTTGCCTCCTTCCGCGATCATGTCGACCGGAGGTTGGAGACCCTCAGTTCCGGGTGGTCGGAACTCCTTCGTGAAGAGGTGATGACGAAGGCCAAGATCAGCGCAGTTCAAGATGAGGCCAACCAGGTCCCGTTGGGTCATCGTTAGAGTTCCAGCGATTCGCACCGCTTCCTTCTTTCGCGTGGCTGAGAACAGTGCTTTCAGTTCGTCCTTGATGCCGTGGTTTTTCATTCGATCGAAGATGGCTTTGGCCTTCTGTTCAGCGCGAAAGAAGATGTCTATCTCCATATCCATGTTGGGTTGAATACCATGATACCGAAGGCGCATTCGCATTTCATCGCGCAACCCGTCTCGGAGGGTGCTGATGCGCTCTTCGAGTGTTCCACTGTTGCCGTTCGACAGGATCATGTACGGCCCGATGCGGGAGTATTTCGGCCTGCGCGGCGGCACCGAGGTCACGGTCAGGCCGCTTCGGGGCGCTGGCGGTCCTTGTAGGAGCGCCACGTTCGCTCGATCGAGGAGTGTCCCATCCACTGGGCGATCGTCTCGAGCTTGTGGCCGAGGTCGAGCATCATGTCGACGAAGTTCTTTCGCCCGCCATAGCCGGTGATCGCATCGTCGATGTGGGCCCGGATCGTCTTGTTCAGCGGACGCTCGACGTTCTGAGTTGCGATGATCTCAATGCCCTTGAGTTGAGCAGGATGCAGACATGGAATCACCTTCCAGCGCTTGGGGCGAGGGACGCTCCTGAGCTTGCTTTGATAGACGTGCAGCTCCACGCGCTTCCCGGTGCGAACGATTTTCGTGTGCTTCGGATTCTTGACGTTGTCGGCCTCGAGAGGACGCAGGCCAAACCATACGGTGAGATAGAGCCAGTTGTACTGGGCGGGCTTGAAATTCGATTTCGCGGCTTCCAGCTTTTTCGGATCGAGCGGTGCGGAGACGAGGCCATCCTCGTTCTTGTCGAAATAAGCATCCGCGATACGCTGTGCCTCGCGGCCGCGGGGGGCCGGGATCTGGAGGAAGGGGAGGCCACGCTTTGTCGCGAGGAAGAAGCCGTAGAGGTTGATGAGCTGGAGGAGCTTGCGGACGTAGGACGGGCTCATCTTCTGCGCGGAAAAGTGGTCGTAGAAGATGTGCTTTAGGGCAAACCACTCGTTCGGGGGTAACTTCACCGCGCAGATCACGCGCTTCGCTGCTCGCCAATACGAGTTGACCTTGTGGCGCCCGCGCTGCTCGACCGGAATGCGAGAGAAAACGTACTTCTCCTCGAACTCCGCGGTGTCGATGGGAGATAGGAACGCTGTCTGGGTGAGTTCCTCTTCAGCCAAACGCTCATCGATGGCGCGGCGCTTGACTGCTCTCCGCCGCATTTCTTCCTGCGCGTTTAACTGATCTCTTCGCGCGCGAGCTTCGTCGACCGTCATGCTCGGCAAGAAGCCTAATTCGAGCCATTGTTCGCGCGGAATGTCTTTCGCTTTTCGAGTTCCGTTCGTGCGATCCTCGAACTGGACTTTCCAGTGCGGCGTTTTCTTTTTCTTTGGTAGAGGAATTACTCTGTAGCCCACAATCGCTCCTTCGCATTTCACTCTTCGGAAAATCGAAGAGTTGAGTTGAAGGCGACATGCGACTGCGACGTCCGAATCGGACGCTTTTCTCAGCCTAACTTATTGTTTTTAAAGCGAAAATGGTGGCTGAGGGCAGGATCGAACTGCCGACCTGCGGGTTATGAATCCGCCGCTCTAACCATCTGAGCTACCCAGCCGC
>MEQK01000047.1:30239-32987 GCA_001770175.1 Bdellovibrionales bacterium RIFOXYD1_FULL_55_31 | reverse complement strand
GCTCCCATCGTGTAAGCCGCATCAAGAAGATCGAGCGGACGCCGCTCCATCACCGGCCAGAGAATGCGGAATGCGACGGGATAAAAAACCGCGATCTGAAGAAAAACCATCGCTGCCAGGCTTCCGGCAAAGGGATCGAGCCAACGCGCGTACCCCACCCAGAAACCGAGGCCCAGAACAAGGATCGAGAGCCCGCTCGGGAGCGCGGCCAAGACGGAAAACATCGTGCTGAAAAGCGGCCTGAACCGCAGAAAACCGGCTGCGACGACGCAAAGGAGGCCCAGTAGCACGGCACCCAGGCTCGTCAGAACCGCAATCAACATCGAAAGCTGCAAAGGCCGCGAGATTTGTAAGAGAACTTCGAAGTTGAACAGCGTCTTTAAAGTATCGATTCCGAAGATCGTGAAATATGGGATCAGGAAGAAGAAAGCCGTTATTGCGCCCAAGACTCCGCTGATCCTCCACTGCCCGAGTTCCCGTCCCGGCTCCGGCGAAAGTCCCGCATGCCCCGTTTGCCC
This sequence comes from Bdellovibrionales bacterium RIFOXYD1_FULL_55_31, assembly GCA_001770175.1. Classification (GTDB taxonomy): domain Bacteria; phylum Bdellovibrionota; class UBA1018; order UBA1018; family UBA1018; genus XYD1-FULL-55-31. The sequence continues at coordinate 32,469 of MEQK01000047.1, read as the reverse complement.
CGTTTTCAAAGAATAGTTCGCCTGGCGCGATTGCGCGAGGAGGATCAATAACCAGGGGAGCATCGCGATGATCAGCTCCCAGAAGGCGCATACGACGGCGCCGCTCACATCCAGAGCGCCGTAACGAATGCGCGCGTAGAGAGCTGTCTCGAGCGTTTGGACGGGAGGTCCTCCTCCCAGGATCAAAACAAGCGCGAAGCTCATCACGCAAAGAGCCATCACCTGCGCGGCGGCGCTCGCGAACGCCCACTTGACCTGCGGCCAGATAATGAACCTCGTTCTGGAGCAGAGACCCGCGCCAAGGGTCTCGGCGGCGGCCAATTGCACGGGCGGAACACTCATCCGCGCCTGCGCGACGAGCAGGGCAACCCAGGGAACATTGTAAAACACATGAGCCAGAACAACAGCCTTTAAGCTGTAAGCGAAAGATCGAATCCATTCCGGCGAAAACCCCAGAAGCGAAATGAAAAGCTGCTGAATCACTCCCGAGCGTCCGAGAAGCGATACCCAGACCGTGGCCGCTACAACCGTCGGAACGCCATAAGGCAAGCTCAATAAGGTGAATGAAAGACGCGCGACGCGGCCTCCTTCGCGAGACGTGACCGCTCCGATCCAGAGTCCGAGAGGAAGTCCGATCAGGCATGAGATCACGGTGCTCCAGACCGCCTGTTCAAGAGTCATCGCGGCAATGCCGAGAATCTCAGGGTCGAAATACGCGGCCACGCTACCGATGCTGCCCATCCGGAGGGCGAGAGCAGCAAGCGGATAAGCGACCAGAAAAAACCAAAAACTCGCGGCAATGCCGACCAGGAGCCACCCTGGTCGAAGTTTCATTTATCGCGTTCCTCCCGTTGACCATTGACCTGTTGAAATGACCCTGCCCCACTCGGACAGGACCTCTTTGATCTCTACCGGATCAACGGGGGTTTGGACCAGCTTTTTTACTTCGGGAAGACGCTTGAAACTTTCGGGAATCGTGACCGACGAGAGTACCGGGAGCATCCAGTTCTTCAGGGGAACGCGGGTTTGGACTTCACGGGAAATCAGAAATTCAAGGAATGAGCGCGCGATAACACGCTGCCGTTCCGACCGTATCGAGTTCCTGACGATCGCGGCGCCTTCAATTTGGTAGGGCTGCCCCTCACGGAAGAGAAGCGCGCGATAGCGGCGGCCTTTAATATCGCCGGAATCTCCGTGCTCCTCGTGATAGGCCTGGCTCGTGGTGTAACTCCAGACCAAAGGAGCCTCCCCTTTCAAGAACAACGCATACGCCCCATCCCATCCCGGCGTCAGCGTGAGCCACTGCTTGCGAAGGGATTTCCAAAACTCAACTGAGTCCTTACCGAGCACCGCCTTCGCAAAAAGAAGGAAGCCAAGCCCTGGCGCCGAGGTCCGGGGGTCCTGAAGCAGAATATTGCGTTTGAACGCGGGGTTAATGAGATCCCGCAAGCTGCGTGGCGGCTCAACTTGCATCTCACGAAACTGCTTCATGTCAGCCATGAGAGTCATGACACCGTAATCGATCGGAAGAAACCCGTTTTCGACCCGAAGCTTTTCTGGAATCGCGGCATAACCTCGAGGAACCCATTTACCCCAAGGCTCAAGCCATGGCTTCGCCCGGCTCCAGATCTGCTGGTCTATTCCGAGAACAAGCTGTGCCCGAATGTCGCGCCGTTCAGCATCGAGTTGTATCCTGGTGAGAAGTTGACCGGCGTCGCCGGCCGCGACCGCGCGCACCCGACAAGCGCATTTTTTCTCGAAGAGCGGCAGGACCTCCGGCCCAAGCCCCCCCTTCGCGGCGAATGTATCGTAGGTATAAATCGTGAGGTCGGGTTCCGACTCCCCCGAGGCCGCGAGTGCTGGAATCGCGAAAAGTGGAATCAGGAAAAGAGCGACACAGCTCAGTACGAATTCGGCCGTGAACGCAGCTGCGGCACTGCGGGGCCGGGCAATCACTGGATTTCGGGTACTTCGGGAATCCCTGGCGTCTTCACGACGGCTCCGGGGTCGCGCTCATCATCAAGTGCAAGCGTTCGGGACTCGGCCTTGGGTTTGAGCAGGCGTACTTTATTGGCGCGGTCTTCGGAATCGATTTCGAAGTTCCAGAGGATTTCGCAATTCTGAAGATGAGTCGTTGTCTCTTCCTGATTGGATTTGATATGAACAATTCCATTCTCGAACAAGGTAACGTACGCGTTCTCGACGTAGGTACCCTCCTCACCGGGATAGA
>MEQK01000047.1:12911-30223 GCA_001770175.1 Bdellovibrionales bacterium RIFOXYD1_FULL_55_31 | reverse complement strand
AGGTACCCTCCTCACCGGGATAGAAAAAAATAATCCGCATCGCCGGTCCTTTTTTAAGAATCTTCACGTCAGATCCTCCCTCAGTCGCCAGGGTATCGCTTCGGAATCCCACCAGACCTTTTATTTGATTGATAAATCGATTCATAACTTCCATCACGCTCTGCGCTGCCCGCGCTTTTCTGTACCGCTTCATCATCTCATATTTACCTGGCTCTGTCGCGATTTCTGTGTCCAATCGCGGCGATGTGCTACCGAGCCTCTCGCCTTCAGCCGTCCGCCATAGCAGGTCGCGCACGCAAAGCTATAATCAAGTTGGTATCATGTTGCTAGGACAAATAGGAAAAGCTAAAAAGGGACCGGCATGATGGATATTTTTGAAGAGATCAACACGCTGAAAAAGAAGAAGAATGCCGTGATTCTGGCCCATTATTACCAGGAACCGGACATCCAGGACATCGCCGATTTCGTCGGCGACAGCCTTGAACTCGCGCGAGCAGCCCAGAGCACCGAAGCGGAGCTGATCGTCTTCGCCGGGGTCCATTTCATGGCCGAGGGGGCGAAAATACTGAATCCCTCGCGCAAGGTGGTGCTTCCCGATCTCCGTGCCGGCTGTTCACTTTCCGACAGCTGCCCGCCCGACGCGTTCGCCCGATTCCGCGCGAAGCATCCGGATCATTTCGTCGTCAGTTACATCAACTGTTCCGCGGAAATCAAAGCCCAGAGCGACGTCATCTGCACGAGTTCGAACGCGCTGCGGATCGTGCAGCGAATTCCGAAAGAACGCCCCATCATCTTCGCGCCCGACAGAAATCTGGGCGCGTTCATTCAAAAGGAATCCGGAAGGGAGATGCTCCTCTGGCAGGGGTCCTGCATCGTGCACGAAACCTTCTCCGAGCGAAAAATCATCGAGCTTCAGGTCAAATATCCTGACGCAGAACTGATCGCGCACCCTGAATGCGAGCCCTCGCTTCTCGCGCGCGCGCGCTTCGTCGCGAGTACTTCAGGACTGCTCAAACATGTCGTGGAGAGTCCAGCCCGGAGTTTCATCGTCGCGACCGAAGGGGGCATCCTCCATCAGATGCGAAAGAAGGCGCCCGGAAAAAACCTGATCGCGGCTCCGCCGAACCACGAGTGCAGCTGTAATGAGTGTCCATTCATGAAGTTGAATACGCTTGAAAAGGTACTCGCCGCGCTTAAGAATGAAGAACCTGAGATCACGCTCACGGACGACCTGCGCCGGCAGGCTCTTGTACCGCTGCAAAGGATGCTGGACTGGTCGCAATAATATGACACAATCACGAACGAGGTGAACATGTGCACTGATCAAGAAAGCCCCGAAAACATAAAAGCCGAACTGGAGCGCCTGCGCGCGGAAAACGAGGCGCTAAAGAAGAAGTCGCCACGCGGACTCTCTTTAAAAGTGAGCGAAAAAGGCGCCGTTTCGGTTTACGGCCTGGGAAGGTTTCCCGTCACGCTCTACAAAGAACAGTGGCGTAAACTCCTCGACATGACGGACGAGATTCGCGCCTTTATCGACGCGAATGAATCTCAGCTGAAAAGCAAGGACTGAGCATACTGATTGCACTTCTCCGGGCCGACAAGGAGAGTCCAACCATGGCGACATTCAAGTCAGAATCAACGCTCCGGGATGCCCGCAACGCATTGAAGGAAGTTCAACCCCGTTTCGAAGACGCGGTTGAAGACGTCAGCCGGATGGCCACTGACCTTTACGAGGACAGCAGCAAGTGGCTCCGAAAGAATTACGGAAAAACACTGGGCGGAGCGGCGCTTATCGCGGCAGCCGGCATAATCGGGTATTTCGTCGGCCGGAAGTCGAAACTGGAGCTTTAATTCGAGATGTCATCCGGGGTCCAGCTCAATGAACCGATCGCACAATTCGAGCTCGGCACGGAACGCAATTTCGTCTATCTCGTTCTTGATTGGAAAACGCTGAAAGCCGCGATCGTCGACCCGCAGAAGGATCTTACGATTCCTCTCGGCGCCTTGAAAACACACGGGTTCACGCTGACGGCGATTCTGCTGACGCACTCGCATTCGGATCATACGGCGGGTATTCCCGAGCTTCTCGAAAGGCACCCCGAACTCCCGGTATTCGCGCATGCAGCCGAACGAAAACGCCTGCGCAAATTCCACATTCCGTCCTTTAAACCGCTCAGCGACGGCACCATGATCGAGATAGGCGAGCTGCGCCTCGAAACCCTGCACACCCCGGGACACAGCGCCGGTGCATGCTCCTACTTTCTCCGGCTCGCCGGCAGTCCCGGCTTTCTTCTGACCGGAGACACCGTATTCATACAGGACTGCGGGCGTACGGATCTCGACACCGGAAGCAACGAGGAGATGTTTCATTCGCTTCAAAAAATCGCGAGGCTTGACGCGGAATCCAAATCGATCGTGATTTTACCGGGACACCATTATGCGACGGCTTCCACGGCGTTGCTCAGCACTGAAATCAGAACAAGCCCTTGCTTTCAGTGTAAAACGGTCGAAGAACTGGCCCGATTGAATTGACTCCAAACCAGGACGGGGTGCTTCTCACCAAAGCGAAGCGGCAAGGGCTGATCGAAGCCTCTGAATCTGCCTCTGAAGAAGATCCTGATCCTGAACTCGTTCGAATTCGATCTGCCGGACGATCGATGCCGCGCCGTCTCGAGTCATACTGATCGCCTTCTCGCGAAAGCCATTCGTGTTCGGGTTGATGAAATTGTAATAAGACATGATCGCACCCGTTCCAAGGGTCTCGAATCGGACATTCCCCTGAATGTCCTTGACCGACTCGCCGCGTACCATTTTCCAATCGACGCGATAACTCTTCCCCTTTTCGTAGGTACTCAGGCGGTTCTGGAGCGTGTACCGGACCGTCAGAATAAAAAGGGACATCGTATAATCGACAACGGCCGTGACCCGATCCGTCCATTTCTGGATCCTGACGTCCGCCATCGAATCCAGATAGTCCGGCTGAAGTTCGTAATCGGCAAAAACAGCAGCAGCTTCTTCAGGCGTGGATGCAACGCGCTGTACGATCGTCACCTTAGGCCAGGCCACTCCGGGAACATCCTCGACCATGACGACTTGCTGACCTTTTTGAACGGCCGCCTGCTGAGCTTGCGTCAGCCGATCATAAATATCGCCTGCGGAGGCTGAGGTCGAAAGCATGAATGCAAGTAATCCGATCGCGAAATGTCCCATGTGGTCCCTCCTTATAAAAGCCGGGCTTTGGTCTATCTCGCGAAGGGTTTTTGGTCAAATTTTCTTGCGTGGCCGCCCCTTTTGAGCCAGTTTTGAGCTTCCAAATGTCAATAAATTCATGGTTTTTTATTCGAATTCAGTCGTTTTACTATGGGCTAAGTCTTCCCATTCGGGCATTCCGATTAATCTTCAGACATCCTACCCTCCTCTTCTGGAGCATCCTTCCGGTCGCCATCACGCTCGGACTTTATGTGTGGTTGATTCGAAGTCTTCAGGACAGCACCAAAGCTTATCTGCTCCAGGCATTCGTCTCGGCAGGATGGGACCCAAACAGCTGGATAGCGGGTACTTTGATTGTTCTCGTGAAAGTGCTGCTGATCCTTGTCGGCGCAATGACGTTTTCGCTCGTCGCGAGCGTCGCTTCTTCCCCCTTTAACGACTTCCTGGCCGAGTCAGCCGAACCATGGGCCTCCCCGCCTTTGCCTGCTGTCCCGTCCCAACCTTTTCGGGCAAAAATGCGCCTGATCGTCATCGATCTTTTGAAAACCGTCGCCGGGGGTGTGGCAGCTCTGGCAGCGATGATTTTTTCATGGGTGCCCGTCGTGAACCTGATCGCGGTGATCCTGGCGCTTCTCCTAGTCAGCTTTCAATTCGTCAGCTATCCCCAAACGCGCCGGGGCGAAGGACTCCAGGCCGGTCTTCGCTTCATCTGGAAGTATTTTTATGCGTGTCTTGGCTTCGGTCTGATCACGGCGTTTCTGTTCGCGATTCCCATTGTTTCTTCGCTTTCGATTCCGCTTGCCGTGGTCGGCGGCACGTTGTTGGTCGGCCGCGCGTACGGGACCGAAGGGACCTCGCCGCCGCTCCGGTAAGATTCTTAAAAAGTCGGAAAATATTGCCCATCGAGAAGAACCTCCTTCTTTCCGAAATAAAGAAGGGAGCAAGGAGGCTCCAGGCATGACATCTCTACCTCAATATCTCGTCTGCGGCATGGCCGCGGTCATCCTTTCTTGGGCAGTCACCGGCTGCCGTCTCGGCAATTATACCGAAAAAAGCGCACCGGACACGATTTCGGGCTTTTACGAAACACAGCCCCAGAAGCTCGAATTTACGGTGCACCTTGCACAAGGGACGACGAATACGGTCGAAGCCGCGACGAATCTGATCCCAGCCGATATCACCAATCTCAATTTCATCATGACGAACCCCGTTCGTTTCCAAATCGCGAAAAACAAAACCGACGCGATCATCGCCGCTGCCGTCGAGGATATCGGATATGGAGTATCCATCGACAGCGAATTCAAGCTGACCTTCCCTCAGAGATCTGCCAAACACGATTGGATGGATCAAAACTTCGACTGCATCGAAAGCATCTGGCTCGATGCGCCGAACGGCGGCAAGCTGACGAAGATGCCGGAATATCCGATCACCGTGGCCGGGAGTTCAATGACCGCGCGGGGGCGGCTTTCGATCTTCTATCGCGTTAACATTGAATTCAAGGGCCCCGGGTGCCCTGACCTTCGACAGGCGATGTTCGATTGCTATAACGAATCGCACGATTGTGATGCAACATATCAAAAAGAAATGAAGGACAAATTCGAACCGTATATTCATGCCAACGTGATGACCGCGGAAGATATTCTTTTCGTCGAGAACATGGGCTATGAAGTGACCTACGAATAGAAGGGAACTCATGCGGCTCACTCGTAAAATCGTTCTCGCGACCCTCAATCGGCATAAATTCGACGAATTCACGGCGATCCTGTCCGCCTACCCTGAATACGAACTGCTTCCGGCGGCTCCGCTTCTTCGCAATGCGGACAAGCTTAAACACGTTGAAAACCACGACAACTATCTCGCGAACGCGCTCTCCAAAGCACGACATGTGAACTGGGCCACTCACTATCCGAGTCTTGCCGACGATTCCGGGCTCGAAGTCGAAGCCCTGGGCGGGAAACCGGGAGTGCGGAGTCAGCGCTTCGCGGCACCCGTCGAGGGCCTCACCCAGGATCAGGCAAATACGGCGTATCTTCTCAGCCAGCTCAAGAAGGCAAGCTCTCGCGCGGCCCGGTTTGTTTGTACTCTGGCTTTCATCGTCGAAGGAATCGAACTCCATTCCACGGGCATTCTCGAGGGGACCCTGATCTCGGAGCCCAGGGGAAGCCAAGGCTTCGGGTATGACCCCATCTTCGTCCCGAAAGATTCGAATCGAACGCTGGCTGAAATGACCGATCAGGAAAAGAACGCCATTTCCCATCGGGCGCAGGCTCTGCACCGGCTCGTCGAGCAGATTAAGAACCATGGAATCGTCCTCGCAAAACCCTAAAATAGTCGACTCGCATGTTCACGTCTTCCCGAACCTGATCAGGCCGGATCTGATCGGGAAACTCCCGATCGCGGGGCCCCTCGGCCGCTTGCGAGCGAAAGCACGGGAGCTCTGGACGCCGCTTTCGAGTTCGATGCATTACTCACAAACCGTTCTCCGTCACCTTCCCGAGTCGGCTCGCCAGAAGCTCGACGAATTGAGCGGAGTCGCCCCGATCCTCGGTCTATTCATCGAATCAACGGCCTCGGACCTAGTGCAGGCAATGGACCGGGCAGGAGTCGATTCCGCGTGGGTCATCGCGCACCCGCCTCTGATTTCGAATGAGTTCGTGATGACCCTTTGCGAGCGCAATCCCCGGCTCCATCCTGTCGTGAATATTCCAAAGAATACGCCGAGACCGGCAACACAGCTCAAGTCATTCGTGAAACATGGCGCGAAGCTCCTGAAGATCCATCCCGCAGCCGACGGACTCCCTCCGGAATCGCCCTTTTACAAAAAGCTTCTCAAAACGGCTTCTGACTTGGGAATCCCTGTCATCATTCATACGGGCTGCATTCACAGCCATCTGCTTTATAAAACACCGGAATTCGCCTGTGCCGAACTCTTCACACCATGGTTCAAGGAGTACGCGCAGACGCGTTTTATTCTCGCGCACATGAACTTTCATCAGCCGCACATCGCCTTTGACCTGGCCGAAGAGCACCTCAACCTTTACATGGATACTTCATGGCAACCCGCCGAGGTCATAGGCGAATCAGTGCGACGACTTGGGGCTGAGCGCATTCTTTTTGGAAGTGATTGGCCGTTCATCGGCGGCAATCTCGATGTGGGGCTTGCCCGAATTCGAGACTGCGTCAATTCGGGAACGTTGAATGCCGAGCAATCGAAGCTTATTCTTGGAGAGAACGCGATTAAACTCCTCACCAAGATTTGAGGTCGAGCGCCATGCCGGTCCAATTTGTCGAACTATCAGCTTCACGCATTCAAGCGCTTCCGCCGCGCCAAACGGTCTTCTTTTTCCCGGTAGCCCCGGTCGAAGATCATGGCCCGCACCTCCCCGTCGGTCTCGATCTCGCCGAGGCTCGCGCCTTATGCTTGCGGACGGCTGAGCGCCTCGAAAAAGAAATGCCCGGCTGGGCCGGTGTGATCATGCCCGATGCCCCGCTCGGGGTGGAATCCAACACGAAACAGCTCGCGATCACGGTAAGGGCCCACGTCCTCAGAGACTGGCTGCTCGATGGCTGCCGCTCGTTGAAACGCGCGGGCTTCATTCATTTCGTATGCTTCTCGGGACATCTCGGCCCGAAACAACTGACCGCCATCGAGGAAGCCGGAAAGATGCTGACGCGCGGCTGGGGACTGGTTCCCTTTCGGAGCCCAGGACAAGCAACGCTTGTATCAGCGTCTTCCGCCACGATTTCAAAGAACCGTGTCCGCAGCTCCCCGTTCTGGCCGGACGAAACAGAACACGGAGGCTGTCGTGACACTTCCGTGGGCCTACGGCTCTCCCCGGAACAAGTCGATCAAGGTTATGCGAATCTGGTTCCAAAAAAAAGAGAGGCCTTCTTCTGGACGCGCGCCTGGGACCGCTTACGCGGTAAAACCGCCGGATACTGGGGAAACCCCGCCGGAGCAAGTGCTGAAGCCGGTCAGGAGCTCCTGACCGGTACGATCGAGGAAATTTTCCCGAAGCTCCGTGCCGTTTGGGAAGGGGCGAACGCCAACCACATTTTTCGTTCGTGGTACTCGATCCTCCCCCCCAACAAGGCATTCTTCAAAATCTGGATCCTGGCTTGCGTTCTGCTGATCGTGATGTGGTTCTGGATCGTCGTGACCATCCGCGGAATCGGTTAGCAGGCTAGCCTACATTTTCTTGCCCATGCGCTTGGGTAACTGCTTCTGGATGTGAATGACGATTCGGCGATTTTCGGCCTGATTCGTTGGAATCGAGTCACCGGTCGCGGTGCGATTCGGGACGAGAGGTTCAGTATCGGCAAGGCCCATCGGACGAACATCCGAACGTGGAAAGCCCTTCGATTCGAGCAATCGAACCACCGTTCCCGCGCGCGAGGACGAAAGCTCCCAGTTGCTCGGAAATTGCTTGCTGAGGACCGGCACATCGTCCGTATGCCCCTCGACCACCACACGAAAGCCTTTGGCACGCACCATGAGAATATCCGAAAGCTGAGCCATGACCTGTGCTGCCTGCGGTTTCAAATCAGCCGAACCGGATTCGAAAAACAGCGTTCCCTTGGAAGTGATCGTCACCCCATTCAAGGTTTCTTCAACCGTGACATCCTTGTCGAGTTTGAATTCTTTCAGAATGTCCCGCAGACTGCTTGAAAGCTCCTTGAACGGCTTGGTGTACTTTCCGCCCATCGCTTTCGCGGTCTGTTGTTTCATCGCTTCGAATTTCGCGGCGTCAGGCGTCGAAAAGGCAGAAACCATGACGAAAAACCCCATCAGCAGGGTCATCATATCTGCATAGGAGACGAGCCAGTTCCCTTCGCCGTCGTCATTTTGCACCAGGATCGTTCTCGTCCGAACCCGTTCGGGCCGCTTCGCCGGCTCTATGAGAGGATCTTTTCCGTCCGGGCCGCCCGCTTTGGTCCCTTTCGCCTCCCGAGTCCCGGGAAAAGCACGCTTTGAATCGTTTTTTCGGTCAAAGTCAGCCATGGCTCAGACTCACCCGCCTTTGGCCATCTTGTTTCGATCGGATGGCGGAATATAACTCTTCAGGTACTCCTCTACGAGCAATGGATGCTTCTGCTCCTTGATCAGCATGACGCCGTCAACGACGACCCGACGCATGATGAGATCGTCTTCCGAAACGGTAACGAGGTGTTCGCCCATGGGGATAATAAAAAGATTGGCGATGATCAGGCCGTAGAAAGTCGCGACGAGAGCGATCGACATCGAGGGTCCGAGCCGCTCAAAGGCGTCCGGTTCCCCGAGTCCCTGGAGCAACGCGATCATACCGAGTGAAGTACCGACAAGTCCGAAGGCCGGCGGGAATTTTCCGATCACCTTGTAAGTCGCTCCTTCCCGCTTATATTTCTCGTTCTGCATCTCGATACGTTTATCGAGAACCTCGGAAAGTTCCTCATCCGAAAGTCCGCCTTGTTCAAGAAGTTCGAGCGATTCTTTCAGGAACGGGTTCTTGACGGCTCCCAGCAGAGCAGCGAGGTTCTGGCCCTGATTGAGCGATTTCGAAATATTCACGACCTCGTTGATCGTGTTCAACGTCTCCTGTTTCGTGCGGCCCATGAGGGCGCGCATGTAAACCTTCAGCAGAGTCATGAAATGGCCGATCGGGAAGCAGATCAGCGCTGCAGCGAGCGTCCCACCGATCACGATGATGGCGGCGTGCGAGTTAAAGAACACGGAGTTGTTTTTCATTCCGACCGTGAGGGAATAAAAAACGACAGCAATGCCCACGAGAAACCCGAGCGGGGCGGAAATATTCATACGAAGATCCCTTTCGCTTAAATGATACTGCCCTGTGCGGCTATGATCAACATAAGCTCATAAAAAGGATTGGGCATAGGAGCAAATATTCAGGTAAAGTCAAGATACCGGTATTCCCAATGCGAAAATGGACCTTTAAGTGGACCTATCGAAAAAAGCTGACCGCGCTGTTTTTTATCTTGAGCATTGCTCCTCTCGCCGGATCAACAACGTTCTTTCTCCTGCTCTACAAAGGTGAAAAACTTGCCGCGCTGTTTGAAAACGAGTTGACCAACACGCTCCAGGCGGCCAACCGGCTGGAGTACCTCCTCGCGATTTCGAAGACGCTCGAGGTCGATCGAGTACGTGAATCCAAGGATTTCATTTTGCTCATGGATGATCCTTGCCGCGCTTTCAGACCCGCTCCGCCGCGCATTTTCGGTCCTCAAAATAACCCGATACTGACGAAAACGTCATCCGAGTTCTCGAATGGTGTCGTTTCAGCGTACTACGAGAAAACCCTTCAACGCCTGAAGCTGCAACCCGAAGATTGGAGAAAAGCAAAAGCGCTCGTCGAGACTTGCCGGACTTTGAAAGGGAACCTGCCTGAAACTCCTATTTTCCTCGAAGATGATCCGGAGCTTCCGATTCCATACATTCAGGTTCTGACGAAACGAGCGCCTTCCGACCGGCTTCTGACCATCTCCATGGACGGGCTGGGCGGTTCGTCCGGGCAAAACCGTTATTTCATCACCGATCGCAAGGGAAGCTTCCTCTGGAACGACGGCTGCGCCGAAGATCTGAGCAAAGTGAAGCCCATATTCTCGGAGATCGCGAAATTCGCCGAGCTTGCCACCTCTTCGGGAATCCCTTCGATCACCCGAATAGGAAAGGACAAGATTGTCGCCTATGCACCGATCGCGCCGGGCTGGGTCCTCTTCTCGATGGCTTCCGAACACGAAGCGCTCGCGCCGGTTCGCTTCGTGCTCACGCAATCGATTCTCCTGGCCCTCGGTTCGCTCTTTATTTACCTGCTGGCTGGAAAATTCGCGGCCGCGAGGCTTTCGGCTCCCCTGAAGCAGCTCCGCGACACCTCTGAAGCTTTCGGCGCCGGGAATCTCACCTCCCGGATACAAGTCGAGGGAAATGACGAGATTTCAGTCGTTCAGGGAACCTTCAACTCCATGGCGGATCGTATCGTCAAACTCCTCCAGGACACGAAGGCAAGCGCCGCAATGGCCGCGGATATGGCAATCGCGTCGAAGGTCCAACAATGGTTTTTCCCGAAACAGGGCACCCAAGTCACCGGCCATCAAATGTCCGCGTATATGCAGATGGCCACGAAATGTGGAGGTGACTGGTGGGGGTACATCGAACTCCCTAATGGGCAAGGTGCGCCACTCGTCCTCCTCATGATCGGTGATGCCGCGGGACACGGGATTTCATCGGCTCTTCTGACTGCCGCGACCCAAGGGGCCCTTGCCGTCCTGAAGGACTGGACGAAGGAAAATCCGGCTTTGGCGCGAGACCCACGGATGATTCTCCGCATTCTGAATCAGGTCATATTCCGGACCTCCGGTGGCGAGATCCACATGTCCTTTTTTGTCGCCGTTCTCGACGCCGATGCGAAGGAAATGCGGGTCGCCAATGCCGGCCACAACAAACCGTATCTCGTGATTCCGCGCAAAGAAGTCCCCGGTCAGCCGGCCACGCCGGCGCAGCTTAAACCGGTCGGAAAAGCAAGCTCAGTGCTTGGCGAGAGGCCGGATGAACCGTTCGATGAAATCGAGACTTTCCCGTGGGAGGAGAACGATCAGCTGTTCCTCTACACGGATGGCCTGATTGACTGCTTATTCGACGGCAAGGAGCTGTTTTCCCGCCGGAGCCTCGTTCATTTGCTCACGAAGCATGCCCATCTCAAGGGCGATGCCCTGATTCAGGAAATCATCCGGACCAGGCGGTCCATGATCGGTAACATTCCTCAGGAAGACGACGTAACGGCCGTCGTCTGCCTCCGTTCTCCACCCAGGAAAACCACTGATCCGGCAAACAGCGGAGGTCAGGCATGACGGTTCAAAAAAAACCGCTCATCTTGAGGGTCGGCACCGACATCCTGCTCTTCGTATTAGCCTCCCTTTGTTTCGCGCTCTTCATTCGCAACTCAATTTCTGCCCGCACCAGCGCCGAGGGTGGCCTCCCGATCGCCCAGGTACAGTCTGGTTCTCTCGAACGAAAGAGATCCGGCATGGTGAGCTTTATCGAGGTCACGAAGGGCGCCCCTTTGTTTAATCGCGATGCGATCTGGGTCGGAGAAGGAAAATCCGCGGACATTCTGTTTGAAGACGGGACCGAATTGAAGATTCTCGAGAAAACCTTCCTGGTCCTTCGAAAGCAAGGCGGCGTTGAGAAACCCGTCCAGGTTTTCACGGGCGAAGTTCGCGTGAAGAGCACGAGTCAGACATCCGTGCTCGAGATCGACGAAAAGCAAAAGGCCGTCGGCAAGCACTCACCTGAACCTCAACCTTCGGGTGGACTTGGGGATGTGCTGCCCATGCCTGTCAATCCTTCACCCGAGCCCCTTGTCGATAACCAGCTCTACCCGCGACCGAACACGATCTTCTTTGTTTCGGGCGGCAAGTCCGAGACCATAGTGACCTTCTCCTGGCCCGAGCCGATCGACGGAATTTTGACGGTCAGGAACGAATCGCAAAAGGAAGTCGCGCGAATCAACATCAAAACTGAGAAATTCGCAAAAGTCCGGCTAGCGTTGCGTCACGCCTATACCTGGCAAATCATTAATAAGCTGGACGGACCAGGCGTCGGGCCGCATCGCTTCGAGGTGTTCCCATTCGACCCGAAAGTTCTGAAGAAGACGATGGAAAACCCGTCTCAGCAGATTGAATTAATCAATTAAAAATCGACACTCCGTCTCTGAATTGACATACCCGGCCGTCCCCCTCCATAATAGTGGAAGTTAGCTTCCCAGGAGGGGACACGTTCGATGAATCCCAAAGGAATGGGACCACCCGCCAAACAATCCAATCGACAGTCCCCGTACGCCTTTCGCCTCGCCGAAGAAAGTGAACTTCATGAAGTTCTTCGCTCGCGGGCTCTTGAAACCGATCTAGGCGCGGCGAAACAGGCTCTTGAATCCGCCCGACATAGAATCACCACGCTCGAAGCAGAATTGAAAGCCGAGCGCCTCGATCAGGAAGAATTGCTCCGTCACATTTGGGTCGTCGAGGAGGAAAAGCGCAAGCTTCTCAGCCAGAAAGAACAGCTGGAAAAAACAGCCATCGACCAGAAAGCGCGGGGCGCGGAACTCCAATCCCGATTGCAAAAAGCCGAAACCGAGCTCGCCGCCTCGCAAACAAGACTGCGAGCACTCACGGAATCGATTCGGCGCCACGAGGCCGCGCGGGCGAATTTTCAAGCTCACGACCGCATGCTTCGTGAGGTGATCGAATCCCTGAAAACCAAGAACGCCAGACTTCAGGAGGAATTCAAAAGCCTTTTAGCCTCCGATCGCACCGCGGTTGCCGAACGCGATAAAGAAATCCAGGCGATGGTCTCTGAAATTCGCCTCCGTTATTCCAAAGCGCTCGATCAGCTCAAACAGTATAAAGCCTTGACGGACAGTCTTCAAAAAAGCCGCGAAACGCTTTCTGAAAAAGACCGCGCTCACCTCTCCGAGATCACCCGTCTCACTGAATCCCTCGCGGCAAAGGAAAGTGAGCATCAAAAAGCGATTGAAGCGATTTCCGACGAACTTGCCGAAGCCCGGGATTCCGACAAGAGGAATCTTTCCGAAAAGGCGGCTCTCAGCGAAGCACATCAAGCTCTTCTCGCGCGGCAGGAGCAATCTCTTCAGCAAATCGAGGATCTGAAGACCTCGCTGGAAACCGCTGAAAAGCTCATTCAGGAAAAGTCCAAAGCCCTCGAGGAAGTGCCGCAACTTCGGGCCGCGCTTGAGGATGCCGGCCTAATTTCGATCCAGCTCAAGGAAGACCGGCTTCGCGCGCAATACGAAATAAAAAGACTCGACGAAGAACTGAAACGCCTTCGAACGGACCCTCGAGCGCTTCCTGAAGGCGCGCAGGAACTCAACCGTCTCAAAAACGCGCTCGAGGAAGCGGCGGCGCAGGCCGCGAAGAACGACAGCGCCCGAAGCGCGCTGTGGGACGAGCTTGTCAAGGCCGAGCGGACGAACGAACAGGCCAATCAGCAGATCCAGACACTCCGGGCCACCGTGAGCCGCCTCGAAACCGAATTGAAACAGAAATTCGAACAGGCACTCGAGCTCGAGAGGCAACGCGATTCGCTGCTCAAACGCAATGACGAGCTCGTGCACAATTCGGAGAAGCTCAACCAGGCTCTCGCCGAAACCGAAAGCCAGTCGTTACAGCTCAACCAGACCAAATCACTTCTCGAACGGGAAACCACGCGGCTCCGGGAAGAACTCGAAAGCACAAAGCGCCATTTGGAGGATGAGAGCACCCGAAGCACCCAACTGAAGCTCGAAATCCAGTCGCTCGAAAGGCGAACTCGCGATCATTCAGCCGAAACTCACGACGAATTGGTAAAAACACGGCAGGACCTCGCCGAATCGCGGTCACGCGCGGAAAGGCTCGAGCTGGACCGACAGACCCTCGTGACGAAGCTTTCGGAACAGGAACAAGAGATCCAATCCACTCATTCCGCTCTGGAAGCTGCCAGCCAGTCTGCCCGGCAGCTCAAGGAAAAGCTCATTCAGACGCAATACGAGCTGAAGCACCTTCAGGAGCAGCTCGCGGGCGCGACGGCCCGCACCAGGACTCTTGAAACAGAACTCCATCAGGCTCGTGCCCGAATCGAGAATCTCGAATCAGAGAACCGGGGAATCATCGCGCGCGCCCAAGTCGAGATCACAAAAACCCGCGAAGAACTCGCGCACGCTAAAGACCGTTCTGAGCGGCTCGAGCAAGAACGCAACCAGTTCAGGGAAAAGGACCTCGCCCGTGAGAAGGAGTTCGAACGGCTCCGAGCGGCTCTCGACGTCGCCAATCAATCCTCCTCGCAGCTCAAGGAATCGCTTCTTTCAACGCAATATGAACTGAAGCACGCACAGGCGGAATTGTCTTCGGCCAAAACCCTCGCCGCCCAATCAGAAGCGGAAATCGCGAAGACCCAGTCAGCGCTGGAGGAGGCAAACAGGGCGGCTCTCGCCTCGAAGGAAGAATACGTCAGGGCACAGTATCAGGTCAGCCAGTACAGGGACGAGCTCGCAAAAGCACGCGACGCATTCTCCACGCTAGAGCACGACCGGCGCGAACTCGCCGAGAAAGAAAGCCAGGCGGCCCGCGAGGTGACCCGTCTTACGGCAGCGCTGAACGAAGCGCTGTCCGAAGCGGCAAAGAACGACAGTGCCAGAACGGCGCTCTGGGACGAACTGGCGAGATCGGAACGTCTCAACGACGAATCGAATCGCGAAATCGCTCAGCTCCGGAAATCCATCCAGGTTGCCGAACAGGATCTCAATAAAGCGGTTTTACTCGCGCAAAACCTGCAGAGCGAACGAGACACCCTCGTCCGCCGTGAGGCGCACCTTCAGCAGGATCTCGAAAGGCTGAAGCAGGTGCTGGACGCGTCGGAGCAGCGCGCGTTCCGCCTTGACCAGGAGCTCTCGGATTCACAACGGCACAACGCACTCCTCAAGGAAGAAGCCGAAAACGCCCGGAAGCGACTCACTGAAGTCGAAGAAACCTGCGCCCTGCTCTCGAAGAAACAAGCCGAGGCCACGCAACAGATGGGCGACATGAAGAGCGCCCTCAGCCAGGCTTACGAAATTTCCTTCCAGCTCACGCAGGAACGCGATCACCTCGCCCGCCTGAACAATCAGTCACGGACTGAAATCGAACAACTCGGAAAAGAACTCGAGGCAGCCCGGGTCGCTCTCCTTCGAAAGGAAGCCGAATCGGCCCAGGAGATCGATCGGATCAAAACCGCCCTGAATCAGGCTTATGAGACCACCTTCCAACTCACCGCGGAACGTGACGAGCTGGCACGATCGGGCCAGCAATCACGGGCCGAGGTCGACCGGCTGGTTCAAGAAGTCAAGTCACTGCATAACCGGATCGCGGATCTCGCCGCGGAGCTTTCAGGCAGTAAGACGCGTTCCGAGGAGCTCGAATCGTCCTTGAGCAAGGAAAGATCCGTTCTGAACGAAAAGCTCTACGAGAACCGGAAAGAGATCGAGCGCCTCCACTCTTCCTTGAATGCGGCCGTTCAGTCTTCCGTCCACGCGAAAGAACAGCTTGAGCACGCCCAACACGAGATCAACGATCAAACAAGTTCCCTCGAACAGCTCCGCGAGGAACTCCGGGGAACCCGCGACGGGCTACGAACGGTTTCCGAAAAACACACGGTTGCCGAAGAGGAAATCCGGCAACTCAAAGCCACTCTCGCCGATGCGCGAGCCGCCGCCGAAGCAGGCGAAAATGCCCGAAAGACGCTCTGGGGTGAGTTCGTGAACGCGGAGCGCTCCTCCGCGGAATATAAAGGCGAGGCAACCCGTGAAATGGAGAGACTCAATTCAGTCTGTGAGCGGATCACCCAGGAGCTCACCCTCGCGGTTTCCCGCTCGCAGGCGCTCGAGTCCGAACGCGCCACTCTCGCGCGGCGCGAGTCCCACCTCTCTGATGAAACAGAGCACCTCAAGCAGGTTCTCGCTCAAAGTGAGGAACGCCGCCTGCAACTCGAACAGGCACTCGGCGCTTCGGAGCGCAACTCTCACCTCCTCCAGGGCGAACTCGACCTTGCCCGCAAACGGCTGGCCGAGCTCGAAGTCGCGCACAGCTCGTTCGCGCGGCGCGAAACCGAGCTCATCGACCAGGTGAACCACGGCAAATCGGCTCTTTCTGACGCGAAGGATACGAACTTCCGGCTCTCCCATGAACTCGACCAATTCAGGGCACAGGTTGAATTCCTGAAAAAAGATTTCGATGAAGCCTCCGCGCGGCTTGCCCTTACCCAGGAAGAAAAGACCCGGCTCGCGAAGCTCGAAGCACGCCAGGGTGTTGAGATCGACCAACTCCGAACAGCGCTTCAAGAGGCGAATAAACTTTCTTCAACCCTGAAGCAGGAACACTCAAAGGCGGAGCTTGCGACCGACCAGCTCAAGAAAGAACTTGAAATGACCACTTCCCGGTTGCGAGCGCTCGAGACGCAGGCCCTCGCGCTGGCCGTTGAAGAATCGGAGAGAACGAAGGAAATTGATCGCCTGAAATTCGGTCTGGAGGAGTCACAAAGCGCGCTCGCCCCCCTCACCCAGGAGCGCTCGGAGCTGCTCAAGCGCGAAATGCAATTCCAGTTGGAGATCGGCAGGCTCAAGCAGGAACTGGAATCGCTCCAGAAACACGCCCACGCGACGGAAGTGGAGCGCGAGGAGCTCGCGAACCGCGAATTCCGCGCCCGACAGCAGATCGATCGCCTCAATGGAGAGCTGAGTGAAGCCTACCGCGAATCCCTGATTTTGAAGAAAGAACGTGAATCCCTGCTCAAAGAACAGACCACGGCGGAACTTGAGCTCGGCAAGCTGCGGCAGCAAACGGACGAAAAAAGTGTTCACCTCGAACGTTCACAGGCGGACCACACCGCGCTCATGGAACGCGAGACTCAAGCCCGAAGCAAAATTGACGAACTTCAGGCGGGTCTCAATGAGGCAGTATCCTTACTGACGCAAGTGACGGATCAACGAGCCGAACTCGCAAAAGCCCACGTCGACAGCGAACTCGAAGTCACCCGCCTCAAGAAAGAGCTTTCAGGACTCCAAAAACAGTCCAAACAGCTCCAGAACGAATTCGAATCCTTGGAGAAAAAGGAATTCCGTTCGCGACAGGAGATTCAGCGCCTCAAGGGCGCCCTCGGCGAGGCCAAAGCCCAGGCGAATAAAAGCGAAAAGGCCCGTCATGCCCTCTGGAACGAGCTACACGATCTCAAAACGGCGTATACCGAGACCAGTACCGAGCTTGAGCGACTGAAAAGACCGATCGACCAGCTTGGCGAGAGCCAGCAGGAACGCCTCTCCGCTCGTGCCGAGCTTGAAAATGGGAAGAAGTCCCTGTGGAACCAGCTTAAATTACGGCTCGTTCGCGAACCCGTTCCTTCTCTCGACCAGATCCAAAATCATTCCCATGACCCGGTTCACGACGAGGTTGAGAAGGACGAACCCCCCACATCCGAGCCGCCTCAGGCCTCTTTTTGACCGAAGCAACCCTACAATAGATTGACTTGGGGAGCGGTTTCGCCTATTTCATTAAGATATCCATGTCGGGGTGTAGCGCAGCTTGGC
>MEQK01000047.1:0-12873 GCA_001770175.1 Bdellovibrionales bacterium RIFOXYD1_FULL_55_31 | reverse complement strand
GCAGCTTGGCTAGCGCGCTTCGTTCGGGACGAAGAGGTCGTGGGTTCAAATCCCGCCACCCCGACCATTTTAAGCCAACTAGAAAATCCAATCAGAGAGTATGAAAAACGACTCGGGCGAAAGTCTGCCTACAGAGTACACCTGCTTAAAATGGGCGGGGTGGCTTTGAAAAGACGCGACCCGGACGGGAGCGTACCGGAATGATTCGACGTTCGGGCAGGATTGCCCGAACGTAAATCCCGCTAGCGGCGACCATTCAAATCAATAGAAGAACAAAAAAACTTATCGTCCCGGCAGGCGTCAGCCGCCGGTTCTCCGGTTCTGGTTCTCCGGTTCTCATCGCTGCTTCGCCCCAGTTCGGATTTTCACTCAAAGATATTTCGGATTGCCGAGGGCAGGCATGTGTGCTGCGCTTGAGGTCTCGCGCCGTTTCACTTAGTCTTGACTTAGCCCGATTTTTCTCCGTTTTGGTGGCAACAATGGAGTATTGCGCTCCAGCGTATCCAGACGGTGAAAAACGATCCGGAATAGCTTGTCAGAACCCCTTTCCAGCTTTGTCACCCGATCCGAAAGCGATTCTTGCATTAAGATCTGCCGGAGCTTCACAAAGGCTCGCATAATTGAAATATTCACTTGTACGGCGCGCTTACTTCTCAAGACGCTTGAAAGCATCGCGACCCCTTGCTCGGTAAAAACCAGGGGACTCTTTTGGCGTCCGCCACGCGGATCCGTTTTTGATATCACAATTTGTGACATCAAAAGCTCGAACTCTTCACGATTCAGTTGAAACATGAAATCACCGGGAAAATGGTCGAAGTTTCTGCGCACGGCCTGATTTAGAACCCTAGTTTCAACTCCGTAAAGCAGGGCCAAATCACGATCAAGCATGACTTTTTGCCCACGAATGACGTAAATCATCTTCTCAATACTTGCTGCGGTTTCCATAAATCCTGCGGTCTCCATCTTTTTAGAACCGACCATCGTGCTACCCATCCAATAACCGGACCTCGCAAGCGTGCTCATGTCATTTCAATGGCCGCGCCGCTTGAAAACGGTTCCTTGCCGTTCAGATTTCATTCCATTCGTTTACGCTCAGTTTCCAAAAGCATCGCCCTACCCCACTTCGACGCCTGCGAATCTCGTATCAGCTGAAGCTGAGCCACGCGGACCGTGTTCAAAATGCGCTGCAACTGCCCCGTGGATACTGCTAGCACCGCAAGCAGTGCAACCACCGAAATTAGCCGTTCGATTCCCATTTTAAGATCTCCTCAATCTGTTTTGGATTTTGATTGTAGCGCAAAACCACCCGCCGGATGAGCGAATGATCCCATCTGGAACGCTTCCGAGTCTTGATTCCGTGACCATTCAGATGAGAAGCGATGGACGTATAGGTCATCCCCTCCTGCCACAATTTGATAATCAGCCGTAATGTCTCAATCTCTTCGGCGTTCATCACTAGACGCCCCCGCAACCACGAGAATCCAAACGGAGGAATCCCAATCCGAACGCCCTTGGCCTTTCGCCTATTGTTCCCTGGCGGCGAGGGAGCCATGCGAAGTTCAATCCCGGCCCTACGTATGGCATTCCGAACTGTGGTTTTCGGCTTTCGCACCTGGGCACTGATTTGCTTCAAGGAAAGCCCCGCGCGGTACAATTCAGCACATTTCGAGATAATTCCCCACCTCGGAAGAGCATCGAATTCAATATCTTCAAGAGTTTGCCGGATTATGCGAGTTAGGAAAAACGGTCGACCATTTTAAACCAAAGTAGAAAATGAATGAGAGAGTATGAAAAATGACTCGGGCGAAAGTCTGCCTACAGAGTACACCTGCTTAAAATGGGCGAAACCCGGGGCCGCAGAACGCCGCATCGGCACCACTTTTCCGAATTTTTGCGAAACACCGGCCACGGGCTCCAAGCCCGTGGCCATTTTTGTTCTGCTTCAAAACCGATGATCGCCGACTCGCTGGCGGTCCAATAACTCAGACCCAATAATCCAAATGCGGCGTCAATATCCGCTTGGACCCGCTCCAGCTCAGTCCGCCACCGAGCCCTCTCGCCAACCGCGTCTTTCGAATCAGCCTGTTTCATCTCGACCACGCGTTTTTCAAGGTGATCGAGGTACCCATCCGTTGTTAGGCGCTGATCCAGATGCTCCAAAATCTTGCGCTCAATATCATCAGCTCTGATGGTCTTGATTGAGCAGGATACTTTCCGCTCTCAATCGGACTATGAACGTAATAACGATGAACCTTCTTACTTCCATGCCCGGATCTCCCCACAAGGGGCGGCGGCATTCACCACAAGTCACGGTGCCAGTGAGCACAAAAATCCGCTCCTGCCATTCAACCTGTCGCGGTTAGCCTTTAGGTTCTCGTCCATAACCTTCTGAACCTTATTGAACGTATCTTCATCTTCTGATCCGATTTGTTCATTTCGCCAACTGCTGCGCCGCTTTCGCATGGTGATCGAAGACAGCGAGTGCGGTAGACAAGGCTGCATCGGACAGTACTCTCTGCCCCGTCTCTTGCCACATGGCTCGAATCTTCTCGTTGGTCGGATTAGCATCTGCCTGAACGGCTGAGGCCACCTCTTGCAATACGCCGTTCACGAGATCGATTTCGTCATTGTAACTTCGAACATCTGAGCCAATCATTTGGGCCTGCTCGTCCGTCAAGGCGGTCATCTTCACCTCACGCCCGTTTTATCCATCCAAATAGAGCATGGGATTGTTTGGGCGCCACCGAACCAACCGCGATAGATAGAACTAATGCCAATATTGTAATTTGCTTTTTCATATTCATTCTCCTTACGCTATTTTTCGACTCAAAGTTCGATGTCACCGCAATTGATCATGTGGTCACCTTCGGCGACAATCCTCCAGAGAGGGTAACCCGCAGAATCAATGGTTCCGGTCAGAATACTGCGTTTAAATATTACGCGCATCGCGTTTATAGGTAGGGCTCTTGAACCTGTGTATTGTTTAGGATTAAGGGTCAACGCATCTTCATAGTGCTTGCCCTTATACAAATATAGAGTGTCCCATTTAGAAGTTACTTTCCCGCAAAGTTTCCTTACCTCGTCGAGAGCCTTTCCCGTCAATTGCGTACGATCGGAGGAGTAGTCGTCGAAAAACTGAGCCTCGAATTGCTTTAATGTCTTCGAGAAGTACACTTTCGCATCCAGATCAACTTCGAAGTCAGCTCCGGTCAGACGTCCGTGAGCACGCATTTCATCAGAGAATACCTTCACTGCCACAGAGGTCACCGCCATGCTCTGCAAATCGTCGCGCTTAAATTCCGCACCAGTATTAGCAGCGAATGCAGAGTAGCTGGCCGCCAACGCTAATGAAGTAAACACTGCAAGGTTTAAAATCTTTCTCATAAGTCCTGCCTTTCGACGCATCCGCGTCATCTTGTTTTCTTGCCCAGCACTTGGATGCGGGCGTAACGGAAAATACGGATGTTTGACTTATTTAGACAGGTACAACCGGGTAGAATTAATTTATTTCTTAGAATCGCGCACTTAGAAAACACCCCCGCTGACAGCCGCAGCCAGTACTTTAGGCACGACTTCCTTACGGTACGGAGAAACATGACGTACAGAAAAACCCTAAAGATTCCGATAGATCTCTAGATGCGTGAGGCTACTTTCTCCGTGAATTTCATCCAGGTAATCGAGGGCGGGATCAATGAATTGATCGAACTACGCCCACGCCTCAGCGCCAGCCTTCGGACTTACGCCGCCATCATGATTGCTTATCTGGAGGGGGATCGAGACACCCTCGCGCACCTTCTCCATCAGTCGGAAACTTCGAGCTCTGTGGACGCAGAGGCGACCATCATCCACAGTCTATTAAAAGCTCGACTGCAAATTCGCGAACTTCACTTGGAGCATGGAACCCCTGAACACCTGATAGAAACCGCTAATACACTTCCAGCAAATCTAATGCATTGGCGTGGCGAATTACTCTTCGTCGCTGCTGCTGCCTATGAGGTTCAAAAAGACGACATTTCCGCGCAACGCATTTTCGAAGAGGCGGTCGTACCACTCGAAAAAATCGGCGCACTAAGAAAGGCATTGAAAGCACGCTTCAATACGGTCACAACTGAGAGCCGATTATTTCCAAAGAAGAAATTGCTCGCGGATTACCTGTATCTTTGCAGAAAGGCCAAGCAGCTTCGGGAATGGGGACTTGCAGCCCAAGCTCTGACTAATATCTCAAGAGAATATCAACTTTTGGGCGCGTATACTGTTGCCCTCAAGCACGCGAACCGAGCCATCGCCCTGGCTCAAAGGCACCCAGGAACGCTGCCATTCTATCTCGCACTCGTGCATCGATGCCATGTTTTGACGGACCTTGGCCGTCACTCCGAAGCGCAGATTGACTATGAAACGGCCGCTAATAGCGGTTTCGCTGAAATTCAGAACGCCCTCAAAGTGATTTCATTACTTGCCGACCATGAGGGGCCTAAAGACCCTTCCAAGGCGATTCAGTCGACGCACCTAAATGCGACCTGGAATGAACGTCTCAATTCGAGACGTACCGCACGCAACAAGGAACCACCCCTGAGCGGACTCGAAAATGACTTCGTCCGATTCATTACCGATTCTCCCAGATCAAAAATCGAGGTTCTGGATTATTTGTATGGAACTCGCCTCGATTTTGAAGTGCGCGAAAACCGATTCAAGGCGTTGATTGGACGGCTCCGCAAGAAAAGGTCCGGACTAATTCTGTTCGAGAATGGGAAATATCGCATCTCAGACACGGTATTTTTGGAAATTGTTCGAGCGGGCGCTACCAACGCCAAGAAGAAGGCCGGATAGATGCGCGCTTCCCGACTCATTCTCACCATCGCATCATTCTTTTGTAGCCTCGCGGCATTTTCGGGCTCTGATTTAGTAAAAGTTTCGTCGACCTATCTCGCAGACAACGGGAAAGACCTGATCCCGCTTCGCGGTACCGGAACACCTGTTGAAATCGAATTGACAACGCCACCCACTATTTCGCCAGAGCAGGCTGTAAAACTCCTCGAACGTATTACGGCAGGTTCCTCAGGAATTCTCAGCCCGGGGCTGGAGCAAGAATACAGGGAGAGAAACAAGAACCCAGCCACTGCATTAGCAACCTTAACCAGTCTAGCCGAGGACATTCAAAAATACCGAGCAAAGGGCGTAAAGATAACGGGTATATCCGACCAAGAGCTTGCAATGATCACCCCGAAAAAGGAGCGGGTTCTTGCAATTCTAACATCAAGTCACCTCTTGGGCGGAAAAAGTGGCACCCAGGAGATCTTCTCAGCCAGCGGAAAGAAAGCAGAGATCCTTAAACGTTGCGTAAATGCAGACGATGATCTCGAACTGGTCCTGATCAAAACGCCAGATATTTCACCGGTCGCAAAGTACAATCAGGACCGAAAAAGCTTTGAATTTGAGAAAGAGGATCTTCAGGCGTGGTCGAAAGATTTTGCCGAAATGCCCTGGCGACTGACCAATCTGGACGAATCCTTTGTCGAAATCCGCAATAAACTTCAAAAAGAAACCCGGCTGATGCTCGCATCTACGGATCTTTCCGCAGTGCTTGTACCGGACTGGGTTCAGTGGCGTCCGGAAAATGCGTCTGCATTTCAATACGGTTTTAGTGGAGCACTCGGTTTAACAAGTTCGCAATCGGAATTTAGATCAAACTCGAAGATTGTACCTGGAATGAGTGGCGCACCATTGGTCGAGGGATCTTTGGGGCGATTTAAGACAGGAAAACCTGCTCTACTTGGAGTCTCGAACCGCGTCCTTTTTGACTTCAATCAAAGTTTCTTTGCGTCTTCATTTGCCATTCGCAGTTTGGTCGAGAACTTCAAGAAAGGTGTTTGTAATCCGCCAGACAAAGACACGTCCTGGCACTATCTAAAGACACCCTCAGGTGAAGGGGTCACCTATAGAACTTTTAAAACCCAATGGGGTGAGTTCAGCGAAATCAACGTCACCCAAGTCCGAGCTGGAACTGTAATTAGTCAACCTGCTGGAAATGGCTCCTCGGGTGATGGGGGGAATGGTTCTTCCGGAGATGGCGGTAACGGTTCATCCGGTGACGGCGGGAATCACTCAACAGTGACTATCAAGCATCCTTGGCATGTTAACCCTGCCAAAAATGATGACACTTGGACTCGATTCGGCGTGCGCCCCGGTCTCAAACGGGACGGAAAAAAACCTGTTTATGGCTTTTGGCTCAAACCCAAGACTTCGCATGACAGAAAAACAAGCGCCGAATCGACCTACTTCGACGGCCCATACGAAGGTGGCGGATTCGTCGGTCCAAAGCCCGGCCTCCCGTATCCAGAATTAGCTGATAGAATTCAAGACATTTTTAGCCGCTCAGGTCTTGTGCCTCGTCCTTTTGCTCTCTTTGGCGATGCACAAGCAATTCAATACATGAAAAAATATTCCGAGAATTACACGGTGCAAATAATCCCTGTCGGATCTGATCTGACCCCGCTGCTAGCCTATAGGCTACGACAACCAAATGCGTGCTATTCGAGCACGGCAAATGCTTTCGACTTTGGACCGGAAGATTCCGACAAGAGATACACAGCGCGTCCGTCTATCAAAAGGCCTACGGCAACGATCGATTCGTCAAATAACGAAATAACGATTTCAACCCAGATTGGAAAAGACAAAATCAAGATCGAACTGAATAAAAAAGGCGTTCTGAAAGATTCTGAATCGAAATCATTTGTACCAATTATTCGAGTGAAGGCCAAACCATCTGGAAAGACCTACATCGTCGACCTTACTCGCCTCTTCTTTGCTGACGCGTCTGAAATTCAGGTCGCTGCCTGCACTGGGCGCTGTGATGATATTGAACGCGAATGGCCCCAGTTATGGACCTACAACGCGCAGGTACAAAACGATCTAGATTCGAGCGCATTCCTCAAAATAAAGAGCGAAGACGACCCGTTCGAGTATCGATTTAATTTTGTCCCAAAGGACACAAAGAGCCGATTCGGATTTTTCTGCGAGAAGATGCCGCAAAATCCTGGATGCCCGCTTGAGTGAACTCGCGATAGCCGGATATTTAAGTATTTAAATACTGGAAGTGCGGTAGCCCCTAATTCGACAGGGCCACTTGTGCCCAAAAATAAGATATAGGCATAGACCTAGGGATATAACACATGTCGAATGGCAAGACTGAAGTTATTACAAGCGTGCAGCGGAGGCGGCGATTCAGCTCGGCAGAGAAAAAGGCTATGGTGGAGGAATCGAATGAACCAGGAAGTTCGATTTCCGGTTGTCGCCCGACGCAACAATGTCACTCCGAGTCTATTGTTTCGCTGGAAGCGGATGATGGAGGATGGAACGTTAACTGGCGTTGGATCAGAAGAGCCGGTCGTGCGACGGACCTGCTGTCGTTTAACTTGTCTGTCGGCCGCAGGGCGGTTTCGACCGAGCACAAGATTGACGCATTGGACTATTTTGACTATACACAAGTCCACATGAAACGGATCAGATCCAAGCTTCTTATCGTTTTGCTCGCAATCGGTACTTTTTATTCTAGTCCAAAAACCGTGTGGGCCAGAAATGCCCGATGCTTAGATGGTGATCAAGTTCAAAAACTCAGTGAACCGCTGAAGGAAATGATTAAACTTCGTACAGCCTCGGGGAGCAACTTTTCGCCTTTGGATTATGATTGGGACGACAAATATTTTGTCACTCATCAACAGCTAGATGCGTTTGTAGGAACAAAGCACAATTTAGAATGCATGGGATTCCGGCTTTTAGGTGCCGATACTGATGGCCCGAGCGCCGATATTCACCAAGCAATGTTGAGTTACTTGATCGCAGCTTTTTTTCTATTAGACAACTCAATGCTCCCGATTTCATTTGAAGATTCATCAGTGCGTCCGGGTTATTTTCACCACACAGTGGGACACACGATCAAGTTCCTGCCGAGACCCAATTATGCTGGTCTTTACAATCCTCTCTTAAAGAGAATTTCCTACAGTCTATTCAGTTTGGCAGTAATGAATAAACGGACTTGGGCAATAAACATGGGGAGTCTCACCCTCCTGTCCGAGCAACAGGTGTATTCCACGGAAACAGAGTGGAGATGGTGGCGTTGTGGAAAGCCCGTACCACAAGGTGCAATACCCGCGATATTGCACGAATATGGCCATAATATTGATTTTGCATTAAGGGGAATGTTTTGGATGGGGGGCGATTATTCTTCCGATACGAGCGGATGGAAACAGCTACATGTGACGGAATACACGTCCCCTTACGGTGATACCTCTCCGACCGAAGACTTTGCAGAGAGTTTCGCGTACTACTTTACTGACCCCTTTATGAAATGCTGGGCGCCAGGCAAGTACAACTGGTTTTCACAATTTGTTGCCATCAACGAGGAAATTTACGGTTCCTCGCTCCCGTATTCAGAAGTTGATTGTGGGAAACCTGAAATCGTTGGACTTCTTGAACTGAGACGAATTGCCGCAGAAAAAATGAAGTCCTGCTCAAAGTAGTTGTAAGCTCAAACTTCGTCATGGATCGCTAACCACGCGATTATATCCGTCGGCGGTTGCGGGCATTATAGCTGCTATTTCCGGCGACAGCACTGTCATCAAAGAAATAATTTACCGCTTCCCGGCGCAAGTGACCCACAATATTGACACCTATTTTCTCAACAGTATTGTTGTTCCATTTCCAAAGAGATTTCCAGTTCCAGTGCTGGATCACCAAGCGCGTGGACTGATAGGAGCGATTATCCATTTCTCTATGACGGCACAGACTATTTGTATTTGGTGAAATCCAAAAACAGCGCGTTTACTGAGCAATTGAACAGTCTGAAACCAGGAGATTTTCTGAGGTTCTCTGCAACAACGGATGTTCGCGGCAACGTCTACATTCAGAAGATATTTCCAAGCCTTAAATAACAGCAGTTCGAAAATTGAGGTAATCTGAGGTCCCTTTTTTGCACCTATTCGACAAGGCCTTTGATTCGCTTTTGCTGCAAAGGCGAACCAACGGTCATCAGCTTCCGAATCGCCTCAAACACCGCCCTGAACTGGTCATCGTGGGCTAGGAATTTTCGTTCGAGTTGTTCAATCTTTTTCGCAAGATCTTTGTTCGTTTCGAGCATCTCACGCAGTTTTACAAAGGTGCGAACAATGGCGATATTTACTTGTGCGGCGCGATCGCTATTCAGTACGCTCGACAGCATCGCGACCCCCTGCTCAGTAAAAACCAGTGGTAGATATTTACGATGAGCCCCCCGTGCTTTCTTTAAGGTTCCAGTTTGGAACCTTAGACGTTCGTGCTCCAGTTCAGTAAGCTGAAACATAAAATCTTTCGGAAACCGCGCTGGGTTACGTCGAACTGCTTTGTTCAGATTTTTGGTTGCGACTTCATAAAGCTCGGCCAGATCTCCATCCAGCATCACGCGATGGCCTCGTACAAAATAGATCTTTTGCCCAATGTCGCGTACGCTCACGATCGCTGCCTTCATCTTCAATCCCTTTCCTCTTGGGTCGCATTTTGCGACCATAACAAATCGACCCTGTCCCAGGTTCGACAATCTACTCCGCCATCCGAGAAATGGACTTCCGAATTGCACTTTCGTGCCATCTAAAAGCTCGACATCGGATTACGATGTATCCGAATTCACAAACTGTTCCTTTCACTTGCGTCCTACAGGTAAGAGGATTGCCGTACCCCATTACGCGGGAGCTGGCCCGTGGATGCCGCGAACACAGCAAGAATAACAACCACTGGAATTATTCGTTCGATTCCCATTTTATGACCTCCTCGACTTGGTTAGGGTTCAGTTTATGGCGCGCGATCACCCGCCGAATCAGTGAGTGGTCCCACTTGGAATGCTTCCGGGTTTTGACCCCATGGCTATTCAGATGGGAAGCAATGGCCGTTTAGGTGATCCCGTCTTGCCAGAGCTTGATAATCAAGCGAACAGTTTCGATCTCTTCTGCGTTCACCACAAGGCGCCCGCGGAGCCACGAGAAACCGAACGGAGGAATTCCAACCCGGACGCCCTTGGCTTTTCGTCTTGTATTCCCTGGCCGACGGAGCCATACGAAGTTCAATCCCGGCCCTACGTATGGCATTCCGAACTGTGGTTTTCGGCTGTCGCACTTGGGCACTGATTTGCTTCAGGGAAAGCCCCGCGCGGTACAATCCGGCGCATTTCGAGATAATTCCCCACCTCGGGGGCGCATCGAACTCAATATATTCCAGAGGTTGCCGGACTATGCGAGTCAGGAAAGACGGGCGACCATTAAAATGCTCATAAAAACAAAACCATAGAATTTGTCGATCGGCAGTTACAGAATTGTCCATTCGCCGCCTAAGTCCAGCTTAAGTCCTTTTGGCCCCAACAATTGGAAAGGAAGGCGTCTGCCACGCCAGGCTCTTTCCCATTACGCCAACAATAAAACCAAAGCCGCCGCGACCTTTTGAGGGCGATTCCGTATTCAGGTGAGGAAACACAACTCGGAGATTTATTTATGAACACCACCCTAGCTCGTTCTCTCATGCTGCTCGTCTCGTTATTCACTCTGCCTTGCTGGGCGGGGGTGATCTTTGAGGAGAGCTTCGATGCGCAACCCGACTGGAATGTAACCGGGGCCTTAAACAAAGACTGCGGCATCAATTGCACCGACGCACCTCGGAACTGGAATAATTATTACGCCGTCCCGCCTGTCGGAAGTTTAGCGACGACCATTCGGTCGATCCCAGACGGCAGCGCGGATCACACCGGAAGGACAGCCAAGAAAGCTTACATGGCTTACTACAATAACGTTCAGTATTCGGGGGGCGCGGAACTGAGCAAAACCTTTCCGCAAGATTATCCGGAACTGTACATGAGGGTCTGGATCAAAACCCAACCGGGGTGGCAAACGGCCGCCAATTCGTCCATAAAACTGTTCCGCGCCATCCACTACGACAGAACCGGAAGCGCTTTCGCTTATTTTGCGGGTGGAAATGGCGCCCCCATGGCAGGCATGAACTGGGCGACCAATTCGACCTATCGAAGCACCAATGGAATCCCAGATGGCTGCTATATCGCCTGGTTCCGCTGCGACCCGCAAAGTTCAAACTACTACTGCTCGCAGTCTCCATACAATGTCGACACTCCGCAAAGAATGATCAGCGGTATCGCTCCCGATGAAACCGGAGGATTTGCGGATGGTCGTTGGCATCGATACGACGTCCACGTGAAAATGAACACCCAGACCGGATCCACCTGGAATCAGAACGGCATTTACGAATTTTCGTACGACGGCATCCCCGTTGTCTCCTACACGAATGTCCAATGGAAATACCCCGGGTCCAATACCGGTGTTGGCTGGAATACGGTTCAATTCGGCGGAAACAATCTGAATGCCTACACGGGTGGAAGCAATCCGCAATGGGCCGCTTTCGATGATATTGTCGTCAGCACCACCCCCATTCCGGACAATTACGTTATCGGCGACGGCATTGTTGATAGCGGCGACAGAACCGCGCCGACCGTCGCCCTCACTTCGCCCGCGAATAACTCCACGGTCAGCGGGATGGTGACGATTGCAGCGAACGCGACTGACAACATCGCAGTCACCCGGGTTGAATTCTACATTGATAGCGCATTGGATCATACGGTCACAACGCCTCCCTACTCCTATTCGGTGGATACGAGTGCGGTACCCGAAGGGACTTACATCCTGAGCGCCAAAGCTTATGATTCCGCTGGAAACATCGGCCAATCGGCAAACGTTTCCACAACCGTCAGTCGTTCTTTACCCGATACAAGCGTCCCAGTCGTGAACATCTTCACGATGCCGACTACCTCGACGTCTCTCACCGTTCCGGTCAGTGCGTTCACTGCGAGCGATGCGGTCGGCATCGCGGGCTACAAAATTACGGAAAGTTCCACGAGGCCTCTGGCTTCCTCATCGGGTTGGACACCGACGGTTCCCACTTCCTTCACCTTTTCCGCAGCCGGAGCCCGGACTGCCTATGCTTGGGCCAAGGACGCGGCTGGAAACGTCTCGGCGAGCTTGAGTCGCAACATCACCATCACTCTTCCAGCTCCGTCGCCGACGCCATCACCAACACCGACCGTTACACCAGACACCACTGCTCCGAGTGTCTCAATCACTTCGCCGGCTTCTGGGTCATTTGTTCGAGGTACGGTGACCTTCGCGGTCTCCGCGAATGACAACGTGGGCGTCAAAAAGGTCGAACTCTTCCGGAATGGAGTTCTCGTTGCGACT
Organism: Bdellovibrionales bacterium RIFOXYD1_FULL_55_31; assembly: GCA_001770175.1. GTDB lineage: Bacteria > Bdellovibrionota > UBA1018 > UBA1018 > UBA1018 > XYD1-FULL-55-31. Next base: position 613 of record MEQK01000047.1, on the reverse strand, counting down.
GACACGACTGCGCCGTACTCGTTCGACTGGAATTCCAATTCCGTGAAAAACGGGAGTTACGTTTTTACGGCGAAAGCGAGTGATGCCGCGGGGAACATTAGGACATCAACCGGGGTTAATATCACGGTTTACCGCAAGCCTCGGCCACCGACAAATATAGTAGTCAACTAGGAGAAGTTTCTCAAATGCGTCATCCAAAATCCCGTTCACCGAAAAACATTGCCTCTTGTTCAGTGCTGCTGCTTCTCCTTGCGGGCTGTCAAGCCACGGATTCGAGTTCAGCGCGCGATGCTGTTTTAGTACTGGATACCAGTGGCCCTGGTCGTATTGCCCTTCACTGGAATGCCCCCACTACAAATACTGACGATACTGCGATTGAAGATCTGGCGGGCTACCGGATCCGGTACGGCACCTCCTCGGGAGTCTACACTCAATCTGTCGAAATAGGAATCGCGACGACTACCACCATTCAAAACCTCACAAGCGGAACGATCTACTTTTTCACGGTCTCTGCGCTGAACAGCTCAGGAGAGGAAAGCGACCCTTCTAATGAAGCATCGAAGTCCGCACCGTAAGAAAGCTCAGCCAAAGCGCATGGCGAGAGACACCCCTA
>MEQK01000046.1 GCA_001770175.1 Bdellovibrionales bacterium RIFOXYD1_FULL_55_31 | reverse complement strand
AGTATTTATGAAGAGGACCTATCAACCCAGCCGAACAAAGCGCCGCCGCCGGCATGGCTTTCGTGCACGCATGAAAACGCCGACCGGGAAGAAAGTATTGAAAAGACGTCGTGCCAAGGGCCGTAAACGTCTCTCCGCCACTATTGCTGGCAAGTAGTTTCGATTACGGGAACAGCCCCTCGCACCCAATCACTGAACACCGACCGCAGGCTCCACTATCCAAGGGAGTATCGGCGGTTTTTTGACCGAAGTACGGTCTTCCGCTTTTCGGAGTGTACGGTTTTTAGAATTCCGAACGACCTCGGTCACTTCCGCCTCGGAATTACCCTTAAAGCTCGTGGCGCGTCGATTGAAAGAAACCGCGCAAAACGACAGATTCGTGAGGTCTTTCGTATGCATGCGCAGCACCTCGGGAGTTTCGACTACAATGTTGTTGTGCCGGGGACAAAAAAGCTCGCCTTTCCATTCCATAGGAAACTTGGCGCATGCTTGAGAAAGGAGATTCAGAGTGTCTTCGCCCGGTAAAGCAATTACCCTGATCCCCGGACTCCTGCTTCGTGGCATCTTTTCACTCTATCGTTGGTTCCTGTCGCCCTTGATTCACCTTCTGGCCGGGCCGGGCTTCGGGTGTCGCTTTCAACCGACTTGCGGCGAGTACGCACATGAGGCGCTTCGACTGCACGGTCTGTTTCGGGGCGGACTTCTCGCCATCGGACGGCTCAGCCGGTGTCATCCGCTTTCCTCGCCGGGATACGACCCCGTGCCCTCTTGCCCCCGTGCGTTCGCGAAAGACCTGTGATATCGAACCAGTAACTTTAGAGGTACAGAATGGATCGTAGAACCCTCCTCGCGATTACCTTGTGTTTCGCAATTTTCGTGTCTTGGCAGAAATTCTATTTGGAGCCGCGCATTCCCGCCCAACAGCGCATGCCGCACGTCACTGAAACGACAGAGATCCCGCAGGCTACGCCGACTACTCCCGCAGCTCCAAGTACCTCAAAACCCTCTTCTAAAGCCTTGTCCCAAGCCCCGCGCGCCCAAACGCCCCTGGAGCAACGCGCGCCAGAATTCAAAAAGCTTTCCTCTGCAACCGGCGAGGTCACCGTCACGGACGGACCGTATCTGATTTCGAATTGGAATTTGAAAAACTATCGGACCAGGCTTGCGCAGACAACAGCGACAATCGATCTCGCGTCCGTGACTCATCAGCCTGGCGAGCTGACGCTCGCTTTTGATGACCCCGCGTACGCTTATCTCAGCCACGTACAAGGCGAGTTCAAAACCAGCCCCCAGGGAACTCTGGTTTGGAGCTACGAAGACGCGAACGTAAAGCTCACGAGAGAGGTCACCAGCTCTCCCGATCAACCTTATCTTAGCGCCAGAATCAGTGCTGAATTTAAAGACAAGCGTCCGGCCTATGCTTTCCTGAGCATCGCCTCGCAGGGCGCCCCCGAAGACCCCGAAGAACAGGACCGGCAGGTTCTCTATTATTCGAATCAATCGCTCGAACGGCTTTTGGTGAGCGACGCGATTGAAACGAAGGAAATTTCCACCCCGGTGAAGTATATTGGCGCCGCAAATAGGTACTTTCTTCTCGCTCTCCTCCCAGAGGCGGGGCTTGAACCAAAGGGCCTGATTCAGCCAGGCGCGCAGGGCGGGGGCAAGCTCAGCCTGGTCTATCCCATTACCGGGAACTCCATCACGATTCCGCTGAAAGTCTACTTTGGCCCGAAAGATTTGGAGATCCTTCGGTCCGTTGATCCCCTTCTTGATCACACGGTTGACTTCGGCTGGTTTACGGCGTTCGCGTACCCGCTTCTGAAACTTCTGCGCTGGTTTTATAAATACGTCGGCAACTACGGCATTGCGATCATCCTTCTGACGCTTCTTCTGAAAATCGTCACCTATCCCCTGACGTACAAAAGCGTAAAGAGCATGAAGGAGATGGCCAAAATCCAGCCACAGCTCCAGAAGCTTAGAGAGAAGTACAAGAACGACAAGGAGGCGCTCAATCGCGAGATGCTCACGATGATGCGAAGCCACGGCTATAACCCGATGGCCGGCTGTCTGCCGATTCTGGTTCAGATGCCGATCTTCTTCGCCCTTTATCGTGTTCTTTACGGTTCAATCGAACTTTATCACGCACCGTTTGCGCTCTGGATCCAGGATCTTTCGAGCAAAGACCCTCTCTATGTAACGCCGGTCCTGCTCTCAATCACGATGTACATCCAGCAAAAGCTGACCCCGACCACCGGGATGGACCCCGCGCAAGCAAAGATGATGCAATTCATGCCTCTCATTTTCGGGGCATTCATGTTGACGCTGCCGTCGGGTTTGACAATCTACATGCTGGTGAACGCTATAGCCAGCATTGCACAGCAAATTGTGCTGAATAAGAAGTTTGATACTGGTCATGTCACCGTTCTCGCCAAATCCCGGTAGTTATCTTTCTGAAGATACTATCGCGGCGCTTGCTTCCGCTCCCGGAGGGGCCATCACGATCCTTCGGATCAGCGGCCCGCAGGCGTTTTCGGCTTTGCGTTCGCTTCTTGGAACTTCGCGGGGCACAGCCGCACAGGTTGCGGAACGGGTGCTTTTCCGGGCGGGCTTACGCGATTCGAAGGGCCTGCCGCTGGATGAGGCGCTTGCGGTCCGGTTTCAAGCCCCGCGAAGCTTTACTGGAGAGGATATCGTCGAGCTTTATCTTCACGGGAGTACCTTCATTGCTTCTCGCGTGATGGAGGTTCTCGCGGATTTTGGAATCCGGCAGGCGCTCCCGGGAGAATTCAGCTTTCGGGCCGTTCGGAATGGGAAGCTCACGTTGGGGCAAGCGCAATCCGTGGCCGACCTCATTTCTGCGACAAACGACAGTGCCGTCCGGCTGGCGTTAGAAAAACTCTCTGGATCCCAAAACCGCCTCCTTAAAATAATTGCCGACGATTTGAGAAATGTTGCCGTCTTGGCCGAGACGGCAATCGACTTTTCTGATCAAGAGGACTGCAGTTCCTCTTTAATGGGCCTCAGCCTCGAATCATTGAAGAAAAAGGTCCTCCCGGTATTAGAAACCCTTGAAAAGCTCCAATCGAGTTACGCGCGCGGGCTCCGCATTCAAGAAGGCGTGCGGGCAGCCTTCATTGGTTTGCCTAATGCCGGAAAATCGAGCTTTTTCAATGCCCTGCTTGGTGAAGATCGTTCGATTGTTTCCGAGCTCGCGGGAACCACCCGCGACGTCGTACACGAACAGATGTGCCTCCGCGGCCATCGCGGGACGGTCACGCTGCGTTTGGAGGACACCGCGGGCCTACGAAGCTCTGAGCACCCGGTTGAAAGAATGGGCATTGAGCGTACGCTGCGTAGCGCGAGGGATGCCGACCTTATTTTTCTTATCGTAGACGGGCGGGCCTGCCTGACCCATGGTATTGACTCAGTTCAAGATCAGTGGCGTGCCATCGGAAGCCCCAAAGAGAAAACCCTGGGTATTCTTTCGAAAATCGACCGGTTGAGTTCCGCAGAACGGGACCTCGCCCGCGAAACCTGTAATTCTCTCGAAATTTCCACCTGGATTCCCGTATCATCGGTCACCGGAGAAGGCGTCTCCATCGCGATCGAGAAGATTACCCTGTTTTGTGATCGGTGGTTCACTCACGATACCGGCGAGGTCATCCTGACTCGTCTCGATCAAGAACGCGCGGTGACGCTCTCAATCGAACATTTACGCCGAGCGAAAACCGCAGATCATGCGGACCTTTTCGCGGCGGACATCCATCAGTCGTTGCGCGCCCTGGCGCCGATGATAGGAGACACTCTTCCGGACGACATTCTGAACGAGATTTTTTCGACCTTTTGCATCGGCAAATAACTACAATTTCAACGCATCTTCAGATAAAGGGGAGGAAATGGGGACTTCGGTCTCCCGGGCTGTGCGCCCGACACACACCTAATGCCTTTTCAGGGGGATATTATGAGCATGCCTATTCAAACAATCGGGGTTCTGGGTTCCGGACAAATGGGAATCGGAATCGCTCAAACCGCGGCACAAGTCGGTCTCGAGGTACTGTTGGCGGATATTTCTCTGGAGCTCGCCGAAAAAGGAAAAGCAAAGATCGCGGGGCAACTTAAGCGGTTTGTCGAAAAAGGCAAAATGACGGAGGAAGATTCACAAAAACTTCTTGTCCTTATCCGCCCTCTCCGCGGAATCCCGGATCTAAAACCCGCGCAGCTCGTGATCGAAGCGGCGAGTGAAAAGCCCGAGCTGAAATACGAGCTGTTCAAACAACTCGACGCTCATTGCGCACCTTCAACCATTCTGGCAACAAATACGTCTTCCATCAGCATTACCGCGATCGCGGCACAAACCAACCGGCCTGAACTTGTCGTCGGGATGCACTTCATGAACCCGGTGCCCGTCATGAAGCTTGTCGAAGGTATCCGGGGGCTGCAAACATCCGATCAAACCTTCGCGCTCGTTCGTGGCATCGCGGAAAAAATGGGTAAAACATTTATCGAAGCCAAGGACATGCCGGGTTTCGCCGTGAACCGAATATTGATACCGATGATTAACGAAGCCGTTACAGCCCTTCACGAAGGGGTTGCATCGGTCGAAGACATTGATGCGGCAATGAAGCTCGGCACGAACCAACCCATGGGTCCGCTTACTTTAGCTGATTTTATCGGTCTTGATACTTGTCTTGCGATCATGAACGTGCTGCATGATGGAATCGGCGACCCCAAATATCGCCCAAGCCCGTTATTGAAACAATACGTCGCCGCCGGCTGGCTCGGCAAAAAAACTGGCCGGGGATTTTACAAATATGAATAACGTCATTGTTGAAAAAACCGATCCGGGAATTGTCATCCTGCGGGTCTCTCGACCTAAAGCCTTGAATGCGCTGAACTCGGCAACCCTTATTGAACTGAAAGACACGCTGACAGCGCTCTCGCGGGACCCGTCCGTCCGCGTTGTTTTACTTGCCGGAGACGGCGAGAAGGCGTTCATCGCAGGCGCTGATATCTCCGAAATGCAAAAAATGTCCTCGCATGAAGCGGTTCAGTTTTCGCAGCTCGGACATGATGTTGCGCTACTTCTTGAGCTGATGCCCAAACCGACGATTGCCGTCGTCCAGGGTTTCGCGTTGGGTGGAGGCACCGAAATGGCCCTTGCCTGCGACTTTATCGTCGCAAGTGAAAAAGCCGTTTTCGGGCAACCCGAGGTCGGCTTAGGCGTCATTCCCGGGTTTGGCGGCACAATTCGGCTCGCAAAATACATCGGCTACCCACGAGCCAAAGAACTCATTTTCTCCGGTAGAAAAATCAAGGCCGACGAGGCGCTGGCCTGGGGACTCATCAATCACGTTTTTTCGACCGAAGACCTCATGCCCAAAGCGCTCGAGATCGCCAAAACGATCGCGCTTCAATCGTCGACTGCCGTGAATCAGGCAAAACGTCTATTGAATGAGTTCTCCGAATCCGTCGGTCTCCATCGCAAAAGCGATGCTGAGGCTCAAGCGTTCGGCCAGCTGGCGGGAACACACGACCAACAGGAGGGCATGGCCGCTTTTATTGAAAAACGGAAACCTCTCTTTGACGGTCTCTGAGCATTCACGTTCGGCTCCCTTTTTCGTCAACTATCTGGTTTCGGTGGAAAAGTGCGGGGAAAGTCTGTGGAAAACTGAGGGATAGCTTTTTTCGTCCACTCCTTTATCCAACTCTTTTCCAGGCGAACAGCCAGAATTCTCAGGATTTTCGTCCGTCTATTCCGCCGCTTAGAAAGTTATACACTTATTCACAACGTACCGGCGCGCGGCAAAAATTTTTTTCAAACCAAAGTAATCGGGTTTTGTGAATAAACCCTTATTCTGGTTCTCAAGAAGAACCTTTACAGCCGAGTACTCGAGTTTTTTCGACGCTTACCGGCTCCCTAAATAAGTTATTAAACACTTCGTGGGGAAAAACTCTGTGGAAAACGAGTGGATATCATTTTCACCCTGGTTATCCCCAAATCTTCGCTCTTATCCCCGCCTTTATCCCCACTCTCATGACAGTCTATTGCTGAGCAATTCTCCGGGCCTGTCTCACTTATCCACTTTTCCCCGTCCCCTACTACTACTGCTATCTTTTTATATATATTCTTTCTTTTGTGGTAAGCACATTTCATAGCAAGAAAGGGTATGTATGAAATTCACAATCGATCGTGAACCCCTTTTGGACGCTCTTCAAAAGGTCCAATCAGTTGTTGAAAAAAGGAACACCGTACAAATTCTGGGTAACATCCTTTGCTCAGTCAAGGGTCAGGAGCTTTCGCTTTGCGCGACAGATCTTGAAGTCGGAATTAAAATTACGCTTCCTGTTCAAACTCAACAGGAAGGAAAAATAACCCTTTCCGCGAAACATTTTGTCGATATTGTGAAAGAGCTTCCGAATAAGCCTCTCTTCATCACCCGAAAAGACAATCATTGGGTTGAACTTCTTTGTGGAAAATCCAAGTTTAACATTGTCAGCCTTGCTGCCGATGATTACCCGAGTCTTCCGGCGTTCGAGGAAAAAAAGTATATCGAGGCACGTTCAAATACCTTGATGGATATGATCGATCGGACCCAGTTCGCGGTTTCAACTGATGCAACCCGCTATCATCTGAACGGTGTTTTCTTCGAGCATCTTGAAAAAAATATCATGCGAATGACGGCAACAGACGGCCATCGCCTCTCATTTGTCGATCAGGAAGTCCTGCTGACCGTTCCCGAACTCAAACGAGGGATCATCATCCCGAAAAAGGGGCTGGTAGAATTGCGTAAGCTCCTGGCAGATGCGGACGCAACAATTGGTTTAGCTTTTGAACGCGGCTATGTCTTTGCTCAACTTCAGAATACCTATCTTTTCATCCGGCTTATTGACGGCGAGTATCCGGATTATCGCCTTGTGATCCCGAAGGCCACCGATCGCCTCGTAAAACTCAACCACGACACGTTTAGCGCGGCATTGAAGGTCGTCAGCCTCATGGCTAACGAAAAAAGCAAGGGCGTCAAGCTGGCGGTCCAGAACGGCGTATTAACGATATCCTCGAGCAATCCAGATATGGGCGAAGGTACCGATGAAATCGAGGTCGAGTACAACGGAGAGCCCATCGAAATCGGTTTCAATTCGAAATACCTTCTTGAGTACTTGAGCGTTGTTAGATCAGAAAAATTGGAATTACACCTGAAGGACCGACTCAGCCCGGGCATTCTCTCCGGCGCCGGAGAGCGCAACCACACTTACGTGATCATGCCAATGCGCATCTGAGCTTTCTAAAACGTGAAAGTCGAGCGACTGACTCTTCGTAATTTCAGAAATGTCATTGAGTCATCGTTCTCGCCGGGTGAGCATCTCAATTTTTTGATCGGAGCGAACGGACAAGGCAAGACCTCTTTCCTGGAGGCGCTCGGATATCTTGCGATGTTAAGATCGTTTCGCGGAGCCAATACCGCAGATGTGCTCCGATGGGGTGCGGACAGGGGCGAAGTCGCGTGCCTTCTTTCATCTCAAGACGACACGGGACAGAAATGGAAAACGGAGCTTCAAATCAGATTCGAGCGAACGCGTTTTGCGCTCACGAAAGAACCTGAAAAGCAGAAGGTCGGGAAACTAGCCTTCATCAACGGAAAAGCCTTTCGCAGCTCGACACAATACCTCAGCCAGCGGTTTGGTTCTTATGAACTCGGCTTTCACACCGTGGTTTTCAATCCTGCGGACCACGATCTTGTCAGGGGAGAGCCGGCTATCCGGCGAATGTATTTGGATCGAGTCATTTCCGCGTTTGATGTCGATTACCTGAAGACACTTCAAAAGTATCACCAGGTCATCGAACAGCGAAACGCGCTTCTCAAGGCGGCCGCAAAGCCGGCGCCCGAATACCTTCGTGGATTTACCGAGCAACTTGCAAAATATGCCGCTATCCTGACGCGGAAGCGACTGGAATGCGTCCAGAGCCTGGCCGAAAAAGCTAATTATATAGTGCGTCAAATTACCGTCCCGCGGGCCCCGCTCCGCTTGTACTATAGCTCCACGTGGGTGCCGGAAATCGATGGAATTTCAATAACTAAGAGCGATATTCAGCCCGTATATTTCACTGGACAGGGGCCCTTGCCTTCATTAGAACTTCTAGAACGGGCATTTTGGAAAAGGCAGTCGAAACTTGAAGCGGCTGAATGGAAAGCCGGCCACTCATTGGTGGGGCCGCATCGGGATGATTGGACTTTTTTTCTTGGGGACCATGGCCAGACACTGAGAAGCCATGGCTCGCAAGGAGAGGTCAGATCGACGCTACTCAGTCTCAAATTATCAGAGATCGAGTTGTTTCGAACCAAAACAGGGCATCGCCCCCTTTTTCTGCTCGATGACTTCTCATCGGAATTGGATCAAGAGAGGCGCTTATTCTTGTTGCGTTTCTTGTCCGAAACCGATCTTCAGGTGTTCGTCACGACGACCGAAGAAGTCGCGTTTGACGGGAAGCGATTTTCAGTCGCGAACGGGAGCATAAGTAGCTGACCATGAGCATGCAAGACGATTCGATAAAAGACGGAAATGAATATTCGGCCGACAAAATCAAAATCCTTGAGGGTCTTGAGGCGGTTCGCAAACGCCCCGGGATGTACATCGGCGATACCGCCGTTCGTGGCTTGCATCATTGCGTTTACGAAATCGTCGACAACTCGATTGACGAAGCCTTGGCTGGCTACGCAAAAACGATCAATGTAACCATCCATGTTGATAATAGTGTTACTGTCGAGGATGACGGTCGAGGCATTCCGGTGGGTATTCACAGCTCGGGTGTTTCAGCCGTCGAAGTCGTCATGACTAAGCTGCACGCCGGCGGTAAGTTCAACGAGGAAGGGAGCGCCTACAAAGTTTCAGGAGGGTTGCACGGGGTCGGCGCGGCCGTTGTAAATGCGCTTTCGGAGTCACTTCATGTCGAGGTTCGACAGAATGGAAAAGTTTTTCGACAGAGCTATAAGCGAGGAACGCCCGTGGCGCCGCTCAAGGAAGTCGGTATTACGGCGAAACGCGGAACGCTGACGACCTTCAAGCCAGATCCAGAGATCTTTGAGACAGTCGAGTTCAGCATAGACACGTTGGCCACGCGGCTTCGAGAACTTGCATTTCTGAATAGCGGGATTTGTGTTTCGTTGACGGACGAGCGCCAGGAGCCGCCAAAAAAGCAGGATTTTCATTACGAAGGGGGGCTTGTTCAGTTCGTTGAGTACATTAATAAATCGAAGCAGAAGCTCCATGAAAAGGTAATATATTTTTCTGCAACCAAGGATGTTCTGAGTGTCGATATTGCGATGCAATGGAATGATTCCTATGCGGAAACGATTTCTTCGTACGTAAATAACATCAATACGATCGAAGGCGGAACGCATGTTTCCGGTTTTCGAACGGCATTGACCCGCGTGGTGAATAAATACGCCCAGGATTCGGGCATGACGAAAAACCTTAAGGAGCCGCTGACCGGTGATGATATCCGGGAAGGTCTCGCCTGTGTAATCAGCGCCAAGGTACCGGAGCCCCAGTTCGAAGGCCAAACGAAAACCAAGCTTGGCAATAGCGAGGTCGAGGGTTTTGTTAATGGGACGCTTTACGAAAAGCTGACTTCTTATTTTGAGCAGAATCCGGCCGTCGCAAAAAAAGTAATTCAGAAGGTCGTTGACTCCGCGCTAGCCCGAATTGCCGCGCGAAAAGCCCGCGATCTTACTCGGCGCAAAACTGCGCTCGATTGGAGCGGCCTCCCTGGAAAAATGGCTGACTGCCAAGAAAAGGATCCTTCGCTCTGTGAGCTCTTCCTAGTAGAGGGAGATAGCGCCGGCGGCTCCGCAAAACAGGGACGCGCACGAAAGAACCAGGCGATTTTGCCCCTCAAGGGCAAAATTCTGAACGTCGAAAAAGCCCGGTTCGATAAAATGCTTTCTTCGGAGGAGATAAAAGTCCTGATCACGGCACTCGGTGCCGGCATCGGGAAGGAAGATTTTGATATCAGCAAGATTCGCTATCACAAGATCGTCATTATGACCGATGCTGACGTCGATGGCTCGCACATTCGCACGTTGCTGCTCACGTTCTTCTACCGTCAAATGGCCGCGGTGATCGAGAAAGGATATTTGTATATAGCGCAGCCGCCCCTTTATAAAATCAAGAAGGGCCAGAAAGAGCGTTACCTCAAGAATGAGCAGGAACTCGCGGAGCATCTCCTTTCCAGCGGTCTCGAAGGAATTCAGATCAAGACCGATGGAAACACGTTGGCTTCAAGTCAGGTGATAGCGGCGCTCAAAGCGGCAACGCGCTTTACTCGGGCCATTGAAAAGGTCGCGCGAAAAATTCATCCCGACATTTTACGCGGACTTGTTGCGAATAAGGTTGGCCCAGCCACCCTGGAATCAAAAGAAAGGCTGGAGGAAGTCCTTCGCTTGATCGCTAACGATGTTAAAGATAAGAACATCGGCTTCGAATATTCTCTCGACAAAGACCCGGAACACAACACCTGGTTCGCCACGATCCAGAACATGATTAATGGCTCCAAGCGAATTGCACCGATTAACGTCGCGATGCTCGATTCTCCGGAATACGAAGAGCTGAGTAAGCATTTCGAAATGATGCATGTCATGGGGGCCGGGCCGTTTACGATCATTTCGTCGGATGGAAAATCCGAAGAAACGATCCGGCATGGAGAAGAACTCGCCCTTCGTGTTGTGGAAAGGGCAAAAACTGGTCTGACGATTCAACGATATAAAGGGTTGGGAGAAATGAATCCCGAACAACTTTGGGAAACGACCATGGACCCGGCGCGTAGGACATTTCTGAAGGTATCAGTTGACGACGCCGTCGAGGCAGACGGGATTTTTTCGGTGTTGATGGGCGATCAGGTTGAGCCCCGCCGGCAGTTCATAGAGGAAAACGCGCTCCGGGTGAGGAATTTGGATATATGAAATACTCTCGGATCATCGGCACAGGCTCCTATCTTCCGCCCCGTGTCTGGACGAATGATGATCTGCGGGCCATCATGGATACTTCGGACGAGTGGATTCAACAGCGTACCGGAATCAAGGAACGCCGGTGGGTGGATCAGGATTCGACGACCTCGACCTCCGATCTTGCGCTGCAGGCTGCGCGGGCGGCGCTCACCTCGGCTTCTTTGAGCCGGGACGATTTGGACATGATTATCGTGGCTACGTTGAGCCCCGATCATGAGTTTCCCGGTGCGGCGTGTTTTCTTCAGGCGAAGCTCGATGTTCCCGGCATCGCCGCGCTCGATGTTCGACAGCAGTGCACGGGTTTCATTTATTCGCTTTCAATTGCTGACCAGTTCATAAAAACGGGAATGTATAAGAACATTCTTGTGGTTGGTGCGGAAGTCCATTCCAAGGGGCTCGACAAAACGACGGCGGGTCGCGATGTAGCCGTCCTTTTTGGTGACGGAGCCGGTGCCGTCGTGATGACAGGCAGCGATGACGCATCAAAAAAGGCACCACGGATTATCAGCACGCATCTCCATGCTGATGGAAGGTTCGCAAAGGAACTTTGGATAAAAGCGCCCGGCTCGGGCGACGCGGCTGCGTGGCTGACGCATGAAAAGCTCGATGCCGGAGAGCAGTTCCCGAAAATGAATGGGAAAGCGGTCTTCGTAAATGCCGTAAAACGCATGCCGGAAGTCATTTCTGAAGCGCTGGCTGCGAATGGATTGACGGTGGCGGATGTGGACCTGTTTGTCTTTCATCAGGCAAATCTCAGGATTAACGAGATGGTCGCAAAGCAGCTCGGCGCGCCCGACGACAAGGTGTTCAGTACGATCGAAAGATTTGGCAATACGACTGCCGCAACGATACCGATCGGGCTCGACGAGGCGGTCAAGGCGGGCAAGCTGAAGCCCGGAATGTTGGTGGCCTCAGCGGCCTTTGGGAGCGGATTCACTTGGGGGTCAGCCCTAATCCGGTGGTGAAAAGATTCTTATGACTGAAGAACTAAATACGGAAAAAATCGATAAGAGCTCGGTTGTTGTAACCATCGAAGACGAAATGCGGGGGGCCTATCTCGATTACGCAATGAGCGTGATCGTGGGACGCGCGTTGCCCGATGTTCGCGATGGTCTTAAGCCGGTTCATCGTCGCGCGTTGTACGCGATGTACGATCTTGGCAATACGCATAACAAAGCGTACAAAAAATCCGCCCGCGTCGTCGGCGACGTCATCGGTAAATACCATCCGCACGGTGACAGCGCGGTTTACGATACGATCGTGCGCATGGCGCAGGATTTTTCACTCCGCTATCCCCTCGTTGACGGTCAGGGAAACTTCGGGTCCATTGACGGCGATTCCGCGGCAGCGATGCGCTATACCGAAATCCGGATGGCCAGGATCACAGACGAACTCCTGGCCGATCTTGACAAGGAGACCGTCGACTTCGGTCCGAACTATGACGAGAGCCTTCAAGAGCCCCTCGTCCTTCCGTCAAAAATCCCGAACCTTCTCATTAATGGCTCGACTGGCATCGCCGTAGGCATGGCCACCAATATTCCTCCACACAATTTGTGTGAGATTGTTGATGCGACCTGCGCGTTAATCGACAAGCCATCGCTCGACAGCAACGCCATGCTCGAGTACGTGAAAGGCCCGGATTTTCCGACCGGGGCATACGTTTTTGGAGGCGCTGGAATTCGCGACGCTTACCGCACCGGTCGCGGCGCAATCACTCTGCGAGCCAAAGCGGAAATCGAGACTTACAAAGGCGACCGGGAACGGATTATCGTCACCGAGCTTCCATATCAGGTGAACAAGGCAAAGTTGATCGAGAAGATAGCTGACCTTGTGCGTGAGAAAAGGATCGAAGGAATTTCTGATCTGAGGGACGAGTCTGACCGAAGCGGTATGAGGGTCGTGATCGAAATTCGGCGCGGCGAAAACTCGAACGTCATTCTGAATCAGCTCTACAAAATGACCCAGCTTCAAGAGAGCTACGGCATTAACCTGCTCGCGATTCATCAAGGTCAGCCCAAGACATTCAATTTGCGGGACATGCTTTGGGCCTTTGTGGAGCATCGCAAGGATGTCGTGATTCGCCGGACGATTTACGACTTGAAGAAGGCCGAAGCGCGAGCGCATATCTTGGAAGGATTAAAGCGCGCCGTCGAAAACATCGATGCGGTGATAGCCCTGATCAAGGCGGCGAAGAACCCGGACGAAGCCAAAGCCGGTCTGACGTCAAAATTTCAGTTTAGTGAAATTCAGGCCCAAGCGATTCTCGAGATGCGGCTCCAGCGGCTGACCGGCCTCGAGCGCGACAAAATCATCGAGGAGTACAAACAAGTCTTATCGCTGATCGAGGAATTGAAACATATTCTGAGTAGTGAGTCGCTTGTTTACGACATCATCAAGAAAGAACTGCTCGATATTCGGAAGACATATGGCGACGAACGAAGAACCGAAATCGTCGTCGGTGCGACAACCGAATTCGAAGTCGAGGACCTGATCGCCGACGAAGACGCGCTTGTCTCGATTACCCGCTCCGGGTACGTCAAACGAACCGATCCAAGTCAATTCAGAAGCCAGCATCGTGGCGGGCGCGGGATACGTGGCGTGACGACCGGAGACGAGGACTTTGTAACCGCGATCTATCGTACGAATACCCTCAGTTATCTGCTCTGCTTTACGGACAAAGGACGGCTTTACTGGCTGAAGGTTTACAAAGTTCCCGAGGCGGCTCGCGCCGGTAAAGGAAAAGCGATCGTCAATCTCATTGCGCTTGCGCCCGGAGAGGCGATCAAAGCGATTTTGCCAGTTCGGGAATTCAAGGAAAACGAATACGTCGTAATGGTAACCCGCCGCGGCGTAATCAAGAAAACCGCCTTGAGCGAGTTCAGTAACGTGAGAAACGCCGGGATCGTGGCGATTTCAACCGACGAAGGCGATGAGCTCGTCAGCGCGAAGCTGACACAGGGGAACAACGATGTTTTTGTTTGTTCCAAAGACGGCATGAGTATCCGGTTCAACGAAGAAGACGTTCGCCCAATGGGCAGGACGGCTCGCGGAGTGATCGGCATCAGCCTGGATGAAGGTGATCGAGTCGTTGCCATGGAAGTTTTGGACACCAGGGCGGGCTTTGAAGTGCTGACCATTACCGAGAGCGGCTACGGAAAGCGAACGCCCGTTGCCGACTATAGAGCGCAGTCTCGCGGCGGCAAGGGTATCATCACGATGAAAACAAACGACAGGAACGGCGCCGTGATGGGTTCTCGGCAGGTTCTTCCGAAAGACGACGTGATGCTTGTCTCGAACAAGGGGCAAATGATTCGCATTCATGTAGGAGAAATTTCGGAGCAGGGCCGCAATACCCAGGGAGTTCGCCTGATGACGATGTCGCCCGGAGAAAAGGTCGTTTCCTTCGAATACATGGCCGAGACTGCGGTAGAAAACGGCGATATCGAAGAAGTTGGCGTCGCGAGCTCTCCGGGAGACGCGCGGCTCTCAGTGCCCGCCGATCTCCAGCCCGTGGCGGGGGAACCGTCGGGGGAAGGGAATGCCGCAAATTAGGACCTTCCGCGCCCTTCTTTTGAGCGTTCGTGACGGGGTCATTGTCGCCGCGTTGTTGGTGCTGGTGTCAATCACTGTTTTTGGCTCCGGCTGCAGCGTAAATAACGCGAAGAAAAGCTATGTTCTCGCAGAAAAGCTCTGGAATGACGGGAAATACGCGGCTTCGGTCGCGGAATTTGAAAAGATTTTTTCCAAGGATCCGAACGGCCCGCTTGGACAGCAGGCCCTCTTCCGGGCGGCCACCACGCAGGCTTTTTTTCTTTCTCAGCACGGCGAAGCCGTTCGCAAGCTTAAGATTTACGTTGAGCAAAACCGGGATAAGCCAACCGCGTGGAGCGTTCAGCAGCTCATCGGCGAGCTGCTTTTTTCAAAGCTGGAACAGTATGATCTTGCTTCATTGCATTACCAACAGCTTGTCAAAGAGAATCCAAAAGCGGCAGAGGTCCCGGAATTTCTTTTTCGAATAGGAAAAAGCGAATTCTACGCCGCACAATTTGATGAGGCGATAAAATCCTATCGAGCCTTGATCAAGGCGCATCCGAGTTCACCATGGGCCGAAAAAGCAGCCTATGAGGTCGGCGTTACCTACTTTACCCGTGGCGAACAGCACCCGGGGGGAAGCGGCCCCGGAATGGAGGCCTACCAGGAGGCGATTGACTCGTATCAGGGCTTCTTGAAGAAGTTTCCAAAAAGTGAGCTTGTCCCACAAGCGCAATTCGGTATTGCCTCCTGCCTTGAAGAACTTGATCAACTCGACGCCGCCTATCACTCGTATGAAGCTCTCAAGTCGACCTACCCGTCGCCCAAGGTGATTGAAATTAAGCTTGCTCGGATCCGCGAGAGAAAAACCCAGAGAAGCCGTTGATAGCAAAAGCGTTTTATACTAGAGGACAGGCGTCAGATGCCTAGAAAGAAGCCTGATCCCGCCATTAAGAACTTTGGTTTGTTCTCGATCATCATAACTGATGTGCTCGGCTATACCGGAGCGGGCATTGCGATCGGGTATTTCGTCTCAAGAAAGTGGGGGGCACCGCTTTGGGTGCTTGCGATCACAACAATCGCAGGGTTCACTCTTGGAATGTTCCGCGTTTATCAAATCTCAAAAAAGGACGGTTCGAATTGAAGGACCCTCTCGCGCTCCCCATTTTTGGCAGCGTGGCGCTCGGATGGCTCGTTCTGTCGCTTTTGGTTGTCCTCGCGGTCCACGGCACGGGAAACCTCTGCGCGGCGAGCGTTTCCGCAAAATGGATTTTTGGCCTTTGGCTTCTCTCCGTTCTAGATTTGCTCGCGATCGCTAAACTTCTCGTGACGACCATTCGAGTTTTGGATTTGTCCGGCGAAAAACGAGTCGCGGCGATAATTCGAGCTTCCTATTGGGGCATTGTTAAGTTAGCCTGTTTAGTGCTCTTTGTTGTTCTGTTTTTGAATGCTGGTCAGAGTTCCGGCCAGACCATTGGAGCGCAGACGGGAGCGATTCCCCACGAGGCGATTTTTTTGGGCATGGGGAGCCTAGTGATGATTCCGCTTTTGGGTGGATTGATATGGAGCCAGAGGATTTTGCGTCATGCATGAAACGCACGCTGCTTTCAATTGGTTAGCTCTGATTCCGGGTTTGGACCATTTTCCAAATCACGTCGTAATGTCGCTTATCGTTGCACTGCTGCTTGTCGTGACGACGCTCATCGCGCGAGCACAGCTAATGCGGGCGGCGCACTCGTCCGATGGCGGCCTCGTTCCGGAGTCGAAGCTGACTTTCAGGAATTTTTTCGAAATCGTCGCAGAGAATCTCTATAAGCTGACCGAGTCAGTCATTGGATCACACGATGCGCCGATTTACTTCCCGGTGATCGGAAGTCTCTTCTTGTTCATACTGACCGCGAACATCATTGGCTTGATTCCCGGCTTGCTCCCCCCGACCGATAATTTGAATACCACGCTTGCGCTTGGAACTTTTGTATTCATTTACTACAACTACGCTGGGCTGAGGGCACATGGTGTTGCGTATCTGAAGCATTTTCTCGGGCCGGTGCTGTGGCTTGCGCCATTGATGCTGGTGATCGAACTCGCTTCTCACGTTTTTCGTCCGCTTTCGCTTGCATTTCGCCTGCGCGGAAACATCATGGGCGATCACATTGTTCTGGGGGTTTTCAGCGATTTGGTTCCTTACCTTCTGCCTGTAATTTTTTATGGGTTGGGGGCGTTTGTG
>MEQK01000045.1:52584-66646 GCA_001770175.1 Bdellovibrionales bacterium RIFOXYD1_FULL_55_31 | reverse complement strand
GAAGATCGACACGGAAATCCTGAATTACTTCAAAAAAGAATCAGAGGAAGTTCTCGCCGAGTTGACCGTTTTGGTCGAAAAACTCGAAATCGTCCAGGGCGACTTTCCCTCGGCCCTCCTTGCCGAATTTTCCCAGAAAATCGACAGGATCATGGGAGCCGCCAAAACCATGTCCCTCGAAGCTCCTGAACACCCAGGCTTTCAAAGGATTGGACGCCTCGCGGAGCTCTGCAAAGTGATGGGATATAAGGCTGCGGAACGCAAATCAGCTCCCCTTCTCCCGATCTTCGCCGCCTTTTGGGGAGATACGATCGAGGTCACCCAGAATCTCGTGCGCGCGGTCGAAGATCTCCCGAAAACCGAGCAAATCGCCAAGTCTTTTTCTGCCGTCCTGCAGAAACGGCTGGAATGGCTTCTCCAGAAGACCGATCCCCAAGCTGCCGCCAAATCGCATGAAGTGAAAGCACAGGAAGCACAGGAGCTTCTGAAAAGTCTCGGTTTCTAGCCTAACCGCACGGTCTGCCCAGCGCATCGATGATCTTGAACTGATCGACATCCACCAGCCCTCGATCCGTCAACTTCAAATGCGGAATCACGGGAAGGCTCAGAAACGCCAGCTGCAAGAAGGGTTCTGGAAGTTCACAGCCCACCCATTGGCTCGCCTGTTTCAGTTCGCGGAGCTTCGGGATGAGCTCCTTCGAGGGGAGCATCGACATCAGGCCTCCGAACGGAAGTTCCAGACGCGTGAGAACAAAGCCATCCTGAACCACGCAAAACCCCCCGCCCACTTCGATCAGGGCCGAGAGTGCCGTTCTCATATCGTCGCATTTTTGGCCCACGACAATGAGATTATGGCTGTCGTGACCGACGCTCGTGGCGATCGCCCCCCGAAAATTCGCTCCGAACCCCAAGACATAACCGTTCGCCGGCTTTGATTTTTTCCCATGCCTTTCAAGAACCGAGAGCTTCGCCACGCCGGGCGCATCATGCGGCAAAATCAAATGCTGGGTGATGATCTTTCCAGGTTCAATGCCTATGACATGAACGGGGCCAGGTGGTTTCTCCAACTGAGCGGCACTCACGGCGTCAAGTTCGCGGCTCTCGGGCACGACCGCACGAAGAGCTTGAACCGGCCCGGCACTCCGACTGGGAGACTGAAATTTCATTTCCGAAACCAGGCGCCCCGACTTGAGCACGTGGGCGATCGCGCAAGTCGTGGGCTCGCTGAGCAGGACGAGGTCAGCCCGGTACCCCGGTGCCACCGCGCCAATGCGATCAGGGCCACGATTCAGCCCATAATGGTTCGCGGGACTCCAGGAAGCACTCTTGTAAACCAGTTCGGGAGCGATTCCGTGGCCGATCGCCATTCGAAGAAGGTGATCCAGATGTCCTTCGGTCGCGATGTCGAGTGGGTTCCGGTCGTCCGTACAAAATCCGATGCTCGATGAAGTCGCCGGGTTCAAAAGCGCAATCAACGCCGCGAGGTCTTTCGCGACACTTCCCTCACGGATCCAGATCGACATTCCCTTCGCGATTTTTTCCCGCGCTTCTTCGAGACACGAGGCCTCATGACAGCTTGAAATCCCCGCCGCGACATAAGTTGAAAGATCACGTCCCCGCAAAAGCGGGCTATGACCATCCATGAAACGATCGAAAATCCCGAGCTTGGCAACGACTTCGGGAGCCGCGCTCAGGACACCCGGGACATTCATCATTTCAGCCAATCCGAGGGCACGCGGATGCCGGGCGATCGAAGTCAGATCACTGGCCGAAATCACGCCTCGGCCGTTCGTTTCCATGTCGGTCGCGGGAACGCAGGAACTCAGCATGACCCAGAGATCCAGCACAAGCGATTCCGCGGCATCAAGAAAGTACCGGATCCCCTCCAGGCCCATGACATTCGCCAGCTCATGTGGATCACAAATCGCGGTGGTCGTCCCTTTGGGCAAAACAAGTTGCTGAAAATATTCTGGCAGGAGCAACGAGCTTTCGAGGTGAACGTGCGCGTCGACAAAGCCCGGGACAACCGAGTATGCGCCGCCCTCGATGGTCCTTTTCGCCCGAAGTCCGGGCTCGAGCGCCACGATCCTTCCGTCCAGAATGGAGATGTCTCCCTTCCTCCATTCGCAACTGAAAACATCCAGGTACTTCGCGCCCTCGATCACAAGATCGCAATCCAAACGCCCTTGAGCGGCGTTCAGCAGCCGAGAAAGCCGCTCAGATTTCTGATTCAGCGTCATGCAGATTCTCCGGAGATGTTCGAAATGCTAGCATACTTTACATCGGATGAGCACGCCCGTATCATTCATGAAATGACGTCCCGCTCCAGACTACTTATCGGTTTATTCACAATCGCCCTGGCGATGCAGGGAACTCCCCTGATCCCAGCCGCCGGCGCAAGCGAAGTCGAGAACCCGATTTTCGGCTACACGCACCTCCTGCCCAGCCCGTTTACGCTCCCCGCCGGGACGCTCGTTTACGGAACAAGCCTGGATTTAGGGGTAACCGACTTTCTGCAGATCGGGACCAATGTGCTTTCGAATTTCCATAAGATCTACAATGCGAACGCGAAAGTCTCACTCGTCGATTACCCTGAATTCGCCTTTGGCCTGACGCTCGGATATTCGACCTATAACTATCGCGACATTGATCGAAGCAACCCCGACCTGAGCGTCGCTTCCTGGCTGCCGGGAGCCGTGGCCGCTTTCGAGATTTTGCCTTCAGTCGCCTGGTTTATCGGCGGCAATTTGAATTACACCGAAGCCAATCTCATCTCCGACTCAGTAACGACCTCTGGCTACCTTCGCGGCGCGAATGTCGAATCAGACCTCTCGTGGGCCTATAATCCCCAAAAGAAGCGAAAAAACGGCGGACTCTCCGTCGGCAATGTGGTTTCAGCGGGGATCAGTTACGATCTGAGCTATAAAATGCTCGGACTTGGGATCAGTCATCACTGGCCGGGTTTTCATCTGGGGGTGCATTACTATCCGTCCGCGGCTGAGTATCCCCTCCAGCCGATCCTTGCGGGCGGAGGCTCTGTTCAGTTCTGAGCCTTGGGGGAAGGAATGCGCGGCTCCGGGCGAGGCGAATTCCCGGGTGCAGTCACTCTGACCTGGTGATTTTCGCAAAACGTCTTTCGATCATCGCAAAGATAGAGACTGACGTGAGCATCGGGGCGTAAATGACTGCGGCTGATCGAAAAGCGCACGCGAGCTTCGGTGGCTTGCGTCGGCTTCACACGTCCCCCCTCTTGAACGAGAAACATCGGCGCTTGTACATTAAAATGGTGGTGAGCCGGCGGATGGGCGACGATTTCGATCTGACCACCCTGAACCCGGGTCGAAATTGAAAAATCAGGAGCGCGAAAATCGCTACAGAAGCCTGAGATGGAGAAAAGAAGTCCTGCCGCGAACGCGAAGCCGGCGTACAGCCAATCATTGACAAAAGGGAAGGTCATTTAAAACGCGATATCCCTAATCGGGGCCGCGGGCCAGATTAAATTAAAAAACGTGGGTCAGATCTGACCTGTGTTGTTCCATGCCATTTTAGTCGGATAAATTAACAGTTTTAGAAAATAATTGCTGGTGTCGAAAGTCTTGCTATACTCAAAAAGTACCGAAATGGAGTTCCCGAGCCCGAGCAACAAAATTTTGTTCGTCCTGACGGCCGCCAGAAAGACAGCCCAAGGACAGATTGAAGAGGAAACGTATGCGAAAGACAGTATCCAAAGTTTCAGGTTTTACGTTGGTGGAATTGATGGTCGTCGTGGCGATCATCGGTATTTTGGCGGCTGTGGCAATTCCGCAGTATTCAAAGTATCAATCGCGAGCACGCCAATCAGAGGCGAAGATCGCGCTTTCTGCCATTTACACCGGCGAACAGAGCTATGTAATCGAAAATAACACCTACACTTCCTGCCTGAACCAGATCGGCGCTAGCAATGATGTTAACTCTCGCCGTCACTACACTTATGGATTTGCAGATGCGATCGCTAATGCGGCCTCCTGTGGTCCCTCAGGTGCATCAGCCTGCAGCTACTTTATTTATAACCCCGCTGGTACTGCGCAAACGAGCTGCGCTACTGGAGCAACTACGACTCACATGGCGGCGAACGTAAAAGTCGACGCCGGAGCCAGTTTGCAGCCTGATACCGCTCTCGCTGCATCTGCGATGACTTCGAGTGCTTTTACTGCCCAGGCGGTGGGAAATATCGCGTCAGGCGGGGTAAATACCTACGATAGCTGGACGATTGACCAGGGCAATCTCTTGCAGAATGGCGCACCCGGTTTCTAATTCGTTCAGTTTTTAAGTTCTCAACCGCCCGGGCTTCGGCCCGGGCGGTTTTTTTTTGCTTAGGCCTATGCTAAGGTCGCAGTGATGCGTCCTTATCTCGACCTCATGCAACACGTTCTGGAGCACGGGCCCCGAAAAGAAGACCGGACCGGGACAGGGACTTTGAGCACCTTTGGGTACCAGATGCACTTTGATCTCACGGCCGGGTTCCCTCTCATCACCACCAAAAAAGTGCACCTCAGATCGGTCATTCACGAGCTTCTTTGGTTCCTAAAGGGCGAAACGAATATTCGCTATTTGAAGGAAAACGGCGTTTCCATCTGGGACGAATGGGCCGATTCAAACGGTGACCTCGGCCCGGTTTACGGCAAACAGTGGCGCTCGTGGACGGCCCCGGATGGACGCTCCATCGATCAGATCGAACGCGTGCTCAAGGAAATCAAAACGAATCCCGATTCGCGCCGCCTCATCGTCAGCGCCTGGAATGTCGGGGAACTCGACAAAATGGCGCTTCAGCCCTGTCATTCCTTTTTTCAGTTCTACGTCGCGAACGGGAAGATTTCTTGCCAGCTCTACCAAAGAAGTGCGGATATTTTTCTCGGGGTGCCATTTAATATCGCGAGTTACTCGCTCCTGACGCTCATGATCGCACAGGTCTGTGATCTTAAGCCGGGCGAGTTCGTGCACACGCTCGGCGATGCCCATTTGTACGTGAATCATCTTGATCAAACCCGACTCCAGCTTACGCGAGAGCCCCGCGCTCTGCCTCGAATGCAGCTCAATCCCGCGATACGCTCCCTTTTTGATTTCAAGTATGAGGATTTCAAGCTCGAAGGCTACGATCCCCATCCCGCGATCAAGGCGCCCGTAGCCATATGAAAGTTTCGCTCATCGCCGCAGTCGCGAAAAACCAGGTTATTGGAAAAGAAGGGACTCTGCCCTGGCACCTTCCCGATGACCTGAAACGATTCAAACGAATCACGATGGGCCACCCGATCATCATGGGACGTAAGACGTTCGAATCGCTCGGACGCGCCCTGCCCGGGCGACTGAACATCATCATTTCACGAACTCCCGAGTTTCACGCCCCTGAGGGAACCGTTGTCGCCCGTTCTCTCGACGAAGCCCTCAAGGCGGCCGCAGACGCCGAAGAAGTTTTCGTCATCGGCGGCGCGCAAATTTACGATCTCGCGCTCTCACGCGCGGACCGGCTTTACTTGACGATGATTGACCAGGAGATCGCAGGAGATGCTTTTTTCCCGGAATGGTCCTTCAGCGAATTCCGCGAGATCTTCCGGGAAGAACACACCCATCCCGTTCCTTATACTTTTTTGATCTACCAGCGAGCTGTTTAGCAATTTTGTTCGATCGTCTGGATGAGAAGATCGATGTCGGTCGGCTTTCGCAAAACCGCGACGGCATGACCTTTATTCTGGTTCGAGCCAGCCGCCGAAAGAATCACGATCGGAATTTTTGAAAGAGCCGGATCGAGCTTGAGATGATCCATAAACTCCCAGCCATTCATGACCGGCATCATGAGATCGAGGAGGATCAGATTCGGCCGAGAGCCATTCTGCAATTTTTCGAGAGCCTCTTTGCCATGCGCGGCTGAAATCACAAGGTAGCCGTCGAGCTCCAAAATCTGCTGGAGTGTTTCTCGAATACTCGGCTCGTCTTCAACGACGAGAATGGTTTTTTGAACTGACGTCATAAGGTGTCCTAAAACCATATCATAAACCCTCAGAACCTTTTTGTATTCGTCAGTCAAAAATACTAAGAAAATCGAGTGCGTCATAACTGACACGGCAAATTGCGTTATCTTGCCATGGTGAGCCATTCCTGAGAGAATAAATTGTCCACGTAAAACACTCGGATGATTTTTCCGAGAGGAATTGGGAGTCACGCTATGAATGATGAAACCCAGGAGCCACTGTTGCCTCGGTTGCCCCGGCCAAGGAGACGAGCGATTCGCTCGAATAATCTGGAATCAACAGCCTCATCATTCATAAAATGTGAAAGACTTGCGAGCGCGCCGTTACGAGTTCTCCAGATCGCGGAGCTGGGCGCGAAAATCCAGGCGCTCGAAACCGCGGCATCGAAAGTGCCATCCGAAGAACTGGTGGATGCCTCTTTTGTGATGGGCAGCTCACTCCTCTTTTCGGTCAAGATTCGGATCGTCTATTTGCGAGATCAGTTTCTGGGAATAGAATTTATTCAACCTTCAAAAAGGCTTCGCGCGGCCATCCGGGCGTTTTTTGAACCCGAATTCCTGGGTTCCGCGCTCGAGGTCCTGGATGAGAACCGCGATGGGACCGTGCGCCGGCTTCAGTTAGGTGTCCCCAATGCGTGTTCGGTCGAGGTCGTCATCAAGAGGGATATCGTCGAAAGTTTCTCGATCACGAGCCGCCCTTATCGATTCGTTTTCAAGGCTTTTCCCGGACATGGAATTCACGAAGAAAAAAGAGCGGCGATGATCCGTCTCGTGCGAAACATCAACTGTCTCGGAGAAACTGAAAAAGCCGCGATCACCGAATTTCTAGTAGACCGGGCGGGGCTCCAACCGATGCATCTGCATTAAACTAGGGTTTGTCGCGAACCGTTGAAGCGAATGAAGCCGCGTACCACTCGTCGCCACGAAAGCAAGACGGGCTGATTTCAGCCATTAACCGGTGAAAATCCACGACAAAGGAATCATTTCCAGCATAAACCAGGGCCTCCGGGTGGTCCTCCACAAGCTGCCCGAAAAATGCACCCTTCGCGTTGTAAAACCGTCTTGTCCAATACCTCACATCCAGAACGTACCGAACCCCCGCCAAACGGAGCGTCCTCAACAACCGATTCGTTTCTCCCGACGAATGAAGTATTTGATCCAGTGCGGGGTCCGCATCAAGGGAACTCACGTTCAAATGCGAAATATAATAAAAAAGCTGATCCCCCGTGCTCACGATCAGATCTTCCGGCTGGGCGTTCATCCTGAGCCATGCCCTCGAGTCTCCCCCAAAATGAATATTCGAAGTCCTGATCACCAAGGTAGCCGAAGGCGAACGAAGAACATGCCCCAGCGCAGCGTGCAACTTCGTTACGAATGTTGCCGCTAAAAATACCGCGATAACGAGAGCGGTCAGGCCACTCAACGCTTTTCCGTATTTTCGGGAGGCATCCAGGAGGCGAACCCCGGCAACCAGGATCAATAAGGGCAAAAGCAGGAGCGTCGGACCGAGCCATCTCACAAAATAGGCCCTGTTGTCCCAGGACACAAACAGGATAGCAGCGGTCATGCACCCGGCGAATGTTACCAAAAACTCCCTCCGGTTTTCAGGAAAAACCCGCTTCCAAATCAATGCCACCGCGATAATCGGAGCAGTCCAGTACAGCGGCGTATCCCCGAGGAGTTCCCGTATCTTCTGCCCGGCTTTCGGGGCAAACGGCGTAAAATGGCCCCAAAGCGTATCGACGCTTCTTTGGAGTGTCGGACCTATCCAATGGCTTGGGAACAGACTCGTGGCCGCAGGAAAGAAGGGATTTCCGGTAAACCAGGCATTCCTCGAGAAGTGAAATACAAAAACAGGAGCAATTCCAACCGCCACAAAACCGAGTCTTCTGACAAGTTCCGGAATGCCCTCTTTTCGGAACAACAAGATCATCCAGAAAACAAAACAGGGTGCGGCTGTGAGGATAACCGTGGATTTCCCAATAATGCTCAGGCCAAGAAGCAAACCCGTCGCGGCGAGTTGAGCCTTCGTCGGAATAGGCACTGCAAGGAGGAAGAACCAGGCTGTCAGAAACCAGCTCATCACGCCGAGGTCATTCTTCGCGAGCCAGATCCAATTATTGAAAGAATATAGGCCGCAGATAAGCGTCCCCGAAAGAACCCACCACGGCCGTCTCAAACCGAAATATCGGGCGAGACCCATCGTTACGGCCATGACCGTGATCATCCCGTAGATGTGAACCCACTGACCCCAAAGCTGTCCCTCAATCAAGCCGCGCCCTTTATCGGCGCCGAGAAGAACATTTCCGAAGATATAAAGATGCTCCCAAAATCCTGAAAAGAAGAAGTAAGGATTTCTCGGCGAAAAGGTGATTACCCCGTGATCGGTCCAGTAGCGTGCCGCAGCGAGGTGATAAAGAAAAGGATCCGTCGTTCCATGGGCAAGGGCGGCTTTTGCCATGTAATAGAGTACCGCGAGAGCCAAAACGCCATAGCAAAGCCAATCAAGCCCTCGCTCCCAAGCAGCGCGACTATTTGTTTCAGTTATAAAAAAGCGAGGAGTTTCGGAATAGACAAAATCCAGCACGGGTCCCAACAAAAGGATTAAAAGAACAAGTGGCCAGGACGTGTATGAAATCAATCCGAGCACACCCATGACTCCCGATAAAATGGCGATCCATGCCGATCCAAGCGCCAAGCTTGCGATTCCGAAAGCCGGTCCGGTAAGCTCTAGTTTGTCGGCCAGCACACGCCCCCAACTCACGACGCAAATCAGCCACGCCATGAAGAGGAACCAAACGCCCAAAACCTGAGTTTGCGCGAAGAGAACATCGGGGTCCGCCGGGGGGCCTTTCACGGAAAAGCCAATTACCAAGAAAGAAAGCGCCAGAAGAATCCGGCTGGTGCGAACCAACATTTACAACCCCCGCTGAGTCTGAAAACGTTTCACGTGGCGAATGACATATTCGAGATCAGCATCCGGGAGCCCCGTCCAGAGCGGCAGACGAACTAGACAATCAGAAAAGCGCTCAGAATTACGCCGCTCAGGATAACCTGACGTCCACGCTCGAGCCACCGGTGACCGACTCAGAGCCTGATAGTGAAAGGGACAGCCAATGCCTGCCTGGCTCATCTCTTCGATGAAGCGGGTCCTTACCGCAGGGCTCGGCATAACGGCAAAAAACAAATGAGCTGAATGCGTACCATTAAACTCAGTTGTGGGAAGAAGAACACCTTCGGTACCCGCCCAACTCGAGAGTTCCTGTGCATAGGTCTCCCATATCTTTTGGCGGCCCCGGTTGACCATCTCAGCTTCTTCGAGGTTTCCGAGTAAAACAGCAGCAAGGAGATCCGAAAGCAGATAGCTTGAGCCAATATCAACCCAGCTGTATTTCGAAACCAGCTTTCGCGTGAACTGACTTCGATCCGTGCCTTTTTCCCTGATGATTTCAGCTCGGGCGATGTATTTCGGATCATTGATCAGGAGAGCGCCCCCCTCTCCGCAGCTGATGTTCTTAGAATGATGAAAACTCAAAGTGGAGAAGGCGCCAAAAGTCCCGAGCTGTTTCTTTTTAAAAGTTCCGAACGGACCGTGCGCAAAATCCTCGATCAGCGGAATGCCGCCCCGGTTCGCGATTTCGGTGATTCTGTCCATTCGGCAGGCCATTCCACCGTAATGAACAACCACGATAGCCCGCGTTCTGGGACTGATCAGATCTTCGAGCCCTGAATCGTCAACATTTGGATGACTCGCCTGTGAATCCCAGAATACAGGCCGCGCCCCCCTCAAAACCCAGGCGTTAGCGGTTGAAACAAAGGTATACGATGGAAGAATCACTTCATCTTCAGGCCCGATGTCCAGAAGAAGGGCACACATTTCCAAAGCGGCCGTGCAGGAAGGAGTCAGGAGTGCTGCCCGCGCATCAAGGGTTGTTTCAAGAAGCTGAGCGCATTTCTTCGAGAAAGGACCATCTCCCGCGTGATGATCGGACGAAAGCGCCTCTGAAAAATAGCGACAAGAACGTTCAGAAACATACGGCTTTGAAAACGGGACCTGTCTCACGCGTCCTCCTTCCGGGCTGCGGCCTCGAATTCCAAGCGCAGATACTTGCCACCAAGAACCCGCTCCGACCTGATGACATGAACGCCTGATTTCTCTACCGCATGCAGCAACGAACTTTCGTTGTAGCGAAAAGACGAACTGGTCCCGCCGATGAAGCTCAGGGCTTGTGCCGCAAAGCGGAGCAATGGCGAAGCATTGGAAGAAAAATTCTCTATGGGCTCCATCAGAATAGCCCTTTTCGCGGAAGCCATCAGCCGAAGCACCCGCGAAGCGTCCGCCCTAAAATGGTAAAAGGATCCCTGCATAACGCAATAATCGGCATCGATGTGATCGAGATCAAGAACGTTTCCGTTTTCTACGCTGATGCCCCTTCGTGCCAACCGATATGTCATTGTTTTGAGGAGATCGATGCCTTTATATGTGATCTGCTTTTTTCCGAGAAACCGCTCATAGAGAACTCCGCTTCCGCAGCAAAGTTCGACCACCTTGCACTTTTCCGGAAGCCACTCCGAAACCAGCCGATGGCGTTCATCCAGGAGATCCCGGTAGATACATTTCATCGTGAAATCATAAATAGCTGGGGAGAGGTAGATGGGTGAAAATACTCGCAAAGCGCCTCCCGATCCAATTAGGCCCGATTTCGCCTAAAAAGATAGTACGATTTAACTTTAGGCACAAACGGAATTCGTCCGGCAATCCACTCAATCATCCCCGCCAGGCGATACGGCATCCACGCATAAACATAAGGCGGCAGCAAGAAAGCCGGTAATTCACGAATCAGCTCGAAACCATACCGGCCGGCAACGGCTCTGATTTTCTTGCTTCCATGGATATATACTGGGCCGCCCCAGCGGGCCTGAAGTCGCCTAACCCAACTTCGCGGTGTCCAATGATAGGCATCAAAAATCAAATATCCTTGCTCTCGGATGATTCGCGCCGCTTCGTCAAAAAAGGGAGCGATGTCCTCAAAGTGAAATAGAAATCGGCTCATGACCCAGACATCGATCGTAGCAGGGGGAAGACCGGTTTTCCGGGCATCCAAACAAAAATATTGACCAGCTCCATATTCTCGAGCCTTGTCGAGCATCGGTTCAGAAATGTCCGCGGCAATAACCTGGAATCCTTTTTCCAACAAAAGGGGGATAAACCGACCGGTCCCGCACGGGCAATCGAGCGCTCTGCGGCCCGGTCGAACGCCCGTCTGCAAGAGAAGCGATGAAAGAAATCCCGACTCAAGCTCAGCAACGACTCGCCCCCCATTCCGTTGAAACCGTGCTGAATCGTATGTTTCGACGACCTCGGTCTTTTGATAATAAGCCGCTTTCGTCTCCGTCATATCAGACCAGGAACTCCCGTAATGCATCCTTGGTAGACTCCTCCAGAGACCGATATCTACTCCTGATCTCTTCTGAGTGAGCCAATTCGATTTCACCCCTGATGAATCGGGCAAGGACCGCCTTCAATTCAGCTCTGTTACCGGGAGAGATCCAGCAGGCCAGCCTACCCTCACCGGCAAAAAGATCCCGGGTCACGGGCAGGTCTGATGTAATAACGGGTACCCCAAATTCAAGACTCTCGAGAAGAATTTTGGGATAAACCTGAGTTCCCCAATCCGTCCAATAAGGAGCAACAAGGACGTCGATTGTCGAGAAAAAATCACGCACATCCACGATCTCGCAACAGGTGAAACCGCTTTGCACGATCTTTCGAGCAATCCCCCTGCGCCCGAGTCTGCTCAATGCGAAACGTGCCTCGAATGAAAACCCGTCCTTCTTCAATTCCGAAAGGACTCCAACGAGGTCTTCCAATCCTTTGTTGAGATAGGTATGTCCCAGGTGTCCGATAACAAGCCCGCCCCCATTTTTAAGCCGGGTTATCGGGAGATCTTTCGAAACCGCCACATTAGGCGCCACATTAGGAATGACTTTTACCTTTGAGTGCAGCCTGCAAGGAAGGTCCTTCGTTTGACATTCCGCTGCCACAACGCACCCATGAATGGCGGACGTCCGAATCAAACGCGGCCAGTATCGGTTGTTCAGAAGAATACGGCCCAAATGGAGAACTGGATTATCCAAAAACATCCGAACGGAAAATGAGACCGGGATGGGGTACCAGCAAAGGCCGTCTATCCAATAGATGATGCGTTTTCTGGAACCCAAGCAAAGTGCCTGAACAAAGGGAATCTGTGCCGCAGTAGGAACTTTTAGGACCAAGACCTCCGCCTGACCGTTTATGGCTGCTCTCCTTAGAAGAAACGGCCTCATCAGATTTGCCGCTATCAGCCGCCAATTGAATTGGCCAGGATGCGTCTCCTGGCCGAAAACCCGTGCGTCAAACCCCGCCTCCTCCAACAACTGCAGAACGGCTCGGGTCGACTTGTATTCTCCGGTAAAGGGCTGCTCGGACCGGAGCGAAAAGAGAAGAGCCGCGGGTTTCAGGGCAGCCGGTGCTTCGGATTGAAATTTAAGCCGCTGCCTAACCGCCAACCGACGTTTCAGACGGACGGTTGCCGTAAGATATCTCGCGACATCCCGGAACACCTTTACAGTCGTCGGTTTTTCAGGCCGCCGAATATAGATCGAGGGTACCTCGATTACGCTGAGGCCCGAAAGCCTGCTCAGCACCATTGTCTCGGTATCCCAAAACCAGTGTTTGTCCTGAACTTCGTCGAGAACTGGCGTGATCTTTTCTCGATCGAAAAATTTGAATCCGGTTTCGGTGTCCTGAAGCCCGTGCCTGAAAACCAGCCGCGAAAAAATACGATAACCGTATGACAGGATCAGTCGATGAAAAACGCGATGGATAATTCCGAATTCTATCTTGTAAGTCCGTTTGCATGTTGCGATATCCGCTTTTCCATTCAAAACCAGATCTGCAAGATAGGGGACATAAACCGGCTGCGTGCTCAGGTCGATATCAATGAATCCGACGACCTTGGCCCGGCTCTGCTGAATCCCTACCGAAACGGTCGCCCCCCGGCCGAGATTCCTTTCGTTTAAAATCACGCGAACTCGAGGATCCAGGTCGACCAAATCTTTCAGAATCGAACGGGTATTATCGGTCGAACAGTCATCAATAAGAAGAATCTCAAAATCACGAGCGTAATATTTCATCACCGAAAGGAGTTCGGCGAACGATTCCCGCAGATGTGACTCTTCATTATAGCAAGGGATAATCAGGGTCAGATCTTTGGCGGGACAAGGCATCGCACCAAGTATCAAGGTGCCTCAATCATTATTCAAGACTATTCAAGACGTAAATGGTGCTCCGGGGGAGACTCGAACTCCCATGCTTTTGGCGCACGACCCTGAATCGTGTGTGTCTACCAATTCCACCACCGGAGCACTTGGAGTGCTTATTCATAGCCCATTTTTTGAGGCAACGCAGCTTGAAAGTTTGAATTAGCGCGTTGCGATATTTCAGCCCGCGCCGAAAAGCCGGCTATGTTCTTTGAACATACAATGGTCTGAGACAACGATCATCCCCGCTTCGCGTGCTCGATTTTCAGCTTCCGGTGACGTGATACCTTCCTGAAGCCAAAGGACCTTGGGCCTTGCGGCCGGATTCAGAGCCAGTAATTCGTCCACGATTCCGGGTACGGCTTCGGGTTCGCGAAACACATCGACAATCTCCACCGAAACCGGGATTTCCCCGATCGTCGGATAGCAGGGCCGCTCAAGGACTTGGCCGCTTACTTTCGGGTTCACTCCGATAATGTCGTAGCCCTGCGAAATCAGATATTCGGCAATCTCATAACTCGGCCGCTCAGGGTTCGGGCTCAACCCGACCACCGCGACGCGATGGTATTTGGAAAGGATGGACCGCAACTCAGCATCTGTTGGACCGGGCGATGGACCGAGCTGGCTTTCACGCCCTTCATGTTCCTTCATCATGCGAAAAAGCTGCAAACGCCGAACCGCGCCGGCTATACCTTCCCGTTACTCTTCCCGTTACTTCGGCCGATCCCGTAATAAGTAAAGCCGAGTTTCCTCAGC
>MEQK01000045.1:0-52575 GCA_001770175.1 Bdellovibrionales bacterium RIFOXYD1_FULL_55_31 | reverse complement strand
AGTTTCCTCAGCTGTTCGGGATTGTAAACGTTCCGGCCGTCAAAAATAACCGGCTGCTTTAACGAACTCTTCATCTGCTCGAAATCGGGATGGCGAAATTCGTTCCATTCCGTCACCAGAAGAAGCGCGTCCGCGCTCTTCAGGGCCTCTTGAGCCGAATGGCAATATTGAATGCGGTCACCGATTACCGCCCGCGCCGTCTCGGTCGCGACGGGATCAAAGGCCTGGATCTTCGCTCCGGCCTTCAGCAACTCGTTAATGATGACGGTCGATGGAGCCTCGCGCATGTCGTCCGTATTGGGTTTGAAAGCAAGCCCCCAGATGGCGAACGTCTTCCCGGCGAGAGAAGCCCCGCCGAAATGAGCCTTCACCTTCGAAACCAAATGGCGCTTCTGCCGGTCATTCGCGTCCTCAACAGCGTTCACGATGCCCATCGGGATGTCTTCGCGTCGGGCGGTCGCCATCAGCGCCTGAACGTCCTTCGGAAAGCAAGACCCGCCATATCCGACACCGGCATAGAGAAAGTGCTTCCCGATTCTGGCGTCCGTGGTCATTCCACGTCGAACCTGCTCGATATCGCCACCGACCTTGTCGCAGAGAAGCGCGAGCTCATTCATAAAGCTGATCCGAGTCGCGAGAAATGCGTTGCATGCGTATTTCGTCATCTCCGCGGAAACCGGATCCATCCAGAGGATCGGGTTGCCCTGACGCACGAACGGGGCGTAAAGGTCAGCCATTTTTTTGTAAACCTCTTCCTTATCCGTCCCGATCACGACGCGATCAGGCTTCAGAAAATCATCGAGCGCCGAGCCTTCTTTCAAAAATTCCGGATTGCTAACGACATCGAAAGCGTGACGGGTATGAGGGCTCATCCAATCGGCGACCACGCGATGCGAGCCGATCGGTACGGTGGATTTATTCACGATCAGCCGGTAACCGGTCATCGATCTCGCGACTTCCTCGGCGGCGGCCTTCAAGTAACTCATGTCAGGCGCGCCGTTTTCGCCGGGAGGGGTGCCGACGGCCATGAAGATGATCTCGCTCGCCGCGACCGCTTCCCGGGTCGAGGTTGTGAAGGTCATCCTTCCCTCGGCGAAATTGCGCTTCACCAAGGTTTCCAGGCCCGGCTCGTAAATCGGGATCACTCCACGTTTGAGAGCGTCGATCTTCGACGGATCGTTATCAACGCAATAAACCGTATTGCCGGAATCGGCAAAACAAGCGCCCGCGACCAGTCCAACATATCCCGTCCCGATAACCGCGACTTTCATGAAACCTCCCGAAATGAAGGGTGTTGTGATGCCCTACTCTTCGCAAAAATCAGGGTCGTTGGCTAGGGATTTCTCCTGCTAAAGCTCATCTAAGAAGATCATTTTTCCACAACTTTTCGGCAAATAACCCATACGGCAGGATCGTGATCCCATCATCGGTTTGACGGGGCATCTTCTCGAGACAGACGAGGTATCGGCGTTTGATCTCCTGATGGTCCTTCTTCAACTCCCGAAGGCCTTTCAAATGATCCTGTGTGACTTTGGCCGAAGCCTTAGCCTCGATGGCAAATTCCATATTCCCGATGATAAAATCCACCTCGACCCCGGTCGAAAGGCGCCAATAACTGAGGTCGTAATAAGCCTCGGTATAGGCGCGGTGGGCGGTCAGCTCGTGAAACACCCAATTCTCAAACGCTTTCCCGAAAAGCTCGGATCCGGGCTTAAGTTCGGCTCGTTTAGCTAAAAAATTGACTACTCCGATATCTGAGAAATAGAGCTTCGGAACCTGCATAATCCTACGTTTTGGACGTTTGGTGAATGCGGGCAAAAAAGCCGCCATCAAAGTGTCCACAAGAACCTCGAAATAGCTTTTCACAGTCGGCGAGGACACGCCGCAATCGCGAGCTATCGTGGAATAATTGATCTGCTCGGTATCCCCAAGCGCGGCGACCTCCAGGAAATTCGAAAATGCGGGTAGATTTCGCACCAAACCTTCCGCGGCGATTTCTTCCTTCAAATAATCGGCACAATAAGACCTGATGGATCGCCCGGGAGTTTCAGAAAGAAAAATGCTCGGCAAATATCCGTAATTCAGAAACTTACCTAGATCGAAGGCTGGCCCGCACTCCTGCGAGACCAAGCCGAACAGCTCGAACCGGTCTGCCCTTCCCCCAAGCAAGTTCGCGTGCCCCCTCCTCAGCTTCCGGGCGCTCGATCCGCACAAACCGAAGGCAAATTTCCTGTTCTCGATTAGCCAGTGAATTTCATCCAGAAGCCCTGGAACTTTTTGGATCTCATCGACAATAATCAATCTTGGTTTTGAGACGTTTTGCTCGAACGAGAGCTCCTGCCGTAGAAAGGACGGATCGCGTTGATACTTCACGAATTGATCGGAGTGCAAGAGATCAATCCATAGTGCATCTGGGAAAGCCGCCCGTAATAGCGAAGTCTTACCCGTCTGGCGGGGGCCCCACAGAAAGAAGCTCCTTTTCGGCGGCTTAGAAATTAAACTGCTACTTCTTTTAAACATGTTTATTTAAAGTAGCATTTTATGTTTACAAAAGCAAATCAGACTACCCCGGCAACATCTCCGCGATCGCCCGACCTATTTCGATAGAACAGGTCGCCGCCGGAGAGGGGGCATTCAAGACATGAACGGCATTCACGTCTTTTTCGATCAGGAAGTCATCGACCAGTTGGCCATCCGGTAAAAGGGCCTGAGCACGGACCCCCGATTGACTGGTCACGACATCGGCGTCGGTCACCTCGGGGATCAGGCTTTGGAGATTCCTGACAAAAGCCTTTTTGCTGAGTGATCTCCACATTTCTTTCGAGCCCTCGCCCATGTTGCGCAACGCAAGCTTCCAGAAGCCTGGAAAGATCATGGTTTCCGTGAAGTCGCGGAGGCTGAATTCCGTCCAACCATACCCCTCCCGCTTGAGCGCCAATACGGCGTTGGGACCGGCGTGCACCGTTCCGTCAATCATCCGGGTAAAGTGAACACCGAGAAACGGGAAGTCGGGGTTCGGCACGGGGTAGATCAGGTGTTTCGCGAGATGCCGCTTTCCGGGACGAAGTTCGTAGTACTCCCCTCGAAACGGCACAATTCTGGCGGCTGGCTTCGCACCCGCAAGCCTCGCCACCCGATCACTTTGAAGACCGGCACAATTGATCAGCGCCCTCGTTTCGAACGTTTCGCGCGCAGTTTCGAGCCGGTAGCTTTCGGAGCGTCGCTCAACCCCCCTCACCTCGGTTTCAAGCCTGAGTTCCGCGCCCTTTTGCACCAGGACCTCAGCGATCTTTTCACTGACCTGCCGGTAATCGACAATGCCGGTTTCAGGCACCCGGATCGCGGCAAGACAACTCACATGGGGCTCGATTTCCGCGGCCTCCCGGGCGTTGAGTTTTGAAACGGAAAGTCCGTGCTGCAATCCGCGTTCGAATAACTTTTCCAGGCGTGGGAGCTCGCACTCAACGGTCGCCACGATCAACTTGCCGCAAAGCTCATGACGAAGTCCGTGCTCGCCGCAGAACTCCACGAGCGCCTGCCGTCCCCGGCGCGAAAACTCCGCTTTGTGACTCCCCGGTTTGTAATAAATCCCGCTGTGAATGACGCCGCTATTGCGTCCGGTCTGGTGCGCTGACCAGTGCTTTTCCTTTTCGAGAAGAAGAATTTTTGCCGCTGGGAAACGCTTCGCCAGAGCCATCCCCGTCGATAGCCCGACAATCCCTCCTCCAATTACCGTGAAATCATATCGCATGATCAGCACCCCCCCATCGCGCCGTTCAGGACCTCTTGGTAAAACCGGACATGCTCCTCGGCGATCCGGGCGGGGGCACATTTTTCGGCATAGCGCCGCGCGGCCGCTTTCAGAGTTTCGCGGGCGGGGTCGTTCGCGAGCAGTTCTTTGATTTTCCCGGCACAATCTTCGGGATCTTCACTCCTGAAAAATGCGAGACACCCCGGCTCTCTCTCGGTAATTTCCCGATTCAGCGGGAGATCCGACGCGAGAACCGGCATTCCGCGTGCGAACGCCTGCGCGAGAGTTCCCGAGCCGGACGTCTCACGAAACGGAGCCAGAACGAGATCAGCCATTCCGTAGAGTCCTTCGAGGTACTCCGGTTCCACGTACCCCGTCGTCCACACCCGATCCGCGATGCCAAGCTCCCGGGCCTGGGCGAGGCAACGCTCGTGAAACGCGCGATCCTGGGCTCGCCGAAGTCCTCCGGCAAGAATCAATGAAACGCCCGTGCGAAATGACTTACCGAGGGCCTGAAACGCGCGAAGCGCAATGTCCTGGCCTTTTTCAGGCGTAAAATAGCCAAAAACGACCACCTTTTTCGAACCCTGCGGAATCGATTTCAGGGACTCATGGATTTTATGTTCAGCATTTCGCGTGGTCGGGACAAAATGTGGAATTGCCGAGAAACGCGGAGCCCGCGATGCTTCGATGGTAGCGAGCTGATTCCGGGAGTGGACGATCACGCCGTCGACCTTGCCCCAGGTTTGGAAATTCCAGTAACGGGCGAAATGGCGGATAAAGAATGCGTTGGTCAGCGCGCGCATGGGCGTCTGCCAGCCGCGGGCTTGCAGCGGATACCGGTAGGAGAAATCAAAGACACTGTGCCCGGTCAGGATAACCCGCGCTTTCGGAAGCGCGGCGCGAACCTTTTTCAACCAGGCCGGAAACGAATAGCGGCCGGGGACTTTCGAACCGAAAAGGCCATACTCGTGCTGAATATGAATGAGCGAAGGCTCGAGGCGCACCAGTTTTTCGAGTGAATCGTTCAGCTCTCTCTCGCTCCTGAGCGGCGCATGGAGCGGTTCACAGACGGGAAAGCCCGCCTCAACCCATTTCCCGCGCACCTCGGGCCAGAGGACATCTGAATACGATTGAATGCCGCCCTGCTTTTCGGGGGCGATCCAAAGGAGTCGGGAGCGCATGAAGGTCATTCCTTCGGTTTAGCTTAGACCATGACCTCTTGGCAATATTGTCTCTCTGGGATACTTCTAAACGGATGACCGGACTCAAGCAGTGGCTGACGCAATCCAGCGCCGAAGAATCGCAGGCGCTCAAGCAGTCGTCCGTTCCCTCGGAACGCGCGACCTAGGGAGCGGCAAGAACATCACGCTTGAAGAGCGATTCGAGGGTGACGCGACGTGAACTTCTCTTGTCAAAAAACGATAGCCATCGCTGGAGCATTCATCTATTTTCCTGTTGAGACGTTATGCAGGGCTACTATTCCAATGATCGGCCAGAACTGGTTCCCTTTATACCCGAAAAACTCGTGCGCGCACTCGACGTCGGCTGCGGCGAAGGTGCTTTCGGCGCACACATCAAGGCATCACGCGGCTGCGAGGTCTGGGGAATCGAACCGGTCGCCTCGGCCGCGGATTCCGCGCGCGCCCGGCTCGACCGCGTCCTCGCCGAGCCAATCGAATCGGCCATGGCTAAGCTTCCCGACGGCCATTTCGACGGCGTCTTTTTCAATGACGTCCTGGAGCACCTCGCCGACCCCGAAGCCGCCCTTCGCGCGCTTCGCCCCAAGCTCGCTCCCGGCGCGACCCTGATCGTCTCAATTCCCAATGTTCGGTATTTCCCGAATCTTCGCGACCTCCTGGTCCGGCAGGACTGGAAATACACTGATGCCGGCGTACTCGATCGCACGCACGTGCGCTTCTTCACGGACAGGAGCGCGCGACGGATGATTGAGTCCTGCGGATACGAAATCGCCCGCGCCAAAGGGATCAACGGCCTTCCGCTTTGGAAGATCCTCCCCTGGATCGTGCTCTCGGGCGGAGCTCTACGTGATACGCGGTACTTGCAGTTCGCGTATGAGTTGCGCTTGGTGGCCGGCATCGGAGATGATCCTTTTCGCGAGGTAACCGCCAGATAGGCATTGCTTTTGCTTTCCTTTGAGAAGGTTCATCTTCTGGCCGTCGATTGGCAGGATTCGCAAAGCGATACTCAGCTGGCGGGGCGGGCCCCCCGCGTTTTCTGGTCTGGTTTGAAACCGTGGTTTGCACTTTCGACAGGACCCGGCTCCGGGCTGCGCAGCCCCCCCAGCAGCAGTGTTCCCAGAATCAGGGCGTGGTTAATGACAAACCATGGATGGTCCACCAGACCTAGCCCCAAAGTCGTCGCAATCCCGCCCAGGAGAGCCGAATCAGCCAGCCGCTTTCGGTTCCAGGTCGTCCAGAGCGCATAAACCCAAGCGCCGATGTGGAAAAGCCCCCAAAGCCATCCGCGCGACACGAATTGCTCCAGAAAAAGGTTATGGCTGTGCTGGGCTCCGTTGATGGCACCCCCCTGTTCGTATTCCTGGGGAGGGATACACCAACGTCCAAGCGGATGTTCGATGACGCTTTTGCCTGCGATCTTCCAGAGGCGCACCCTTCCGATAACGGCCAGGCGTGAGGCGTTTGCGTTTTCTTCTGAATTCTGACTGGGTTGCAAGAGTTCAAGAATTCTTGCCTGTAAGATTGGTTTGGGAACCAGGATTGGAAGCAACAGGATTCCGATTCCGGCGGTCACCGCGCCCCAATGAAACATCCGCAGATCCTTGACCTTGAACCTTCGATGCAGCAAGAAGCCGGCAAGCCCCACGATTAGCCCGAGCAGCGGACCGCGCTGAGTCGTCCCCAACACCAGCGCCATTGAGAGCACGATCCCGAACAGAAAAAGCCAGGGAACTGCGCGATGAACTTTGGTTTCGTCCCGACCCACAAAAAAGGTCCAAAAGGCAAGCCAAGGTAGCCAGGCCAGAAGCTTTCCTAATGAGGCGTTGTCATAAAAGCCCATCAGAAACTTGATGTTTCCTTCTCCCCAGATTGGGACTCGCCGGATGGGATCAAAGAAATGCATGTTCAGGAAATTCAGGCCTGCGGGCCAGAAGACGTTGAGTGCTACACTTGCGTAAACGATCGCGATCCAGGCCCAGATCGTCTTTCTGAAAATCCCCTCGGGGAAAAGCATCAGGGCGAGTGCGCTGCCGATTCCCAAGATGAAGATGGCTGACTCCCGCACCACCTCGGGGGGGAATCCGCAGCCCAGACCGCCGGTCAGGGTCCCGAAGAGCAGAAGGACCAGCCCGATCACCAGAGCTTTCTTCAGGCGCAGCGACAGGCGACTCCGGTTGTTCCAGAGAAAATAAAGCACCACGGGGAAGAGGAATTTCAGCGGCTGAATCGGGCCAAAATAACGTCCCATAAATGGCACGGCTGAGTAGAGGCTTCCGGAGAGCGCCGTCAGCGAAGGAAACATCGAAAGCATCAGGACGATCGCAATGAGAAGCACCATGATAGATGGCAAAATCCTCGTAAAAGTCGGCCGATGAGACGCGTGTAACGCGCTGCAACTTCACATCAATACGCTTGACGTTCCACAAGCAATCTGTGATTTATGGCCAACATATAATACATCGAAGGGGTAACCATGTCCACGCAGACACCTAAAGGGAATATCGTCGCTAACTGGGACGCGTCCTACAAAGGTTTAAACGTAACCTACAGCGATGCCTCCAACTCGCCTGCTGACATTTCCAATATTTTCCAGCACGAAGCAGTTTGCGAGGATCTTAAGAAGTATTTGGAATCCGCTACCGCGCCCAAAGTCGTTGAGATCGGCTGCGGCGGCGCTCGTACGGCGCTTTTCCTTTCGAAGCAGGGGTTTCAGGTCACCTGTTCCGACAACTCACCGGAAGCGTTGCGCCTGGCCCGCGATAACTTCGAAGCGGTTGGCGCCCAGGGAGAATTCGTTGCCGATGATCTCCTGAACACGAAGCTTGCTGCCAACTCTTTCGATGCCGTGATCAGCTTTGGTCTGCTTGAGCATTTCGAGGACGTCCAGAAAGTGATTCAGGTCGCCTCCGACGTAATCCGTCCGGGCGGCATTCACGCCCATGTGATCATTCCGAAAAAATTCTCCACTCAGACGGTCGCCAACGCGGCCATGTTCCCGCTTCGGCTGGGCAAAAACCTTATTGCCAACCGTAAGCCCTGGAATACCCTCGTTGCCAGAAGCTTCCGCGATTTTCCGCATTACGAGAACAGCTACAGCCACACCGAATATATGAAGTTTTTTGAGAACACCGGAAATGAAGTCCTGCGCTGCGAAGCCTGGGATTCGCTCTTCCCGCTGATCTCGCTCCCACGCCCGCTCGGCGGGATCGTGGCCCGCAACTTCGGAAAGCCGATCAAGAAGATGATGCATAAGCTTTATCGTCAGCAGTCGCCGGCGATGCACGCCATCTCTTCAGGAATTTATATTGTTGCCAGAAAGCGTTAACGCTTGTCTCGGAAGGGCATCCTCAGCGCCAGCCTGATCTACGTCCCCTCTCAGATCGTGGTAATGCTGACCGCCATTGTGCGCGGGTTTGTCCTACCCAAGATCCTCCTGCCGGAGAGCTATGGAATGCTCGCCATTGTATTTCTGGTCGTGAACTATTCCCGGATGGCGAATTTGGGCGTTCTGAACGAATACGATCGTGAATACCCGCGAGCGCTCTCGACCTCATCCCCGGACGAGCAGAAATCGTATCGGGACACTTGTTTCACTCTCTTTTTCTCACACAACCTGATCTACTCGCTCGCTCTTGGCGGGTATTACGCCTGGAAGCACCCGGGCCAGTCTTCCTGGCTATGGTCTATCTTCTTTGGTCTCTTGCTGCTCGATAACGTGAATGAATTTGTGGTCGATACATGTCGGGCACATCGCCAGTTTTTTGAGATCGCGAAGAACCGGATTATCCTGAATCTGCTGAGCGTAGGCCTGAGTGTTTGGGGAGCCTTGAAATTCGGCCTCCA
Source organism: Bdellovibrionales bacterium RIFOXYD1_FULL_55_31 (assembly GCA_001770175.1). Taxonomy (GTDB): domain Bacteria; phylum Bdellovibrionota; class UBA1018; order UBA1018; family UBA1018; genus XYD1-FULL-55-31. Next base: position 43,779 of record MEQK01000045.1, on the reverse strand, counting down.
CGGCGCCATCGGCGGAATCGGCTTGGGCTATTTCCTGGGAATTTACTTCTTCCTCCGGATGGAGGATCGCCCACGGCTTCGGATTCAGAGGTCCCTTTTGCGCTCGATCTATTCCTCGAGCTTCAGCCTGCTTGCGGTTCTGGGGCTTTCCATGCTGCTGGATTCCTACGATCGGCTGATCGTTGCCCGGTTCTTCTCGGCTGCCGAAATGGGAGTCTACGCCCTGGCACACTCGATGGCCCGATTGGTTCTCTTCGTTTTCGTTTCGGTCAATTACGTTTTTTATCCGTTCCTGCTTTCCATGCACGCGCAGGAAAAGGATCTCCAGCGCCTCAGAAGTTTTTATTCAAAGGTGTGCGACCTGATCGCGGTGGCTGTCCCCCTGCTTCTGATGGCCATGTACTTTTTCCTGAACGCCGTCGTTCCGGCCTACCTGCCCAGGTACGAGGCCTCGCTGGTGATCCTTCCGGTGCTGCTCGGCGGGATGTTTTTCCTGATTTTGTCCCAAATGACGGAGACTTTTCTCCTGGTCCTCAACAAGCAGGGTGCCGTGATTCGCAACCAGGTGACCCAGGCCGTGCTGCTCGGAGCCTTGCTGGTCGGACTGTATTTCGCCGGACGGGACTTGCGTTGGGTGGCTTCCCTTTTTATCCTGGGCAATGCGACCTATTTTTTCATGATCCGACAGACCCTGGCGTATGAATTGGGCCGGGAGATCACCCGGGGAGCGGGGGCTTTACTGGGCAGCGCCCTTTTTGTAGTGTCCGCGGGCGTTTTTGCGATGTTCCTGAAGCCCTGGCAGGGTCACGAGATGCTCTGGAGCAATGTCATGGGACTCGGCGCCGTGGGCCTGGTCAGTTTCGTTGCGCTGTTCTGGATTGACGCCAGAACCGGACTGGTCAGGGAAGCGATCGGCGTCGTTCGATCAAAGTTTTCATAGAGACCTCAAGAGAGTTGATGGAGAGAGAGTCATGACGTCAGACGATCGCAAGAAGATGGAAGAGTTTTTGAACGGCCTGTTTTTGGAAAGCTTTCCGGTGGCAGGGAGGCCAGTCGTCGCCTCGTTTTTCAGAAAACATATTTTCGAACTGCAGCAGATTCTCAAGGTTGCGCGAACGAAATCCACGCCGCGTCCGAAATTTCTGGATATCGGCTGCGGCGTGGGTGTCAACGCCTGCGTCTTGAGCCAGGTTTTCGGGTTTGAGGTCTTTGTTGCGGATCGTCTGGATGAATTCGCCCCTGAGTTGAAACGCGAAGTGGGCGATGCCGACGGCGTGATCCGGCGTTGGGAGCAGTTCGGGGTAAAAGGGATCCGGCAGAACTTTATTCAGGACGGCTTTCCGAAGGAATGGCAGGGGACTTTCGATATCGTCACGACTTTTGATGTGATTGAGCACTTCACGTTTTCGCCGCTTCCGTTTCTGCGCTCCAGCAGGGAACTACTGAATTCAGGCGGCACCTTGATGGTGGGCACCCCGAATCAGGTGCACCTTTATAACCGCCTCAAATCGCTGGTCGGAAAAAACACCTGGGAGGACTTCCAGTACTTCATCGATTGCGACACGTTTTACGGCCATGTCCGCGAGTTCACGCCCCGTGAACTGCGGGAGATGATTCTGCGCACGAAACTGGACAATATCGACGTGGCGTTCTCTTCGTATCCGATCGCCGACCGGCAGGCCGCTCTGGCTTCAAAAATCGGCAAGCTGCCTGCCACCTTGGCCAGTTCGGCGCTCAACGCCCTGTTTTCGCTGAATCCGAACTGGCACTATTACATGATCGGATTCGGAACGAGGAAATAGCTGGTGTCGCAACCCACAGTCAACGTGATCATCCCCTGTCGCAATGAGGAAGCTCACATTGAATCGTGTATCCGCTCGCTCTGGAACCAGGACTATCCCAGGGAAAAACTCGAAGTTCTGATCCTCGACGGGAAAAGCGAGGATCGAACCCAGCAGATCATTCGAGCGCTTCTGCCGGAGGCGCCGGTTCCCACCCGGCTCGTCGTCAACGCCCGGCGCTCGATTCCCGCGGCTTTGAACAAGGGGATTGAGGAGGCCAAAGGCGAATACATCGTCCGGATGGACGCGCACACCCGATATGCGGACAACTACATTTTCGAATGCGTCCAGCACTCGATTCGCACCGGAGCGGAAAACGTGGGAGGCGCGATCATCACCTGCCCCGGCGCAGAAACCGCCGAGGCTTACGGCGTCGTCTGCGGTCTGACCAGTGTCATCGGGGTGGGGAATTCCCGGTTTCGCGTCGGGTCCAAAGACGCGATCTCCGTGGATACGATTCCGTTTGGCTGTTTTCGACGGGAGTTCCTGAAGCGGATCGGCGGGTACAATGAGGCCATGCTTCGGGCGGAGGACTACGAGTTGAATCTGCGGATTCGGAAGTCCGGAGGGAAGGTCCTGCTGATTCCTTCCATCATTTCCCATTATCAGGCGCGCGACACGATCCTGAAGGTTTACAAGACCTATTATCAGTACGGCCAGTACAAGGCCGCAATCGCCCTGAAGCACGGCTTTTTTTCGCTTCCCTGGCGCCAGTACGTGCCCTTGATCTTTGTGCTCGGGAATCTCGGTCTGGCCGGTTTGAGCTTCTTGTGCAGCTGTTTTCTCGGGATCTGGTTGACTCTTCTCGCCTTGTATCTTGGGCTTGCTGCGGCATTTTTGAGCCCGGCTGCGCGGAGCTCGGGCAAGCCGTATCTAGCGGTTCTCGAAAACGCGGTCCTGACCGTTGCCGCGATTCACTTTGGCAATGGGCTGGGAAATCTCGCGGGCCTTTTTTTCAAGGCAATGGAGCGAGTAAGCGGTCAACCGCGAGGCGATCTTTCGCTGACGCGCTGAGAAGAACTATTACCGCCGGATCTTCAGACCCCAGTTGATGAACTGGATAATCCCCAGAAGAGCGAATCCCGCATCCACCTGATACCTTTGATGCTCCTGCCAGAGCTGCCGCACTTCCTTCCAATCCAGATAATCCAATGCCGAGGAGGCCTGGCTCAGGTGTTCATCAAAGATCGACATCCAGGGTTTTGAAGTCCGGAACCACTCGTCGACCGGCGGCAGAAATCCCGCTTTTTTCCGCGCCAGGGCAGAAGGGGGAATGGAAGAGCGGAGTGTCTCGCGCAGAATCCATTTTCCTTTCCCCTGACGGCGTTTCACGTCGTCCGGCAGGGACATGCAGAATTCCACGAGCTTCTTACTGAGAATCGGGACCCGGACTTCCAGCCCATGGGTCATGCTCATCCGGTCGACCTTGGCCAGAATCGAAGGAAGATGGAACAGGAGATCGGCGTGTTGCCGGGCTGTGAGATAGGAGCGGGTTTCGGGAACCTCGCGTAGGTAATTGGCGTATTCCCCGATCGGGTCGGAACCCCGGACCGCGTTCTTCAACTCAGCGGAATAGAGCCGGTTCTTCAGTTCGTCTGGAAAAATTCGCCGAAAAGAAGCATGATCACGGCCGCGAGGTTCATCCGCCGCGCCAAGAAGTCGCTCGACGACCATTCGCATGCTGTAGCGGGCCCCGTCCGCTGGAATCCATTGGGAGGCGCTTCGTACTGCGGAACGCACCCCACCTGGGAGCCGGTGCAGATACGGCGTCACCTCTCCGGCTTTGTAGGTGTCGTACCCCGCCAAAAGCTCATCGCCGCCATCGCCGGCCAAAATCACCGTGGCATGTCGGCGAGCGAACTTCGCAAGCTGGTAGTAGGGAAAGCAGGAAGCGTCCGCCAAAAGCTCATTCATCGCACGGAGGGTTTCGCGGATGTGCTCTTCATCCCAGCGAAAGAGGATCGGCGTCTGGCTGATGTGAAGATAATCGGCATAAGCTTTCGCCGCTTCCGTTTCATCAAATCCGGGTTCGGTAAACGAAAGCGTGTAGGTTTCCGGGGATTGGTTGGACTTTACGGCAGAGCGCGCGACTGCGTACGAATCCAGACCTCCGGAGAGAAAGAGTCCCAGCGGCGCATCCGAAACCATCTGCGCCTTCACCGAGCTATCGAGAAGGTCCTGAAACTCCTCCAGCAAACTTGCGGAATTGGTCCGGACGGGAGTGTCGTACCCCAGCTTCCAGTACTGCGAGAGTTTGATCCCGGAGCGGGTGATCCGGGCAAAATAACCACCGGGCAGCTGCCGGATGTCCCGAAAACCAGTGCGAGGTGCGGGTAAATAGTTGAAGGTGAAAAACGTATCGAGATCTTCGGGCGCGAGCTCAGGGGTGATTTTCAGTCCTCGGATCAGCGCCAGGGGCTCCGAGGCAAAAAGAATCGAGTCTTTGGTCTGCCAATAAAAGAGGGGTTTCACCCCCAGGCGATCCCGCACGAGATAAAGCGCCTGATCTTTTCGATCGAAGATGCCAAACGCAAAAATCCCATCCAGCTGGGAAACACAATCGGGACCCCAGTGCTGCCAGGCAGCCAGGATGACTTCCGTATCGGAGTGGGTTCTGAAACGCGTCCCGGACTTCTCAAGCTCCTGCCTGAGCTCACGAAAGTTATAGATCTCGCCGTTGTAGGTGATGACCAACCGGCCTGAATCGTCTGACGAACGCATCGGCTGGTTCGCCGTGGCCGACAGATCAATAACCGATAGGCGCGCATGTCCCAGGAAAACGCCGGGAGCACTGAACGTGCCGGTCGCGTCAGGCCCCCGCTGGCGAATCCCCTGGATCAGCCTATCGATCTGCTCGGGACTCCAGGACGATTCCGCCCGACCTAGGGCATAAGCTCCGACAATTCCGCACATCGGTCAATTCCTGTAGAACCCACGGTACCAGGTCACGAATTCTGACAGTCCCTGTTCAACGGGCGTTTTGGAGACGAATCCGAAATCTCGGTGAGCGCGGGTCACGTCCGCGCAGGTTTCCAGCATCTCGCCGGGTTGAAGCGGCTTCATGATTCGGGTGGCCTTCTTTTCGGTGTAGCGCTCCAGAAGTTCCACAACCTTGAGAACCTTTTCCGGTCTCTGATTTCCGATGTTGTAGACGCTGTGAGGTGCGCCACTCGTGTCCGGCTGAGCCAGGCCGACGGCCGGCTTGTCGATCATCGCCAGCAGGCCGCTGACGGCGTCATCGATGTAAGTGAAATCGCGCGCAACATCTCCATGGTTGAAGATTTCAATCGGGTTCTCTTCCAAAATGGCTTTGGTGAACTTGAAAATGGCCATGTCCGGCCTGCCCCACGGGCCATAAACCGTGAAGAAGCGGATGCCCGTCGTCGGGAGCCCGAAAAGATGGCTGTAGGAATGGGCCATCAACTCGTTGGCTTTCTTCGTCGCCGCGTACAGCGAAATCGGGTGGTCGACGGGGTCCGCTTCAGAAAACGGAATTTTTCGGTTCGCGCCATAGACCGAGCTCGAGGAGGCATAAATCAGGTGCTTCACCTTGGCGTGTCGGCACTGCTCCAGGATATTTCCGAATCCCACGAGATTCGCCTGAATATAGGAGGACGGGTTCTCGAGCGAATAGCGGATCCCAGGCTGCGCGGCCAGATTGACCACCACTTCAAAGGAGTTGTTCTTAAAGACCGAGGTCAGCCCCTCGGTGTCTTCCAGGGACATGCGATGGAAGGTGAAATTCGGGAACCGGGTCAGGTGCTCCAGGCGCGCGGACTTGAGCTTGGGATCATAGTAGCTGTTGAGATTATCCAGCCCCACGACTTCGGTGCCACGTTCCAGGAGCTTCTTGCAAAGATGGAAGCCAATGAATCCGGCAGACCCAGTGACCAGGAGTTTGTGGGACATGGAATAAGTGCTCCAAATCAGCGCCGAGTATAGGGACGAAGTCCCCTGATTTCAAGCACATTTCCTTTTGCATCCGCGGGGTTTTTTGCTAACGAGAAGCTTTAAGCTATGCCAAATCGAACTGAAGCTGGTGTTGAATATCTGCAGGACCGCATCACGGGCGTTTCCGTGGTGATCCCGTGCAAGAACGAGGAAAAAGCGGTCGGGATGACGATATCAAACGTCATTCAGGCAATGGAACACACTCAGGTCGAATACGAAGTCATCATCGTCGATGACGGCTCAACGGACGGCACTCAACGCGAGGCGGTCGCCGCAGGAGCGCGTGTTCTCGTCCATAAGAAGAACATGGGCTATGGCAACTCGATCATGGACGGCATGACCATCGCGAAATACCCGGTGATCACGATCATGGATGCTGACGGAACCTACCCGGCCGAAATGCTGCCCGAAATGATTGAAGAGGCCAATTCCCATGACATGGTTATCGGGACGCGCATCTGGACCCGGAAGAACACGACTTTTCGCGGTCGGATGCTGCGCAAAGCGCTTTATTACGTCATATTATATCTCAGCAATGTAAAGGCGCCCGACTTCAACTCCGGCTTGCGGGTCTTCCGCAAGCTCAACACGCTGGATCATCGCGCGGTGTTGTGCCCGACGTTCTCGTTCACGACCTCCCAAACCTTGCTTTATCTGATGACAGGTCGGAGCGTGAAATTCATGCCCATGAAGTACGATGTTCGGATCGGCAAGTCGAAGGTAGCGCCGCTTCGAGACGCGCTGAAGACGTTCTCGTATGTGTTTTTGATGGCCAACCTCTTCCAGGCTTACCGGATGGCCTTGATCTTTATCTTCATCGCGATCATGGCGAACCTCGCGATCGCCGTCATGGCCAAGCTTTTTGACTTCTCGCTTGGCGTTCAGATCGGGATGTACAGCACGATCGTGATCGGAATTCTCTCGAGCCTTATTGCGCTGAATGTCCAGCCGACGACCAAGCTTTACGTCAACCGGATTCGCGGGAGTTCGCGCATCCTGCATAAGCCGCAGCAGACGATATAATCAGGTCTTCTGCCCGGATTTGCCGACCAGCGAGCCGACGTGCCGTCCCAACTTCTGAACGAGGTTGTAGGCCGTGTATTCCAAAAGAACCCGGTCGATCCCGTTTTTGAAACGGAAGCGAGCGATCGGGCCATAGAGGTGATCGAGCATCCGGATTCCGACTTCCGTCAAGCTCGAGCCTTTGGTGATTTTCTGGGCCTTCCGGTCCACGAAGTAAGAGCTGATGAGCATCATGTCGCAGAATTTCTTCATCTCGGGCGTCATCCAGGGGGCAGTGTAATCGCCCTCGACCTCGATGTTGGCCCAGTCCCGCAGGGTCTTCGGTTCCGCATAATTCCAGTCGCGAACCGCGACATTAAAAAGTTCCGTATCCGGAAGCGGGCGGAACTTGTTGGGCTGAAAAATAATGCAGTTGGGGTGGTCCTTCACGAGCTGCAGGATGAGATCGCGGGTCTGCTTGAGTTCTTCCAGGGTCTCCGTCGGGAGTCCCATGATAATATTGTAGCCCGCGATGATCTCGGGATGTCGGGCGAGCTTACGATTGCACTCGATGATGTCTTCGACCGTGCAGTTCTTGCGGATCATCTTGAGAATCCGGTCGCTGCCGCTTTCCGCGCCGATATGCATAATGTTCGTGCCGGCCGAGGCAAGCTTGGAGAGGAACTCGTCGGACATCCTCTTGATCTCGCTGATCCGCGCTCCCCGGAAGCCGAGTTTCACGTTGATATTTCGGCGCTGAATCTCGTCGATGATGCCCTCCACGTGATCCAGCTTCACGAAGGAGTCGTCATCGATGAAATAGATGAAATTGGCCCCGTATTTCTTCACGACGTGCTCGATATGATCGGCAACGTCTTTGACGGTCAGCGGCACCCATTTCTTTCCTTCGATGGAACGGTACTGGGCCGGGGAGCTGCAGAACGAACACTGATAAGGGCAGCCCAGGACACTGTACATCGAGAAGATCAGCCGGTCCTCGCCGATATGCCCGTACACACGATAATCGCTGATCAGATCATACGGAATGTCCTGATAAGGGATGACCTCGAACGCCTCGAGCTTTGGAACCGTGTGAATCGTCCCGTCTTTCCGGTACGAAACGCCCTGCACAGAGGAGGGTTCTTTGCCTTCGACCAGATGGTCCACCAGACATTTGAAAGGATACGAGCCGTAGCCGCTGACGACGTAATCGCAGTTGGCTTCGTACTCCATGATCGAACCTGGCTGGAACGTGGCGTGCGGGCCTCCCCAGACCACTTTCACGGCGGGGTCGGTTTGCTTGACGAAGTGACTGATCTCAGAGGCATAGAGGATCGGCTTGCCGGACATGACGCTGATCCCGACGAGCAGGGTCTCGTCGTCCATGAGCTCCGCGAGCTTTTTCTTCCAGGTGTTGGGGTGAAGGCGGGCATCGAGGATCTTGACCTCATAGCCGGCTTTCACGACATCAGCCGAGGCGTAGAGCAGGCTGATGGGCGCATGCTTGACGAAGGTGCCGGAAAACCCCTGCAGGGGGTACACCATGATGATTTTCTTGCGCATGAGGACCTCTCGGGGATCTTGTAGCATTTACACCCGATTTCCGCCTTTTTTTTTAACTGAAAACATGCAATTTTCTGGGGCATGCGCGCAATTCCCAGGATCAATATTCAGTTCACAAATGGGGAGCTGTTCGGCTTTCTTTTCTCGCTGCTGGGAAGAGCCAGGCCTGAGTCGGCCGCTGAGACCATTCGATTGTTCGAAGAGCGCTTTGCCGCGGTCGTAGGGCACTCCAGAGGCGTGACCTTTTCCAAGGCGAGAGTGGGGTTTTATTTACTGCTCAAGAACATGGGACTCAAGCCCGGCGGCGAAGTGGTCATCACGGCGCTTCATGTCGCTGATTTCGTGAACGTGATCCGGTGCGCGGGTTTCAAACCCGTGGTCGTGGATCTGTCGCCCGATACCTATTCCATAGACTGTGAGGACCTGAAACGGAAGATCGGTCCTCAGACGTCGCTGATCTACCTGACACATTACGCAGGATTTCCGGCGGATATGGATCGGGTGCTCGAAATCGCGCGCGAAGCCGGAAATATTCCCATCATCGAGGACTGCTCGCAGGCCGTGACGACGACCTACAAAGGCCACCCGGTCGGAAGTTTTGGAAGTGCGGCCATTTACAGCCTGAGCCTGATCAAGCCGGTTTGCACATTGTTCGGCGGGATTGTCCTATCGAAAGATCAGGCGCTTTTGTCTGCGCTGCGCAGGGAGCAGGAGAAACTCGCTCCCGCACCATCAGTCCCGCTCGCGGCGGAAGCGGTGAAAAACCTGATTTTAAAAATGGCTTCCAACCGATCTCTTTTCGGGGCGTTCGTACTGCCGCTTCTTCGGATGTTTGCAGCCCACTTTGATTGGCTTTCCAAGTATCAGCGTTCCAACAAGACGGTGACTTTGAGGGAGCGGCTCCCCGAAAGCTACTTCACCCGGTTCACCTGGCAGCAGGCGGCCCTCGGATTGAGCCAGCTCGCTTCGCTCAAGGAGCGTGAAGAGGCTCGGACCCGGAGCGCCTCTTACATTTACGAAAAGCTTTCATCGAACGGTAAATTCAAAAGGCCTCGGACTCTGGCTGGGGCTCGAAACACTTTCTGGCTCTTTCCGCTTTTCGTCGAAAAGCCTCTCCCGGCGAAGATCTCTCTGGCCAGTTCCGGCGTCGACAGTGCGGGGTATCTCCTTAGTGCCCTGCATCAGGAGGAGGCCTTCAAGAATTACGGATTCACCGCGCCCGGCGCAACCCGGATGAAGCAACACACGCTTTTTGTTCCGGTGCATGGCTATCTCAAGCAGCAGGAGCTGGACGCGATCGTGTCCTCAATCCAGAAATTAATGAAATCATGATCAAGAATTCGTCCTTCTCTCTGAAGGGAATGCTCTTCAGCGCCATCGCCACCTTCGCGGACAATTGTCTGTTCACCCGGGTTTTGAACCGGAAGGCCTCGCGCGGGCCGCTTTTCATCACCTGGCTTCCGACCTATGCCTGCAATGCTCGCTGCAGTTTCTGCAGCACGCACGAGCTGGCCAAAGCGAACCGGCATACCCTGACTCAGGAGGAAATCCAGCACATTGCCCACGAGATCGGGAAATCCAACGCCGTTGCCACGGGGTTCACCGGTGGAGAGGTCCTGCTCTGGCCGCATCTTTTTGACGCGATCAAAACCATCAAGTCTTACGGAAAGAACGTTTATATTGTTTCCAACGGGTTTACTCTTGGCAGCAAAGTCGATCAGCTTCTGGAAGCGGGAATCGACACGGTGGTCGTGAGCGTGGATTCCCTGAAGCCCGGTGAGCACGATCAAATGCGCGGACTGAACGGGCTGATGGAAAAGCTCCGATTCGCCATCTCGCTTCTAAAAGAAAAGCGCGGCGACTCGAACAAGCCATTGATCAAGACCACAACTGTCGTCTCGAAGAAGAACATTCGGGACATCGGCAACATCGTCACCGAGCTTCGGAAGATCGTGGATGTGGTCAGCATTCAGCCGATTTCGACCGGGTATGCGAACGGTCCCCACGACATGGACGAGCAGGCGGAATCGGAATTCATGTTCCGGCTTAAGGATGAAGTCGAGGTCCGGGAGCTTTGGGGGCGGTTCCTGAAAAACTATCCCGATTTCAACACGCACTATTTCAGGCTTTTTCCGGATTATTGGTTCAAGCCGCAGTCGCTTCACACGGTTCCGTGCTGGTCGCCCTCGGTTCGCCTTCAGATCTCGCCCAATGGAGAGATCATCCATTGCGCATCAAATCCGAAATACGGACCGGTCGGCAACCTGAAATTCACCACACTCCAGGAAGTCTGGAATAGCCCGGAAATGCGACGCCAGCGTGAGGAGATCCGAAAAGTTGAGAACCACTGCGTCTGCTGGTGTCAGGACGTTTCTTTTAACGCTTTCCTGGATTCGGTGCCGTTCGTAAACCGGCACCCCACATTCTGAAGACCTGGGGGATTATTGCTACGCGAAAAAATGGCAAAGGAATTTGATGATTTCGCTTTGGTTCACCCGCGGGATTATTTTGCTCCGTTGACGGCGCTGCTGCAGGCGGATGTAGATTTGACTGGAAAGGTTGTCCTCGAGTTCGGATGCGGCACCGGAGCTTGGATTCTATCTCTGGAAGAGCTTAGCGCAAAGTCCGTTGCGGGAATCGATATTTCCGCTGAAGCGATCAAGGCCGCACAGCAAGCAGCGAAAAAGAAGGGGCATTCAGCGGTCCGGTTTCTGAATGCCGACATTTCCCGGGAGAATGTCGACCTTCCCCCGCCCGATCTGATCATCAGTCACAGTGTTTTGCAGTATGTCGTAGATTTAGAACAGGTCGTACGGCGTCTTTTTTCGCTATTAGCGGCCGGCGGCCGAATTTTTGTCACTTTAGAGAAGAAGTCCAGAATGGATCCGCTGAATTGGGTCCAATGGTTCAATTTCTTGCTGGTGCCCGTCGCGATCCGCAGACGATTTCATTACATTATCCGCATCCTGCTTCCGGATGCGGCCCGGAAAAATCCCCCCGAGGTGCTCGAGGCGAAATCGCGTTACCTCGGAATTCCGGCAGTTCAATTCTTGACTGCAGGAAGACTCAAAAAAGTCTTCGAGGCAGCAGGATTTCAGGAAGTCTCAGTAAGTTTGGCTCCCGGCCTTGACCCTCATTCTGTTCCTCACTATTTGATTCGGGCATCGAAACCGTAGGTCGGCATGAGGATAGTCCTGCTTGTAAACGACAATCCCTATAACGCCCAGGCATTCAGAAAGCTGTGTCTGAGTCGGCACTCTGAGATTGTCGCCATTGTCTTCTCGACCCGAATCCTCGCAGGAAAAAATTTTAGCTTTCTGCAAGCCTTACGCTGGCTCTTGGATCTATCCGGCCCTCAGCTCTTTCTGTTCCGGGCGATCGAGGTGTATGCCTATAAGTGGCGTCGCCTCTGGAAGCATTTTGGATTTTACCGGAATCGCTTCGACATGATCGAGTTCGCGAAGGCCAATGGGATTCCGATCGTTTACTCAACCAACGTCAATGCTCCGGATTTTCTGGCGCGCTTCAGGGCGTTTGAACCGGATTTGGCAGTTTCTCGGATAAATCAGATCCTAAAGAAGAAGATCATCGAAATCCCCAAGATGGGGATGATCAACAGTCATAGTTCGCTGCTGCCTAAATATAAGGGAATTGACGGGGTATTTTGGGGAATGGTGAACGGCGATCGCGAATTCGGAACAACCTCCCATTTTATTGTCGAGAAGCTGGATAGCGGAGGCGTGATCGCGCAGGAGGCAGTCCATCTGGATTCGCTGACGTCAGGAATTTCGCTCCACGGACTGGAAGACGTTTTAAACGAACTTTCGGCGGAAATGCTCAATTCGGTGGTATCCGTTTTCGCTCGAGGTGAAAAGCCAGCCTCAGTGCCGATGTCCGAAGTGGGAGCGAGCTATTTTTCTTTTGCTACCCGGGAAGGCTATCGGCGTTTCAAAAGTCGGGGCCACAGGCTAATTGGAATACATGAGCTTCTCAAACTCTTTCTCTAAAATTTGCTTAGGATTTGCCGCGCTTTTCGCTTTTGGCGGAGCTGGTACGCCGGCCATGGGTGAAGCGCGTGCGGAGATCTGGCTCAACTCGCCTTCCGGAGCCGAGAAGCGCGTCTGTGTTGAACCGAAAGCTGCGGCGCAGGGTTCGCTTGCGGGTGAACTCTATCTGGCGATTGGAAACATCATCATGCCCGGGCAGCGAAATCCCGTAACGCCGTTTCTGGGCGGATACCGGCTTCCCCAGTTTGATTCGCTCAAGGATGGCCGTGAAAAAGGCGGTGGGCTGTGGATCGACTTCAACAAAGTGGCCCCGCAGGACGCGGAAATCCGGTTTGTGGAGGTCTGGAGCAAAAAAAACGATTGCCGACTTGAATTTTTCGTCGCCCAAGCGGATTCAGCGCTCAAAAGCTTCAGTATTCAAGCAGTAACGCCCACGATCCGTATCGAACAGGGCTTCAATCGGATTGCCTTGCCTTCACCGTTAAAGATCGGACAGGGACAGTTTCTGGGATTTCACGAAGATGGAAATTGCGTTGCCCAGAATCAGGTTTTCTGTGAGGAATCGGCGGCTGGGGCATGGAAACCGAACCTTCCGCAGCCTGCGTCGGGCGATACGATCACCCAAGCGTATCAGGTTCCCGTGAGCATGGCGTTTCGGGGACTGGTTCGCCTCGCCGTTCTCGAGCCGGAAGCCAATTCCGAAGCGCTCTCCTCTCAAAAATGTCTGCAAGTGCCCCCGCGTCCGCTCTCGAAATCCACATTGACGTATCGGCTTTTCGGTTTCGCCGAAAAAGATTTAGCCAAAAGCCTCCGGGCCTGGCTTATGAATGGCGATTCCAGAGTGCACCTGATTCCCGTATCGGATCGGAACATCTGGAATTCGGTGTCGGTTTCCTGGGCTGGGCCCCTGCTCCTGCTGGTCTGGTTCGGCTTCTTGCTGGGCGAACTTCGCTCACCGGAACGTTATTGGGGCGTTGTCCGCGTCCTTTTCGATGCAGCACTTCTTTTTTTCGCGCAGACCGGAAGAGTTCAGGGACTCACCGTGACTTTCGAAGGAGCTCTCCTCATCTTCCTTTGTGGATGGGATCTTGTTTTCTATGTCCCTGGGTCCTTGGTCCTGCGGAATATCAGGTTTGCCGAATCCCTGGACGGCGCGATGCTCTTCGTGCATGCGTTTGGAGTCAGCCTGCTGTTCTGGCTAATTCCCGCTCTTGTAGCCTACTTTGGCCATCGATCTTACTCGTTGGCCATTTTTTTGACGAGCTTGGCGGCATCGAGTTTTTTATTGAGTTCCCTCTCCAGAAAGAAGAAACCCTGGACCCCGTCGCAGTTTTATCCTGAAAACTGGATTTGGCCCCTCCTCTGGATATTGCTGGGCCTCTACACGGCGCTTGTCTCGCGCTTTCAGGGCTCCGATTACGACTTTTTCAATCATTGGGCGGCGATTCATAAATATGCCGCCGGCCTATTGAGCCCGGATCAGGTCATGAATGTCTTCAAGGCGACGGCAGCAGGCACGCAGCGCGTTTACGCCTACAACATCTGGGACTTTGTGCTGGGTCTCCTGATCCGAGTAACCGGACTCTCGAGTGTTACTGTTTATGCCGGGGTGCATCTTTCAATCGTCTTCTTGATTTACTGTCTCTCTCAGTGGTTGTTCTCGTTTCTGCTGAAGGAGCGAAGGCAACTCATTTTAGCCAACTTTTTGCTGCTCCTTCTGTGGCTCGGGAGATCGTTTGGCATTTACGATGTGATCTTCCAAAAACACGAGTTTGCGTTTGTGCACCACCCGGGAGCCATCGTCGAGTTCGTTTTGGGCAGTCTCATCCTGGTTCATATCGCGAAAGGGCTTTTTTCCGTTGAGCGGGGCTCTCTCTATTTGGGCCTGGTCTCGATGTTCCTGCTGCCATTTTTTCATTTTCAATTCTTCGCACTTGTTCCCATCTATCTCTGCTGCCTTTTGCTTTCTGCCGTACTCGTCAGTTGGCGGATGGGTCTGCCACTCTGGGACAAGAAGCGAAGCCTCACGTTCGGAGCAATGGTGGCCCTTCTCGCGCTCGGGGCCGTGATGGCTCGGGTGCTCCCGCCTCTAAAAACGGACGAGGCGACGCGCAGGGCTACCCAATATTTCTACATCATTCGATACGCCGAGATCCCTCTGTTCATACGGCAGTTTTACGTCTGGTGGGACGGTTTAGTCTTTTTTGCGGGAAACCTGTGGCATTGGGTAACCTTGATCGCCGCACTTTTCGTTTACAGGCGGCGCCGCGCTGAGCTTCCGGTTTTTATCTGGGTTCTCGTTTCCTTTGTTTGGTGTTTCTTCTTCTTTGGGGAATTCAACGCAGTAGCCGAGCATGTTCTTACGCCCATTCTTTCGAAATGGCCATTGATGCGTTTACATATTTATGTCGAGCCCATCGCCTATGTTGCGCTGATTGCCTTCGTAATTCTTGCCTTGGATACCCTGAATCCGCGCGTATATCCGAAAGTCCTGGGTATCTTTCTCACGGCTTTGGTCGCGCTTGGGATTTCAAAAAAAGACTTTTTAACCGAATCCCTTCGGACAATGACCTTCCGAAGGGGGACTTTGATTGATATCTCTACCTATGCTTATAGTGCTGATGTCGACGTTCTGGATCGATACGCGACAAACGGAATTTCCTGTTTTTGGGCGCCGGACCCGCATGGCTATATCCTCAGCGCTTTTTCGAGCTCCTTTGCGTACACCCACCAGCACCTTTATCCGCGTGATTTCGGCCGGGAGGCTTTGGTCAGCGAATGTTTGAAAAAATCCGGCGAAGTGAAGCAGGAATGTCCGATCGAAAATCACTGCGTTCGCCTGAAACCCTGTACGCAGTGCGTTTCGAATTCCTTCTTTGAGTTCAGATTTCCGTTTTCACGATAGGAGCCGAAACTTTATTGCGACTCACGACACGAATAGCTGGTATCCGAGCCATGGGAACGACGCTTTGAATGCGGCGTAGGTGAGCAAGGCGACCAGCTTCTGCTTTGGCCTGTACTTTTGTGAGGACAAAAATGCCTTGCACAGCACGTCCGGATTCAGGTTGATGGCGTGTTTGTAAAGGTTGAAAAAGGGAAAACCCCATCGTTGCGCGGTGATTACCTTGAGCCCGGACTCTTGCAAGGCGTCGGTGATTTCACGCGCGGAGAAGTGCTTGGTATGCCCGACCCTGCGATCGATTTCAAAAAGCGGCCCGCATGGTACCGTGATGAACAGCCACTTGCCCGTCATCTCCGCCAGTCGCTTGATCGCAGCCCGGTAATCCTGACAGTGTTCGACGACCTCCATGCAGGTAACCGCATCGAAGCGCCTGGGAAGGTGCTCTTGATCCAAATCGAGAGTGAAAAAGTCTACACCAGGAAGACGCCGCTTGTTTTCTTCAATTACAGAGTGCGAAATATCAGCGCCCGCGAGCTCAAAGCTGGGTATCTTCGCATGCACTTGCAACAGGAATTCGCTGTTTCCGCAGCCGATATCCAGTAGAGAATTCACCTTAGCTTCTGAGACCCAGGAAAGGATCTTCTCGCGTCGAATCCTCGGGCCGGGAGAATAGCGGATCATGTCGCCCCAGTCATTCCATGCGACGTGGTAAAACGCTTGTAGCGCGTTACTAGCTAAATGCACCGTTGCTCGAGAGCTTGTCATGAAACGGCAAGCCGGCTATCGGAATGCCGTTGCGGAGATTCTCCGCAATTATCCAAATGTGCAAGTATACTACCCTCTTCCGGTCTTTTGTAGCAGCACGGATGCCGAACTATTTCCGGGTCGCGGATGCTCTATCGAGATGACGATCACATGAGCAAACAGTCGGGAATTCTGCTGGCCAACGAGCTGATTTCAGCTTGGGCCACCTGACTTGGCGCATCATTTTTTTAGAATCCTATGCCCGCCAGTTGTGCTTTTACCAAAAAACAAGCATAGTCCGGGGTTATGAAAAAAACGCTCATCACTGGAATTACGGGCCAGGACGGCTCGTATTTGGCCGAGCTGTTGCTCGAAAAGGGATACCAGGTCCATGGGATCGTCCGTCGCTCCTCGAGCTTTAACACCAAGCGAGTCGATCACATCTTCGATCGCCTTCACATGCACTATGGCGACCTGATCGATTCCAGCAGCCTGAACCGCATTCTGGAATCGGTCGGCCCGGATGAAATCTACAATCTCGGCGCCCAATCCCACGTCCACATTTCTTTTCAGATCCCCGAATACACGGGCGAGACGACGGCCATCGGAACTTTGCGCCTGCTCGACGCGATCAAGGACGTCGGACTGAAAACCCGCTTTTATCAGGCTTCCTCTTCCGAGCTCTTCGGCAAAGTGGCCGAGGTTCCCCAGAAGGAAACCACTCCATTTTATCCCCGCTCACCCTATGGCGTGGCCAAGCTTTATGCCTACTGGATCACGGTGAATTACCGCGAGGCTTACAATCTGTACGCCTGTAACGGCATTCTCTTCAATCACGAGTCTCCTCGCCGCGGTGAAACGTTCATTTCCAAGAAGGTCACCCGCGCCGCTGCCCGGATCAAATTAGGGAAGCAGGAGAAGCTTTTGATCGGTAACCTCAATGCCAAGCGCGACTGGGGTTACGCCAAGGAGTATGTTTACGCGATGTGGCTCATGCTCCAGCAGGATCGTCCGGATGACTATGTCATCGGAACCAACGAGACCCACACGGTACGTGAGCTCTGCGAACATGCCTTCCACCACGTCGGCATTGAGCTTCGCTGGGAGGGCGAGGGCACGGATGAAAAGGGAATCGACCGCAAGACCGGAAAGGTCCTGGTCGCGGTGGATCCCAAGTACTTCCGTCCGGCGGAAGTCGACCTTCTGATCGGCGACGGCAGCAAAGCTTTCCGGCAGCTGAAATGGAAGCCGCAGACCACGTTTGCGGAACTTGTGAAACTCATGGTCGCGTACGACCTGGAAAACGAAGCTCGAGGTCTCTGATGTACCAGTCCATCACCCAATGCAGAATTTGCGGTAACAGGAATTTAAAAACCGTTCTGGACCTCGGTAACCAGGCGCTGACCGGGATTTTTCCGGAGACCAAGACACGCAACGTCGGGCTGATGCCGCTTGAGCTCGTGAAATGCATGGAGCAACCCGGGAAAGACCATTGCGGTCTTCTTCAACTGAAGCACACCGGCAATCTGAGCGAATTCTACGGCAAGGATTACGGCTACCGAAGCGGCCTCAACAAATCGATGGTCCTTCATCTTCAGGGCAAGGTGAAAAAGATCCTTGATCAGGTCAAGCTGGGACGCGGCGACCTAGTGATCGACATCGGGAGCAACGACAGCACGACTCTTCAGGCCTATCCGAAAGATGGTCCGACTCTGGTCGGAATTGATCCGACCGGCGTGAAGTTCAGCAAGTTTTATCCGCCGCACATCCGGCTCATTCCGGATTTCTTCTCGGCCGAAAACGTGACCAAGCACTTCGGAAGCCAGAGGGCCAAAATCATCACTTCGTTCTCGATGTTCTACGATCTTGAAGATCCTCTGGCCTTCATGCGCCAGATCTCCGAAGTCCTCGCGAACGATGGGATCTGGGTTTTCGAGCAAAGCTACATGCCCACTATGCTCGAGCGCAATTCCTACGACACGATCTGCCACGAGCATCTGGAGTACTACGCTCTTCACCAGATTCGCTGGATGACCGAACGCCTCGGTTTAATGATTCTCGATGTCGAGTTCAATGACATCAATGGCGGAAGTTTCTCGATTTCAGTCGCCAAAAAGGGCGCGCCCTTCAAGATCAACGAAAAGCAGGTGAATGAGATCCTGGCCCGCGAAAAGGAACTCGGTCTGCATACGCTTCGCCCGTACGAGGAATTCAAGGCGCGCGTTTACCATCATCGCGAGGAGCTCCTGGAATTCATCCGCAAGGCCAACGCCTCAGGCAAGAAGGTTTTCGGTTACGGGGCCTCGACCAAAGGCAACGTACTTCTGCAGTTCTGTGACATTCGCGAAAACGACGTACCCTGCATCGCTGAAGTGAATCCGGATAAGTTCGGATGCTTCACGCCGGGGACCCTGATCCCGATCGTCTCGGAAGCGGAAGCCAAGAAGATGAAACCCGAATATTTTCTGGTTCTGCCCTGGCACTTCCGGGAAAACATCCTTGGCCGCGAGCAGGATTATTTGAACTCGGGCGGAAAGTTCCTCTTTCCGCTTCCGAAGATTGACGTCGTTTAAGAGAGGGGTCTCCTTTGAAAACCGCGCTCGTCACTGGATGCAAAGGTCAGGATGGGGCGCTGCTTTCGGAATTGCTTCGCTCACGAGGCTATGCCGTCACGGGACTGGACGCCGGTCTTGGCCCAGACATCACCCGCGCCGAGCAGACGCTTGCGGTCATTGAGCAGGTTCGGCCCGATGAGATCTATCATCTGGCCGCAGTCCACCAGTCTTCCGAAGAAGAGGCCCGAGAGAATGTCTCGCTTTTCAGGCAATCGTACGAGGTGAATTTCTTTGCCTTCCTGAACCTGCTTGAGGCGGCCCGGTTAAAAGCACCCAAGGCGCGGCTGTTTTACGCCGCTTCTTCTCATGTTTTTGGAAACCCGCCGACGGAAGTGCAGAATGAGAGCACTCCCCTCGCCCCGGATTCGCCCTATGCGTTTTCCAAGGTGGACGGAATGGCCGCCTGCCGGCTTTATCGGGAGAGACACGGTGTCTTCGCGGCTTGCGGAATTCTCTATACGCACGAGTCGCCGCTCAGGAGCGAGCGCTTTCTTTCGAAAAAGATCATCGCTGCGGCCCACCGGTATGCCGCCGGAAAATCTCAGCCTGGCGAAAAGCTCACCGTGGGTGATCTTTCTGCGGTGATCGATTGGGGCTACGCTCCGGATTATGTCGAAGCGATGACGCGGATTCTGGCGCTTCCGTCTCCGGATGACTTTGTAATCGCGACAGGCGAACGGCACACCGTTCGCGAGTTTGTGGAAGAGGTTTTCCGTCTGGCCGGGCTTGATTGGACTCAGTATGTCGTTGAGAACCGGAGTATCCTGAAACGCGCCTCCCCGGTCAGGATCGGGAATGCCTCAAAGCTGAAGGCGGCTACCGGATGGAAACCCAGTTTGGGTTTTGGGGAGATGATTCGAGTTTTGTTCAAGGGATCGCGGTAACTTCGTACCACTGGGCTGTCGCGCTCAACCCTTGCTCGAGCGAATAAGGCGGCCTCCATCCCAGGGTCTCGCGGATTCGTGCGCTATTCACCTCAAGTGAGCCCAGAAGTTTGTCCAGGGCCCGAAGACCGGGAAGTTTTCCCGCGGCCAGGATCGGAGCAGCCGGAAAGGGCAGAAGCCGGCTGGGGACTTCCATCAGACGGGCCAGGCGTCTCATCAGCTCTGCGGTCGAGAGGTCCTCGCCATCGCTCACCAGAAAAAGCTGGTTTGCGGCTGCCGGACTGAGTGCGCAGCTTGAAATCGCGTCCACCAGGTTCTCGACATAGATCAAGCTTCGCCGGTTGGAGACGCTGGCAAACGGGAGTGGCAGCCCGAGCTTCACCAGCTTCAAAAGTCTCAAAAAATTTCCCGGGCAGCGCGGACCATAGACCAAAGGGGGGCGGAGAAACGTAAACTCAAGTCCGGTGGACGAGCTGATCTGGCGAATCGCGACTTCCGCCTCACGCTTGGAAATGGCGTACGGGCTCTCCGGTCGTGGCGGATCTTTTTCCGAAAACGCCGCGCCGGGAGCACTCGATTCCCCGTTCACCCCAATCGAGCTCATCAGGACAAATCGCCGCACTCCAGCCTTCGCGGCAAGCTCGGCCAGGCGCCGGGTGCCCTCCACATTCACCGCGCGAAACGCGATTAGCGGATCCGTTTCGGTTTCCTTCAGGACATGGGCGCGAGCCGCCAAATGGATCACGGCGTCCGCACCTTCTGCCCCGCGCTTCAAGACCTCGCAATCCTCGAGTGAACCCTCGAGTATCTCGAGCCCGGTGACCGGATATCCTGGAAAAGAGGGCTGAACCAGTCCGCGCACGCGGTGCCCCTGGGACAAGAGCCGGTTGCAAAGGGCGCTTCCGACGAATCCGTTTGAACCAGTGACGAAGAAAGTACTCACGAGCGCGAGATCTGCTGCATGAGCCGCTGCTTGTTGGTTTTGAAATAATCCACGCCCAGAACAACAAAGAACGAAATAAATCCCGACAAAACAAACGAGAAGAAAAGCTTCTTGAGAAGTTCTCCGGCTGAAAGCCCCAATGTGTATGCCCCGCCTGAGAGTGTTCCATTAAAATCCGTAGCTTTCAGCTGCTCCGGAGTGATCCCTGAGAACTTCACCGGATACTTAGCCGCAGCATAAACGAAGGTGTCGTCCTTATCGATGACCAGATCGGGCTGGAATCTCGTCCAGTTGGCGATCTTCTCGACAAGGATGGCGCGAACGATCATAAATTCGTTGAAGTCACTCAGTTCCTGGAGAAGTTGCTGCCCGGCAGTCGAAGGTGAGGCGCCCAGGACCGGCCTCAACGTCCCCATCACCTGGGCAACGCTGTAGCGAGTCACGGCTTCCAGCAGGGCCGGAACTGGCGGATTATTTTTTGCGATAATCAGCGAGACCCGGGCACGGAGCTCCGCCTCTTTTTCCTGCAAGCTGGCCAGGGAATGAATGCGGATTTTTTTTAGCGGCAGCAGGAGTTCTTCAAGACCGCGGAACCCGGATTGAAGCTCTGAGCCGGATGCGCAGCTGACATCAATCAGCAGCGCGGAAGGAGACGTCCGAACCTGAAGCTGGTCAGGGCGGATGGCCGGGCCGAAGTCACTCAGGACATTGGACAGGACGGCTTCATAGGCCTTCTCAAGCTGACCCACCGCCCTGATGCGGTCTTTCAGGAAAGCACCGAATGGATCGTGAGCGTTTTCAACGAGGAAGTAGTTGTGAGAACAGCTCCGGAGTCCACCTGGAGTTTTGGCTTCCCGGAAGATCAGTGCTCCGGCCAGGACACTTCCCAGGACGACGGTGACGAGCACCAGAAGCTTCCAACGACGAACGATCAGTGCGAGAAAATCGATCAGATCGATATCATCGCCCGAATTTTTCTCTGGTTCATGGTTTGACATTTAAAGAGAAGCTAACAATAAACCCGACTTAACTCAAGACATATGCCTGTCTTTTTCTCAAGCATATCGCAAACTTCAGCCCGATGAGATACACAGCGGAGCCCCCGAAAAATGCGATCACGCTCATCAGGGGAGCCAAAGCCTGAACCGCAAGCAGGCCGGCAAGCGCCGTTGCGCAGGCATTCACCGCGTTGATGATCCAGGGTGAGACGCCGGCATCAAAAGCCTGCTGGTAAAGGTGCTCACGGTGCCCATCAAAGATGTTCTTCCGGTCGAATAGCCGGCGGATGAGCGTCACGCCTGCGTCAAACATGAAGGTGGCATTCAAGGCCAGCGAGAACAGGACTGCCGAGAGAATTCCGGCACTCCCGCTGGAGGAGGCGACACCGTGCGCGGCGATCAGGAATCCCAGTGGCAGCGAGCCTGCATCCCCCATGAACAAGGTTGCCTTCGGGCGATTCCAGACCAGATATCCCGCAATCACTCCCATAAAAACGATCAGGTACGGAGCCGGAAAGATCCATTGAAGGAATCCAAGGACCAGCAGGGCCTGAGCTCCTGCGAAGCCATCAATTCCGTCCATGAAATTATAGAAATTCAGCGAACCCGCGACCCAGATCGCCAGCAGAACCAGGGCGACAAAGGGAATCTCAAGGCCAGAGGCATACAGCGCGCCAAAAACGATCAGCAGCTGGACGGGGAGCTTCTGGCTTCCTTTGAGATTGAGGCGATCGTCCGTCGCGCCGAGCAGGGCCAAGAGCAAAATCGAAATCAACATCACGGATGGCGCGCCGAAGGGCGCGGACAGGATCAGGGCCGGAACGATCATCCCGATTCCGCCCACCCTGGGAATCGCTTTCTTGTGGCTGCTCCGATGATTTGGAATATCGAGCAGCCCAAAACGATGCGAGTGATTGCGCAGAAACAGGCAGAAGAGGACGGAGGCCGCGAAGGCCAGAATGCCCGCGCTAATTGACGGCATATTCCTCAAAGGCCAATTCAGAATTATCGTAAATTCGCACGATCCCGCGCAGAGACTGCATGGCCTCATCATTTTTCACGTTCCTCGTCTGCTGAAGCAGCTGCTGCAGCGAACGGCGGAGATTTTCAAAATTCACCTTTTCCGGACGAGCCACCAGGATGTCGTTGTAGCGCGTCGGGGATTCGACCTCGTTGAGCAACAACTCCTCAAAAAGCTTCTCTCCGGGGCGCAGTCCCGTGTACACGATCGGAATGTCGGTATCCGGGCGCTTTCCGCAGAGGTAAATCAGCTCCTTGGCCATATCGACGATCCGGATCGGATTGCCCATATCCAGGACAAAGACATCGCCGGCCCGACCCATGCTTCCAGCCTGAATGACGAGCGATACCGCTTCGGGAATCAGCATGAAATAACGGGTGATCTCGGGATGCGTTACCGTCACCGGCAAATTGCGGTTGATCTGATCCAGCATCTTGGGGATCACGCTGCCTGAGCTGCCCAGCACATTTCCGAAACGGACAGCGACAAAATCGGTCGTACTCCGTTTTCTGGAGTTCGGCGAGGAATCGATGTTCTGGATGATCAACTCGCAGACTTTTTTGGTCGCACCCATGATGTTTGTCGGGCGGACCGCCTTGTCCGAGGAGATCAGAATGAACTTCTGAACATCGAACTCCACGGCCAGTTCGGCCAGAGTCAGGGTGCTTCCGATATTATTATAAATGCCTGCGCAAGGGTTGAACTCCACCATCGGCACGTGCTTGTAAGCGGCAGCGTGGAACACCAGATTCGGCCGATAATGCGAGAAGATTTTGGAAACCCGCTCCCGATCCGTGCAGTCGAGCAGGATGGGAACCGCGTTGGCCTGCGGGTAACTCTCCTTGATCCGCTCATGGACGGCGTACAGGTTAAATTCCGAGTTGTCGACCAGAAGGATCTGCTCGGGGTCGTTGGCCGCAATCTGAAGAACGAGTTCGCTGCCAATGGAGCCGCCGGCGCCGGTCACCATGACTTTCTTTCCGAAGATAAACTTGCGGATGACGTCGTAATCGAGCGATTTCGGGGAGCGTTTGAGAAGGTCCTCGATCTTAAGGTCATGAAGCTGCGTCAGCGCGCGCTTTCCGGAGAGAATCTCGTGGAGCGGAGGGACGATCTTCGGGATGATCCGCGTCTGCTTCACCTTCTCGATGATCGCGCGAAGGTCCTGCCCGGAAACACTGGGCATCGCGATGATAATGTCATCGATCTGGTACTGCTCGGCAATATCGACGATCGTGTCGCCTGAGCCCAAAACCTTGAGTTCCTGGACGTGGTGACCGATTTTGGAGATTTCGTCGTCGATGAAGCCTATGACCCGGGTGTTGGGTTGCGAGATCGCGAGCTCGCGTGCAAGGTGAGTGCCGCAGTTTCCGGCGCCGTAGATCAGGACGCGGCGCAGGTTCTTGGGCTTGTTGAAAGAAAAAAGTCTCTGCCGCTGTTCGATATACAGCCGAAAACCAAATCGGCATCCCAGCACAGTGAAGATCAGCAGCATCCAGTCGATGATGAAGATCGAACGCGGGATGAATCCGAAGTTCAGGGCCGTGGCCACCGCCCAGGAAATGAATGTCGCGGCCGTGATGGTCTTCACGTAATTAATCGCGGCGCCCAGGTTCATGTAGCGGATGATGCTTTTATAGAGACCGAAGATGAAAAAGGAGCAGAGCTGGGTGACAACGACGAAGGGCCAAAGGTGAAAGAAAATTGGAAAATAGTCGTCCAGGGAGATGCTCCCCAAGCGCAGGTAAAAAGCCATGTAAAAGCTGAGCGCGCAAAGAAAGCTGTCGAGCAGCAGCAGAATTGCCAACTTCTTGATTTTATAATTGAAAATCATACGTTATTTCAAGTCCGGCACAGCTTTTGGGCTAGTCTTCTTCCTAACACGAAGTGGGCTGCGTTCCAACGGAACTTTCGGGCTCAAAAAAGGAGCAGGCGTCCATTCGGGCCATCTTCTTCGATGCCGGTTCTGTGGCGTTCCGTTTGAAACTGACGTAAGAAGGGGGCAATGCAAGCAGAAGTCGAATTGGGCGTCATCATCGTCAGCTACAACGTCGAACCCTACCTGAGACGCTGCCTGGAGTCGCTCATTAGGCGCTTGGGGCAAACCTGGTCCGCTTCTTACAAGATCGTGGTTGTGGACAACAGCTCGCGCGATCAGTCGGTCGCAGCGGCCCGGGAATTACTGGGCGAGCACGGGGTTGTTCTTTCAACGGGACAGAACCTCGGCTATGGTCGCGCCATCAACCTCGGGGCCAGAAGCATCGCGGCCCAAAGATATCTGATCGTGAACCCCGATACTGAGGTCACCAATGACATCATCCAGGTCCTCAACACCCACGCGCTGGAAAATCCCGGCGTAGGGGTGGTCGGGTGCAAGATGCTGGATTCCGACGGATCGGTTCAGGGAAACCTCGACAGCCTTCCGGGCCTCTTTTACGCGATCAGTCACCTAACTCATGCCAAGAGCCTGCTTCGGATCCCTCTGTTTCGGGCGATGTTGACCCGAATGACTTTTATTCCTCCGGTCCGCGAATACCTGAATGCCGCACCTCAGGCGGAAAAGGTTCGGGAAGTGCAATCCGTGCCCGGATCATTTTTCCTCATTGACGGTGATCTCTTCCGGAAGCTGGGCGGCTTTGATGAACGGATCTTCCTGTATTACGAAGACAGTGACCTGTTTTTCAGAATGCTGCATCAGACCAGCTCGCGTATTCATCTGCTCCCGGTGAGAGGTGTGGTCCACCATCACGGCAAATCTTTCTCAGCGGTTTTCACTGACATGTCCCCTTACAAACAGTGGAGCCTGATCTACTACTTCAGAAAGAATCACTCGTTTGCCGTCTATGGAATCGTCAGGTCGGTCCTGTTCATCACGACTCTGATCAAGGCGGTTTCGGCGTTGGGAGCTTCCGGTGGCCCGCGCAAGCAATACCTGAAGGATTGTCTGCAGGTGATGAAAATCTCGCTTTTGGGCCCGGGGTCCTTTGACCCGTTCAATCACTTGAAGGCAACCTGAGCTTCACCTTCCAGCTGAGCGAGCCGCCGGCTCGCTGAAAGGGTGACTGCGATCAAAAACATCATCGGGAAATACATCACATAGGGGAAAATCATCAGTTCGATGACCAGAACCCCGCAAACTCCGATCAGCGCCAGACGGGTTTGTCGATGCTCCCGGTAGCGCCTGAAGACCGAGCGGAACACGTCGCGCGTCAATCCGCGCAGCAAGGTGATCACCATGAGCCCGCCCAGCGGGATCCCAAGGAGCATCAGAAGCTGCAGAAAGTAATTTGAGGTGACAAACACGGGGGTATCTCCGTTCATAACGGCACCCGCGCCCATCCCCAGGGGATGTTCCGCGACGAAATGAAAGGCGTTCGGATATTGTGCCAGCCGCCCGGTGACGGCATTGCTAATGTTTGGATCCTCTTTTTCGAAAATAGAGGAAAACCGGCGCTGAATCTGGTCGGCGACGTTGGAGCGGCTCAGGGCGAAAGCTGAAACCGAGGCGATCACCGCCAGGAGAAGCGCGATTTCAAAGGCATTGCGATAAAAAACCGAGCGCAGATACCAAAGCAGGAGCAGCGCGACCACCGCCACCGCCATATAAACCGAACGGTAGTACGACAGCATGGTCACGATCATGCACAGAGCGGCAACCACCGCCGGAGTGAACTTGTTTCGGAGCTTCAGCTGATGAACGGAAAAGACCAGGCCCAAGACCGTTCCGATCGGGGCCAGGAAATCCATCAGACGATTGACCGTTACGCCGTCGACGTAGGCCTGCAAGGCGCCGAAAGTGCGGTGAAAGTGAAAAGTGAGCGCATAGTAGATCCCGATATCAAACGCCGCCATCACACCAAAAACCAGCATCAGCCGGTAAAGGAAACGGGAAATCTCGCGCGCACTCGCGTGAGAAAAAAACAGACGACTGACAAAGGTCACAACAGCCAGTTCGAGCAATGGAAAGAGATCCAGGACCGTATAGGCGGTGAAATGATTCGTCAGAACTCCGACTCCGAACGCATACACAAGGGCGACCCAGAAGAGAATCTCCGGGCCGGGAATCTTCAGCGCGGAGGGTGTCAGGACGAGCGATGAAGTCGCTTCGCGTCTTTTGATGGAAACGACCAGCGCGCGACACAGTAAAAAAGTCAGAGCCAGGAGGCCCAGAGCGCCCCGAAGGCGCGAACCCCCGAGCGCTCCATGACCCATCAGGTACCATTCGACAAAGGGATTATAAGAAATCAGGAGCGCCACCAGAAGTGAGCTCACGAGGAACCTCCCGCGGCTACGGCCAACTGCCAAAGCCGATCCAGCGCACGGCGATCGCTGTTTCCGATCTCTCGCTCGAGATAGCCGCGAATAGCTGGTGAGCTGGCGAGAATCCGCTGCAGATCCTGTTCAAAGGTCTCTTTTCGGAGCTCACAGGCGATACCATGCTCGGTCGCCCGTTTGAAATACGGAACATGGGCCACGGGAAGCAGGAACACGGAAGGAATCCCGTAACAGAGGCAGTCCAACGCGAGGTTGGAGAAAAAGGTCACGTGCACGCTGACGGAGCGCAGAAAGTCCGGGGAGAGTGCGGGAATGACTTCCACCGTGAGTCCAGCCTTCCGGAGCAGCGCGATTCCTTGCTCGGCTTCGTCCTGGGATTCGTCAGGGTGGGATTTCCAGAAGACTTTCTCCCCCGCGTGAGAACTGGATGCCAAGGCCTCGGCAAAGAGCTGCAGACACGACAACTTGGTCCGGAGATCGAGTGGATTGTAGCCGTGCGCGGCCTTTCTTGCGGGCTGTGAGCCCAACAGAAAGGTCAGGGGCCGGGGTGGCGTGCCGTCACTTTCGCCGGTTCGCGGCTGCAATTCGGCGGCGCGTGGTCGCGTGCTCCCGATCGGGACAATTTTCTCCGCCGGAAGATCAAAGCAGGAGAGTATGTCCTGTTTTTGCGATTCGCTGAAGACGAGCTTGGATCCGGTGCAGAGGTATTTCTCCTCCCAGCAATCCGCGCTGAAGGCCGCGTACGTCATGTGAAAGGTGGGAACACCGCGCTGGGCGGCCACCAGGAACAGCGCTCGCGCCCGTAGATCGGAGTTGTCCGCGCCGATCACCGATGCCGGCTTTGCCTGGGACGAGAGAAGAGCCTGGGCGCAGGCCGTGTAAAACATTGCCATGGGGGCATCCCGCGTGAATCGGGCGAGCATTCCTCCCTCATCGCTCCTTGCTGGAATAGCTTTTTTCAGGCGCTGCAGCGTCCGGGAGAGCCGGGCCACGGCGAAAAGCAGACGGAGAATTTCCACGCTCGAAACGCACTTTTCGATCCGGATGATTCCGCAATCCTCCGCCTCAAAGGCGAGGTCGGGCTGCGTTTTTGAGAAGGCGGAAGTGACCAGAATCGGCGAGACCTTCTGCGCGGAATCGGGCCTCAGTGCCGGACGAAAAATCGCGGATTGTCGCGCCTCAAAACCAAGACAGAGGACTTTCCGCTCCTTTAGGGTCAGTCCGAGCTTTTGTTTCGGCAACGAAACTCCGCGAAGGAGACGCTGAACGAGAACATTTAGCCGGTTCTGCTTGGAAGCAACCGAGACCTCGGCCGGAGCCGCTGTTTCCGGAATTTCCAGCAAATCAGGAAAGATAATCTGCGGCGCGTACGATCCGACCAGGACATCCCAAAGCGAAATGCCCTGATACGAGAAGACGGACACGAACTCCGGATGGCTCAACAATGACCGCACGGCCCCGCACATGCGGCCGTTGGATTCCTTCACCCGGTGTTGATACTGGGCAATGGGATCAATCAATCATCCACTCCGGTCTTGTTCACCGTGTGGCGCAACTTCCACTCGCCGTTCACATTGGCCCAGAGGTGCGGGGAACGATGCCTGTCACAAAGTTCCATGAAGCGCTCAGGCGTGATCCCGAGGTAATCCATGATTTCCTTGAAGTAACGATCCGGGAACTCGCCATCAAAGCGCTTCACCAGCGCCATACCTTCTTCACGGGTGATGTGTTTGTTGCGGATCTCCTGGGAAGAATCATACGTCGCCCGGCCGATGCCGAACTTGATGTAGGTCGTGTAGTAGTGAAGATCGTCGATCTTGTCGTCAATCGAGTTGTACTTGGAATAGGTTCCCTGGGTGCGGAACGGGCGGGCCTTGAATCCCGTGTTTTCGACGGCGTAATAATAGACTTCCTGCGGAACCCATTTGACGTAATAGCCTAGGTAATGAACTTCCACGCCTACGCGGGCGATGTCCTCGGGTGAGGCCGGAAGAAAGCCGGAGAGTTCCTTGCGATCCACGCCGTACTTTTCGCGAAGCTCCTTCACGGAGACGCCGCCAAAGTGCAGCTCATCGAGATTCTGGTAAGTGTGGTACGCCTGATTCCTGAGCGAAGTCGTGTTTTCGGCAATCGGGTTTCCGTACTCGGCCTCGTTCTCGCCGTAGAACACGAGCGGAATGTTATAGAGGACCGCAGCGCGCGCGCCGATGCTCTTTTGGCCCAGGATGAAGGTCTGGAAGGGATGGAGCAGGTTTTCGATCGAACACTTGGTGAGGAGCTTCATCGTCTTGCCGTTGCGATAGAAGCTGATGTTATCGAAGCCCGAGTCCAGCCAATTGCGAAAGTTCTGATATCCGTAGTCCGTGTAAAGGATCGGCGGCCAGGTCACCGTCAGGGGGTTCATCCCGTACTTGTATTTGAGGAGATGGGCCGCAAAGGCGCTGTCCTTGCCGCCGCTTCCGGGACAGATGCAATCATAGCTGCCGTCGTTCTTGCGGTACTTATCACACAGTTTGATGAGCTCCTGCTCACGCGCTTTCCAATCGATCTTCTGTTTGACCTCGGCCTGGCGGCAGGCATCGCAAACGCCCTCCTCGTCCATTCGGAGAGTGACTTTCTTGGAATCCGCTTTGTGGGCGAATTCAACAGTTGAGGCCGGCCGCTGGTTGGACATCACGCAACGGGTGCACCACTTCACCTCGGCGGGAAGATTGTAGTAGGTTCCGTATCTCGGTTTGGTCATAAGGAGTCACTCCATTCTTTCAACATCCGCAATCCCACAGGACCGCTCTTTTCAGGGTGAAACTGGCAGCCAAAAACATTTCCTCGCGCCGCACTCGAGCAAAAGGGCATTCCGGCGTAATCCGTTTCGGTCACGACGTCCGCCGGATCGCAGGCGTCGGTATAAAATGAGTGCACGAAGTACATGAACTGGCCGTCATACTGATCGGACAGTTTGAATCCGCGTTTCGCGGTTCCGGAATCTTTCACGCGGATTCGATTCCAACCCACATGCGGGACTTTCACCTTCTGGCGTGCGATCTTGTTTGGAAAGCGACGAACCCGACCGGGAATGATTCCCAAACCTGGGTGGATTCCAAATTCCTCGCTCTCGGAGAGCAAAAGCTGCAAGCCGAGGCAGATTCCAAGCAACGGGCGCCCCGACTGGACCGACTTTTGGATCGGCTCCAGAATTCCGAGCCGTTTCATGTTGTTCATGGCGTCGCCAAACGCGCCCACACCGGGAATGATCAGGGCATCGGACGAAGCGATCGCTTCGGGAGAAGAGGAAATCTCGGCCGGGGCTCCGATCTTCTGCATGGCATTATTGATGCTGAAGAGGTTTCCGAGCTGATAATCGACGATGATAATTCGTTTGCTCATCATTAATATGCCCTTCTTACACCCTTACACCCTGCACTCGATTCCTTTGCCCACCAGGTGGTGTTTGATGTCGCTCAGCTTGCTGGGGACGATCTTCTTGTAGGCGCGACCGCTCGTCAGGAACTCGGTGTTCCCCTCAGTCAGAAACTCCGACTTGTCGATGTCGCTGGTGATAATTCCGTAGTGGAGAATGGAAGCAACACAGACCGCATCGGCTGAGGCGATGCTGACGACGTCGGAGACGTCATTCGGAGAACCCGCGCCTCCATGAGCGATCACCGGGATCTTGACTGCCGCTGAAACTTCCCGGGTGAGCTGGACATCGTAGCCTTCGCCGGTACCTTCGCGATCGACACTGGTGATGACGATTTCTCCGGCACCCAGTTCTTCGACGCGTTTGGCCCATTGAATGACCTCCAGGCCGGTGTGCTCGCGGCCGTTGTCGGTGAAGGCCAAGTAGCGTCCGTCCGGCTGGCGAATCGCTTCGATCGCCACCAAGATCGTGGAGGCGCCAAACGCATTGGCCGCTTCGGTGATGAATTCCGAGCGTTTGATCGCAGCCGTATTGATGGCGACTTTGTCGGCACCCGCTCTGAGCGCCGCACGAATATCTTCCAGAGTACGTAAGCCGCCCCCAACGGTCATTGGGATGTGAACTTCTTTGGCGATCCGGGAAATAATGTCGTGAAGACTGTTGCGCTCGTATAGGCTGGCGACAACATCCATGCAGAAGAGCTCATCGGCGCCGTTTTCGTAATAGTACTTGGCGAAAACCTCGGGCTTCCCCAGAACGCGCAGGCCTTCCAGGCGAATGCCCTTCACCAGGTTGGGTCCTTTGATGTCCAAACGCGGGATCACCCGGACTGTTTTCATGCCTTCTCCTTGAAGTTTCTCTCAAGAATGAACTCGGCCCAGGCCCAATCCAGGGGGGTGTCGATGTCCACGGAGTCCAGTTCGTTCATAATATATTTCTTGACATGCCGTAAATGGTTCATCGGGCATTTGCGAAGGGATTCCGGCGAAAGAATATAGACCGCTCCGTTGTACTCCCAGACGCGCGGGCAGTCCTGCCGTCTGCTAAAGCTGCCTGTCTTGCTCTTCTGAAGCCAGCCTTCGGCATCTTCCTCGGCCAAGACGAAATAAGGATTGGCGGAGGTCTCTTTGACGGAAACCACCATCTCCACTTGCGGAGTCCGATCATAGAGATCAATCGCTTCGCGAATATGCTGGGCGTTGCGAAAAGGCGAAGTGGGTTGAAGGAGAACCACCCGGTCAAAGCGCTCACCCAGATTCTCGTAATAGTCGATTGCATGAAGAAGAACATCGCGGCTATCGGCCGTGTCGGTCGCCAATTCGGCCGGACGGGTGAATGGAGGGGGTGCTCCGGCGGCCGTGGCCGCCTGGGCGATGTCCCATGCGTCGGTGGAAACACAGATCACGTCATCGGACGTGGCCACGCCTTGGGCTGCGTGGATCGTATGAACAATCATGGGCTTGCCACCCAGCGCACGGATGTTTTTTCCGGGAAGTCCCTTGGAGCCGCCGCGAGCGGGGATGATGAAAAGATTACGACGACGCATCCAGCAACCTTACCGCGCGTTTGTATTCTTCCCATTCGCCTGTATCGATCCAGGATTTCTCGGAAATCGGGAAGACATTCACGCGACCGCCGTTTTTGCGAACGGCTTCAATCAAATCCGTCATGTTGAACACCTGATCGCCGGGAACGTGTTTCAGAACTTCGGCATTGATGATGTACATGCCCGTATTGACGAGATAGCTGAACTCGGGCTTCTCCTGCATTCCATCGAGCAGGCCGTCTTTTCCGAGGGTGCAGACGCCGTAGGGAATCCGGAAATGCTTGAGCGAAGCCACCATCGTGATATCGCTCTTGAAGCGCTCGTGGAAGTTGCGGATCGCGGTGTAATCCGCCTTAATGATGATGTCGCAGTTCGTGAGAAGGAAAGGGCCCTTCAACTGGTCTTTAACAAGGGCGAGGCTTCCCGCCGTTCCCATCGGCTTCTCTTCATAGACATATCGGATCTTGTAGGGAAGTTCGTTCTCCTCAAAGTAGGATTTGATCATCCGCGATTTGTAATTGAGCGAAAGAAAGAACTCCTCGGCCTGGTACTCGAGCAAATGATCGATGATGATTTCCACGATCGCCTTATTGCCAATCGGGATCAAGGGCTTGGGAAGTATCCGAGTGAAGGGATCCAGGCGCGTGCCCTTTCCGCCGGCCATGATCACGACCGGAAGGCCCAGCGGCTGCTTGGGAAGGCTGGGGTCATCCAGAACGTCAGCGCGGAAGAGGACCTTCACCACAATCCAGTTTTCATCCACCACGGGAAGGGCATGGATCTCTTCGCGCACCATGATTTCGCGCGCCGGTTCGATATCGTCGCCCACCTTGATCGAAAACGGTTTTTGATTGTAGGCGCTCGCCACGAGATTGCCGAGCGAGCCGGATTTCAGAATGCAGCGGCGAATGTCCCCGTCGGTCAGGCTCCCCAGGAGCTGGCGCGTGCCATCGACGACAAACAGCGTTTTAAAATTGTTCGCGTCCAGACGGCGCATGGCCGTCGTGAGATCCACTTGCGGTTCAATGAGGTAGTTTTCGAAGGTTTCCGTCATTGTTCGGTCCTGCCCTGAGTGATCTGAGGAAGATCGTGGAAAATTTTGTTTGCACATTTGAAGTCGTATTTGCGAAAAATTGCGACGATTTTTTCGGTCGTTTTTCCGTCGCCATACGGATTCGGTGAGTTGAGGGCGCTCTTTCTGAAACCGGGCTCAAGGGCATGAGTGACCGCTTTCAGGATCGAAGCTTTTTTCGCTTCGCAGTCCACGACCGAGGCAGCGCGCAGACGACCGCCTTGGCGGTTTCCGATGTTTACGGTGGGCGTGTTTAGGCTCGGCGCTTCGATGATCCCGCTTGAAGAATTCCCGATCAGGACGTCAGAGGCTTTTAAAAGCGAAAGGTACCGTAGCGAACCCAGGGAGCTGAAGCAGTGCGCCTGAGTAGGGCGCCGGGCAACGAACGCTTCGACCATCTCATTGACCAAACGTCCTTCGGCATCTGCATTGGCTTTGGTGAAGACGACTTGGGACTCTTGCGTTTTGAGCAGCTCATCCAAAGCTTCGAGAAGCTCGTGTACTTGCTCTTTGGCCGCGCCGTGGGCTGCGGTTTCCGGGTGAAAACCCACGAGAAAGTTGGTTTTCCGGAAATAAATCGCCAGCTCCTTTTCGAGGGCCGGGCGATCCAGCAGTTTCAGTGAGCGGATGTTATCCACCCCGATGGCACCCACATTGAAGACCCGCTCAGGCGACTCTCCCAGCTGAATCACGCGATTCCGATAAATTTCAGTGGAGGTGAAGTGGAGAGTGGCCATTTTTGTGATGGCGTGCCGGAAAGCATCGTCGATAGCCCCCAGGGTCAGTTCTCCGCCATGAAGATGGAAGATCGGAACGCCCAAGACAGTTGCGGCGGTCGCCATCGCCAGCGCCTCATAGCGATCGCCCAAAATGACCACGCCATCCAAGGCCTGCCGTGTGAGGGCGTCCGTGTAGAGAATCACGCCCAGCCCCAGGCTCTTGGCCATGGCTTCGGCGCTGTCCGAGGCCAGAAGCATATCGACCTTTTCGTCGATCGTGAAACCATCGACTTCGATTTCCCGGTGCGTTTCACCGAATTCACGCTGAAAGTGGCTTCCGCTCGCGATCACGCGGACATCAAAGGACTGATCCGCCTTCAACTGCCGAATCAGGGGCCTGAGTAATCCGTAATCCGCGCGAGTTCCGGTAAAGATCCCGAGGCGTTTCATTGGGGTATCTCGATCATTTCGTCGGGCGCAAAGTCCCGCGTTGCAGTCGTGCCAATGACTTTTTCCCAGAGCATCGGGCTGATCCCGGTTCCTGGGCGCTTGGCGCGAAGGTTTTCGTCGGTGAATTTTTCACCCCGGGCAATGAAGCGCGCGGCCACAATACTCTTTCGCGCGATCGGAGCATTCTTGATTTCCGATGGCGAGGGCGTCTTATCGCCGTTTCCGAGGGCCTGCTCGATGTGGCGAATCTGCGAGACCATGCTCTTGAGCTCGCCGGGTTCCAACGATGCGCGATGGTCGGGACCTTCCATCGTGCGATCCAGGGTGAAGTGCTTTTCAATCATCATCGCGCCCAGCGCGACGGCCGCAACGGGCACCTCGGTCCCCAGCGTATGATCGGAGTAGCCTACCGGGATCCCAAGCTCGCGCCCAATCGTCAGCATCGCGCGAAGGTTCACGTCCTTGAGAGGGGTCGGGTACTCGGTATTACAATGGAGCATTGTAACCAGGCCTTTGGCGCCAAAGCGGTTCAGGACATCCAAGGCTGCCCTGCATTCCTCCATTTTGGCCATTCCGGTGGAAATGATGACTGGAAGCCCGGTCTGGGCTGCCGCGCGAAGGAGCGGGAAATTTGTCATTTCCCCCGAGGCGACTTTTACGCGCCTGAGCATGCCATGACTCCGAAGCTCCTCGAGAGACTCGATATCAAACGGTGTAGAGAGGAATTCGATCCCCAGCTCCTGGCAATGCCTGAGCAGCTCGATGTGCGCTTCCGGAGAAAGCTCCAGGCCCTTGAGCAACGCATGTTGGCTGACGGCTTTTCCGACATTGGTGTCCTGGTACTCGGCTTTCGGAGCGTCTTTTTTCACGAGCCGATCGGCGGAGAAGGTCTGAAATTTCACAATGTCCGCCCCGGACTCCTGGGCGACGTCAATCAGACGGTGAGCCAGAGCGATATCGCCATTATGGTTCACGCCGGCTTCGGCAATGATCAGGGTGTGAGGAGCGCTCATCAAGATTCTCCTTTGGCCTGGAGTCGTGCGGGAACGCCCACATAAATTCCAGGCACCTCGATGTCTTGGGCGACGATGCTTCCGGCGCCCAAAGTTGTCCCGACAGCGATCTTGGTTCCCTGGCGCGTCACTGCGCCGCTTCCGATCAAGCATTCAGCGCCAACGGTGACGCCACCATTGACGATGGCACCCGTGGAGATATGCGCAAAGTCACCGACGACCGCATCATGCTCGACCAGAGCTTTGTTGTTCAGAATGACATTGGAACCGACCCGGGCGGACGCGTTCACGATCACTTGATGCATGACGATCGTCCCTGCTCCGACTTCGGCATGTCGCGAAACCCGAGCCAGGGGCGAGACGATCACTGGAAAGTTTGCTCCCGCTTGTTCTGCGAGTTCCGCAAGTTTTTTCCGGTGTTTCGGGGTACCGATGTGGCCCAGGGTAATGTGGACGTTTTTGTACTGCGCGACGAGTTTTGGAAGATCGGTATCGGATCCCAAAATGGGGTAGCCCAGAACCGTTTCGCCCTTTCGTTCGGGCAGATCCACAATGCACACGATTTCCCAAGCCCCTGTCGCTTCGATGACATCAATGCAGGATTTGCAATGGCCGCCGCCACCTAGAAGGAGCAAAGGTTGTTTCACGGACGCACTCCGCTGGGAATGTTCACCAGGCGATCGGCCAACCATTCGGCATTCGTCAAAGGTCCCCGCTGAAAGTCTGCATGCATGGGAAGGCGATGCATCGGCTCCCAAACGGGACGGGTCATCACGCCGTGAGAATTGGTGTACTCCAAAATCGCATCTCGTTCCTGGCGGGAGCCGGCCAGAATTGCATTGAGCCAGTAATTGGATTTTGTACCCTCAGGCTCCGCGATAAAAGGTATGCCTTTTTGCGCGAAAAACCTCGCGTAAGCTTCTGCTGTCGCGCGCTTATCAGCGAGCATCTGAGGCAGCCGCTCCATCTGAGCGCAGCCGACGGCGGCGTTTACGTTGGGCATGCGATAGTTGAAGCCCAGCTCATCGTGTTCAAATGCCCATGCGTGCTTCTTTTTTGCGGTTGTGGTGATGTGGCGGAGTCGCGCGGCCAAGGCATCATCGTTCGTCAGGATCATTCCGCCGCCGCCCGTGGTGACGATCTTGTTTCCATTGTAGCTCAGTATCCCGAGCTTTCCGATCACGCCGGTGTGCCGACCTTTGTAGAAGCTCCCCAGGGATTCGGCGGCGTCTTCCAGGAGCGGAATTCCGTAGGAATCGCAAATTTTGATCAGACCGTCGAGATCCACGCAATGTCCGAAGACATGCATGGGCACGCAGGCCGCAAAGCTCTTTCCGGTCTTGCGGTTGTAGGCTTTTCCGTCGCGAAGTTCGGCATTCTCCTGCAGGAAGACCTTCAGTGCCTCAGGGCACATGCCCAGGGTGGTGCGGCTGGAATCCAGGAAAACCGGAGCGGCGCCCGTATACCGGATGGCATTCACCGTCGCCACAAAGGTGAGCGTCTGAGTGATGACTTCGGATTCGGAGTTGGCGCCCAGCACGTGGAGAGCGGCATGCAGGGCGAGGGTGCCGTTCCCAATGGCGATCGCGTGTTTCGTTCCGGTGTACTCCTGGGTCATCGCTTCAAGCTGGGTGACGTACTTGCCGAGATAGGAAACGAAGGTCGAGTCAATGCACTCGGCGAGATACTTTTTTTCATTCCCCTGGAAGACTGGAGCATGCAGCGGAATTGCGCCGCTTTCGGTCCCATAATGACTTCGGACAAACTGTGTCAACTCTTGGGCCAGCGATTGCGTCATATATTGTAAACGTCCGGATTGTACCGCTTGAGGTTGTCCGTGTCGGAGAACCACTGAATCGTCTCATCCAACGCTTCTTCGAAGGAATGTTTCGGGCGCCAGAACGTCAGCCGCGTGATCTTCTCGTTGGAGCCCAGGAGCCTGCGAACCTCGCTCTTTTCTGGCCGAACGCGCTGAACGTCTTCCACGACCCGGGCGTCGGGCTTGATCTTTCGAATCAGCATCCGCGCGAGATCTTCGATTGAGATCTCTTTCTGGGTCGCGATGTTGATCTCTTCGCCGACCGTCTGCTTGCTCTCCAGAATGGAAAGGAATCCTGCGACGGTGTCCTTCACGTAAAGCAGGTCGCGGGTCGGGGTGATGTCTCCGAGTTTCAGCTCGGTCCTGCCGGCCAAAAGTTGCGTGATGATCGTCGGAATGATCGCCCGGGCGGACTGGCGGGGGCCGAAGGTGTTAAAAGGGCGGACAATCGTCACCGGGGTTTCAAACGAG
This sequence comes from Bdellovibrionales bacterium RIFOXYD1_FULL_55_31, assembly GCA_001770175.1. Taxonomy (GTDB): domain Bacteria; phylum Bdellovibrionota; class UBA1018; order UBA1018; family UBA1018; genus XYD1-FULL-55-31. The sequence continues at coordinate 6,525 of MEQK01000045.1, read as the reverse complement.
CGGTAGAATGATTCGGCGATCCGGTCGGCACCGATCTTCGAGGCGCTATAAGGAGACTGCCCCTGGAAAGGATGCTTTTCATCGATGGGGACGTACTGAGCGGTTCCGTAAACTTCTGAGGTCGAGGTGACCAGGACGCGGCTCGTTTTGAAATCGCGAGCGGCTTGCAGCACGTTGAGCGTCCCTTTGATGTTCGTGTCGATGTAGCTATCGGGAGAGTGATAGCTGAAGGGGATCGCAATCAGTGCGGCCAGGTGGAAAACGACATCGACATCCTTCATCGCCGTCCGGACGCCGTTTGGGTCCCGAATATCGCCGGTGAAGATCTCGAGCTTCTTCTTCAGTTCGGGGTCGAAAGAGTCGATCCAGCCCAAGGAGTTGAACGAGTTGTAATAGACAAAGGCGCGGACATCGTAACCAGCATGAACCAGTGCTTCCGTCAGATGGCTCCCAATAAACCCGTCCGACCCAGTGACCAGTACTTTCGGCCGTGCCGGCATAAAAAACCTCCAAAAATCGCGTGCATGCATGAATTATCAAAGGCATGCAGCAAGCGCAAGGTGAAAGTACCCCCTCCGGAATTGGCTGCCATTTGGCTGCCTCTTGAGCTAAGGATTTGAGGTCATGAATCCCATCAAGCTTTCGGTGTGCATCGCGACGTACAACAGGGCGGCCTATATTGGCGAGACTCTCTCGAGCATTCTTTCCCAGCTCACAAACGACATCGAAGTCATCGTTGTGGACGGCGCTTCGCCCGACAACACGGCGCAGGTGGTCTCCGAATTTGCCCAGAGTTGCCCTCAGCTGAAATACCACCGCCGAGAAACCAACCGAGGCGTGGATGAGGACTTCAATTATGCCGTTTCGCTGGCCGCCGGAGAATATTGCTGGCTGATGTCCGATGACGACATCCTCAAACCGGGGGCGATTCAGGCGGTTTTGGCTGCAATTTCAAGGAACTACGGACTCATTCTGGTGAATGCCGAGATCCGCGACAAAGCCCTGGCCGAGGTCCTCGAGAAGCGGCGCCTGGAGCTGCCGGGCGATCGCGTTTATGCCAGCTCGCAGTTTGAGCAGTTCTTTATTGATACGGCACAGTATCTTTCGTTCATTGGCTGCGTAGTCATCAAAAAACGGCTCTGGGATGAGCGGGAAAAAGAGAAGTACTACGGGACGGTTTTCATTCATGTGGGCGTTATTTTCCAGAAGCCCTTCGCTGAAGACATTCTGGTGATTGCCAACCCCTATATCGCGATCCGCTACGGAAACGCGGGATGGTCGGGCCGCAGTTTTGAAATCTGGATGTTCAAATGGCCCCGCCTGATCTGGTCTTTTCCGGATCTCTCGGATTCGGCCAAAGCCCGCGTCTACCCGCGCGAGCCCTGGAAACAGGCCAAAAAGCTGCTCCTCTTGCGGGGCATGGGTTCCTACTCACATAAGGAATACGATCAGTTCCTCAAAGGCCTTGCGGCCTCAAAACTGACCAAGCTTGCGGCCAGGGTAATCGCGGGTCTTCCGGGCGGCTGGGTAAACCGGCTGGCGCAGATTTATTTCAAAAAAGTCAGGCCTTCGCCCAGGTCCGTGATGGACCTTCGAAACAGCAAGTTTGGAGTTGCCCGTCCGGGCAATTAAGCGCAGGTTGAGGTTATGGATTTAGCTGTCGCTTACCGGGTTTATCCGGGAGTTTCCAAAACACCGATCGTGCATCAGAACAACAAGTTCCTGCTGGCGGAATCCGCTTTTCGCAGTCTCGCGCGGAGCCTCGAAGCGGTGAATGCGAAGATCTGGGTGATTCTGGATGGATGCCCGCCGGAGTACCGCGCCGCCTTCTCAAAGTGGTACCCCGTAGAGCGGCTCGTTTTCATCGACACGAACCGGATCGGAAATGCCGCAACCTTTCTGCTTCAGGGGAAGATCCTGATGGAGCAGACGGAAGCGGAGGCGGTGTATTTCGCTGAAGATGATTACGCCTATGCCCCGGGTCAGTTTTCGAAGCTCCTGAATTTTTTGCGACGCGGCAAAGATGTCGATTTCATCTCTCCTTACGATCACCCGGATTACTATTCCCTTCCGATGCACCAGGTTCGCACCGCGACTCAGGAATTCGAGGGGCACCGCTGGCGCTCGGCTGCTTCAACCTGCCTGACTTTTCTCACCACCCGGTCGACTCTGGAAAAAACCTGGCCGCTTTTCAAGGCTTACTCCGAAGGGGCGACCGATGCCGCCACCTGGCTCATGCTCACGAAAATGGGGCTGCTTTCGCCGCGAAGACTCCTCGGGAGTCTCAGGAACTGGGATGAGTTCACGATCTATGCACGCGCCTGGAAGCATGGCGGATTCAAAACGCTGGTTTCCCCCAAATACAAGCTCTGGGTCCCGGTTCCCGGAATTGCCACCCACATGGAATCGACCGGTGTCGCTGCCGGCCATGATTGGAAAGCTTACCTTCGGTCATGAGCTCCCCCCGGGTCGGAATCGTCATCTTAAGCTGGAATTCTCCAGATCAGGTGCATGCCTGCCTGAAGTCGCTCAAAAAGTTAATCTATCCGGAATTTTCGGTTCTGGTGCTGGACAACGGCTCCAGTCCTGAATCGCGACAGCGGCTCAAGCAGGATTGGCCCAGTGAGGTTGAGCTTCTCGAAATCGCGGAGAACCTGGGTTTTGCTGGAGGGGTGAAGCACGCGCTTTCTCATCTGCTGATGCAGGGCGGCCGTGATTACTACCTGCTTCTGAATGACGACGCCGAGCTGAGCCCCGAGGCGCTCACAGAAATGGTGAAGGCGATGGAGGAGAATCCAAAGATTGGGATTGCGGGCCCGCTGATCCGCGCCGGTTCCGATTCTCCGACCGGATTCATCGCTGAGGGTTCCGTTTCGCTTTGGACCGGAGGAACGCCGTTCTCGTATGTCGAGCCCACAGCGGAGGTCGCGCGCTGCCGGATGATTCACGGCTGCTGTTTTCTCATCAAACACCAGGTCGTCGACCGAGTCGGACTCCTGGATGATTCCTACTTCGCCTATTACGAGGAATCCGATTACTGCGTCCGCGCGGCACGAGCCGGCTTTGAGCTTGCGGTCGTGAAAAAAGCGCGCATTTTCCATGAAGGCGGAGCCACGATGAAAAAGGTCTCCCGCCTCAAGGAATACCTGATGCTTCGAAACCGCCTCTGGTTCGTCAGAAAAAACGGCAATGTCTTTCAATTTCTTTCAACCCTGGGATTCGTGGTCGCCGTTCAGATCCCCAGGCGGGCGCTGCGCCTGGCTCTGAGCCGGCGATGGGACCTCCTTCCGATCCTCCTTCTCGCGATTCGGGATGGCCTCTCAGCAGGTGGCGTGGAACTGATACGCGAACTGCAGAAACCGGGCATCCGAAAGAGCCCCGCCGCTTAAGATTATCCAGGGCAGACATCCACCGGAGCAAGGGGTTGATTCCCCGGGCTTGCAGGATTTCAAAGCCACAGGCCCGAATCATCCTTCGGGCAGTTTAATAGCGGCCGTTCGGGATTGAGGCGAAACAGAGTCAAAGGATACATCGGGAAGCTTGGGGATGGCGGCTTCCAGCCAGCGCCCGAGTCCCTTTTCGGGTACTAAAGGGAGCAGTTCCGAGCGAAAATTAGCATAGTAGCCGGCGGAGTAGCCTTCCGTGAGAATTCCGGGTACGAACATATTAAAATGGCAATGCAATGGCTATCCTTTTTTCAGAAGAAAAGTCCCCGGCGAGTCACGCTGGGCATCGCTCTTTTGAAGGGAATGAAGGCCATCGTCGGGGTTCTGAGCGTCATGGTCATGGCCCGGTATTTCGGGATCAGCCTGGCGCGCGACCAATGGGTGGTGGCTCTGACGATCCTGACGGGCCTCATTCAGTTCGCCTTCGGACCGATGAATGAGACCTTTCGTTCAAAGCTGGCGTTGATCCGCTCGAAAAGTGACTCGCAGGAGCACTTTCGCGAAACGGCTGCTTCAACGATCAAATGGATGTTTCTTTTCAGTTTGATCGTCAGCCTCTTTTGCATTCCATTTGTGGATCAGCTGATTTCCGCCTTCGGTTATGTGCGGAGCGGTTCGGCATTTGAAGCCCTGCGGCTCCTGCTCTTGATCTCGCTTCCCACCCTGGTGCTTTCCGAAATCACTACCCTGATCTCCGGAGTTCTCAATCTGTACGGCGTCTTCTTTATTCCGGAACTTTGCGGCGTTCTGGGAGTTTTAGTGAATACCGTAATTGTCGCCCTGTTCGCGAACAGCCTAGGCGTGTATTCCCTGTGGTTGGGGTATCTGCTGAATTTGCTCATTCTCTCAGTGGTTCTGGCCCTGCAATTTGGAATTACCAGGATCGGTTTTCGTCGGGTACTTTTCGCCGGATTCCGGGGCTTCAAGGAATGTTTTGTTTTCTCAAGTGCGATGTATCTCCCGCTGATCTTTGCGCAGCTCTCAGTTCTTACGGAACGCGTGATCGCTGCGCGAATCGGCGTCGGCAATGTTGCCGGTCTGGATTACGCGCGGAAGATCCTGGACGTGCCGATGGGAGTCGTGACGACCTCGATTGCCACGGTGCTGGGACCGATTTTGGCAGATCAGTTTGGAAAAAAGAATCTCACCTCCCTTTACGAGGAGACGGCACGCGTCGCGCGGATGATGATCCTGGGCGTGACACCGCCGCTTCTGGTTTTTTTTGTCGCACCTGAAGTTTTCATTCGTCTTCTGCTCAAGCGCGGGCTTTTCGATGAGCAGGCCGTGGCGCTCACGGCGGGTCTGCTCCGACTGTATACGCCCGGGGTGCTTGGCGCCATTCTGCTCATTGCGATCGGTCAGGCGATGATGGCTTCCGGAAGGCTTTCTCGATTGGTTCTGGCAACGATCATCATTCAAGGCGGAATCATCGCCGGAAACATTTTTCTCAGTCCCTATCTGCGCGTTTACGCGTTTCCGCTATCCTGGAGCGCAATGCACCTTCTGGTCGGGGGTGTTCTGCTCTTGGGGATTGCTTCTGAATCCAAACAGACCGGACTGGGGCTGGTGGAAGCCGTTGTCCTGGCTCTCGGGCTGGGCGCGTTGTTTTCCTCACTCCGTTTTGTGATGAATACGAATTCATCGAGTTTCCTGCTGCTGGTCATCGGTGCGGGATCGCTTGCGGTGCTGATTTCGGTTCGCTGTCTTGGTTTCAAGGAGGAGAACGCGATTCTGCAGAAAGTTACCCAAAAACTCTTCCAAAGGTGGAAATCCGATGCCTCGTAAGCTGCTCTAGATTCCCTGAGGAGAAGGGCAGAATTCGAAGCTATGCATTGGTTTTGAAACCCGAGGTTCACTCCCCCTTTCAGCGAAGAAATGCTTGGGGCCAGTCCTCGCGCGATCAGACGCTCGATTTGACCCAGGCCAGCCCGGCTTGGCAAAGTTCCCGTGCTTGAGCGTGAGTTGCGGCTTCAGCGTAAACCCGGAACTCCGGAGCATTTCCGGACGGGCGGAAGTGAATGATTGTGTCAGAGGACAGCTTGAAGCGCATTCCATCCGTCTGGTTTAGCGACTGAATCACACCAAAACGCGCCAGTTCGCTCGAAATCGGCTGTCCAGGGGGTAGGCCCTGGAGCCGGGCGAGCAAGGCCTGGCCCTTTTCCACCCGGGTGTTTCTCTGCAGTCTGCTTTGAGTGTAACGAGGTGGAAGGTCCGCGACGATCTGCGAGAGCGATTTTCCGGATTTCCGCATTTCAGCCATAACCAGCAGGATGGGAAGAATGGAATCGCGGGTCAGGAGCGACGAGTAAAAGAATCCGCCGTTGGCTTCAAATCCAGCGATTTTCTCCCTTGGTGATTGTCCGGCGATCTGGATCATTTTTTCGAGCACAAAAGGCGAGCCGATTCGGGTGCGATGCACGCCTTTGAAAAAGCCGCTGGCTTCAAGTGCTGTATTGCAGCTGACGGGAACGACAATCTGTGTTGCGCCCAGAAACCGGGCGGAGATCAGGCTGATGCAGGCGTAGGCCAGAGCAGGCGTGGGGAGGATTCCGCAGAAGGTGCTTTTGACGCCGCGGGCGCGGAGCGAACCATCGATTTACGCCAGGATCTCCGGAGTGCTCGCGCGAAAATCTCCCGCAATGAGGATGTGGTCGGACTGGGCGCCGATCAGCTTCAGGTGATCTAGAAACGCGTTCACCAGCCAGAAGCACTCTGATGAGATGAACTCCTTTGCCAATCCACGAATTCCGCTGGTTCCGAAAGCTAAAGCCATGAAATTTCTCCGCCGAGAGTATGGACCAACTCCCAGTTCAGATCAACGTGTGGGATTGTCGGCCCGGCAACTGCTTGGAGAACTTCTTTTAGCGCGGTCTTCAAAACGGACTGGCCATGGCGGACAAGTCTACGGGGTTTGGCCTGCCAAAATCCTCCAAACCCCCGGCCATAGGCCGACCGAATAGCCAGAAAACCTGCTAAAGACCAGTTTTTAGGTCCTTACCCCCCCCCCATTTCCCTTGAGTCATCCCCCCTCCTAGAGTAATCATTTTTCATGCATTCTTCGCAGTCCAGAACCCTGCTG